>CAZHTZ010000098.1:0-15493 GCA_964535455.1 uncultured Caldilineales bacterium
TCTCGGGTATACCAAATGTCACTTTCCTAGTAAAATTTGAACGAACGTCGAGTGATCAGGTGGGTTTTGCAGCAGATCGGTGGGGTAGGTGCGCAGACCGTTGCTTACATCCTGACTCGGTGCATTGCTGTCCAGTAATGACCAGCCCTGTCCGGTTCTCACGACTATCTCTCGCCATCCCAGACGACCGGGGAAGTTGGTGTCCACAAACTCCGCAGATTGTGGCTGCCGAGCCGCGGGCAGACCTACGGTATAGCGAAAGCTCAAGCGCATCGTGGGCAGGCCGCCCTGACCTGGCGGAAAGCTGATCTCTCGCGTCACAGGCGCCAGCGCCAGGCGGGCGCCATCCACGGTCAGCCGCAGCCCGCTTCCTAACTCCTGTTCCTGCTGCGAAAGATAGGCCGCTTCTTCTGCCTCGCTGATCTCGCCATTGCCATCGGCGTCGATTTCGGTGCGCGCCTGAAAAGTGGGGATTTCAGCCATGTCCACGATGTAGACCACCGCAACCTCACCCTTTTCCAGCGTAAGGCGGCTGTAGCGATTGATCGTGAAGTTACCCAGGGGATGCGCCCACAGAACGGCAGGCATCGCCACCAGCAGCAGCACAGCCAATAGCAACGACCCCCACCATCGGGGCCGGAACGACACTTCTCCCCGCCCGGCCCACTTCCATGTTTTGTCTACCCTTCACGACTATGTAAAAGCCGTGGGTGAAGAATCGAAGAATCCAGCAATTCCAAATGTGCCTTGCTCACTGAAGGCCGAGCCGGAGTATGGGCGCGACTGGTATGACCTGAGGGCCTGGGGGTAAGGCTTACTTTCTAAGGCTTTTGCGGCGCTCTCTGCCCGATCGCGTATCCAGGCCTACATAAAAACCTGAAGTGATTGCTTCGAAATGGGTTGACAGTGGTGCAAGACCGTAGTAAAATAGACTACTACTTTCGGGTTATTCGTCGTTTATCTAGACATAATAAGCCCAAAGTCGACACAACGCCCATTGTTCTTGGCGAGGGCAGCCGTGTAGTTGCGGTACAAGGGCGCCAATCGATAGCTGAGCAGTGGGTTGTTTCCTGGCCCTGTCCGGTCATGAGTCACATCCGTTGTCCATCCCTTTCAACGCTCCAGGCTGCGAGGCCGCCGTTCTTTTTCGTAGGTGTCCTTGCAGCGTGGTCTTCCGTGCGCAAGACGCTGTCCCCGAACCGTCTCGGGAAGGAGGCTTAGAGTAGCGACATGATCATCCTGGCACACCACATCTGCCATCCACCAACCGCGATAGCTTAGCGTATCTGCCGGCGCGATGCAGCGTCCGGCAACATATGCACCCTCTGGGAGGGAGGTGACTATGAGTCCATACAAATCTTCCGATTGCCTGTGGCCCGCCGGTCCAGAATCCCTGACGCCGGAAGCGAGCCGCCGGCAGCACATGCCGCCAAAGCTTTTTCAACGTTACTGGTCGAAAGGAGTGACTTCCATGTCAAGCACACAACCAGTCAGGCGAGTGCTTCGTTCGACAGGGTGGCTACTGATACTGCTGCTCGCGTTGGCGCTCTCTATCGCGGCGGCTCCGGCGGCGTTCGCTCAGGCGCCGCTCGCCGAGCCCGATGCACCTGGCGCCTGCACGAACCTTCGCACCCTTGCTGTCGATGACACCCTGGCGCAAAGCTTACCGCAGTTCACCGAGACGGAGTGGGTCAAGTTCTCCGTCGAGCAAGGCGCTCGTTACCGCCTGGAGGTCAGCGATGCGGCGGGGCTGCAACTGTCGCTGCATGATGGCTGCCGCACGGATGCACCGGCGGTAGCGCTGCGGAATGGTCAGTTGGAGTTCAGCGCCACCCGCGCCGGCGACTACTACCTGCTGGTCAGGCGTAACGGCATCGCCAGCGCCGGCCTCGATGGCTACAAGGTAACGCTTTCGCCTGCAGCACCCCACCGGCCCAGCTTCACGCCGCTGGCTGATGTCCCGGAGGCTGTGCTGCGGCGTGCGACCGAGTTCCTGGAAGAGATGCGCGGCAGCGATCTGACGCCGGAGTGGACAGATGCGCGCGTGAATCCGAATGCGCGCATCCTCTATCGCCCTGACATGCAGACGCCCGCCTACTACGAGTTCAACGTGGAGAAGCCTGTTGACAATGGCTATGAGCCTGCTGGCTTTATCCAACTGGCGGCAGGCGAACACGACTATCCGGTGACCCACTGGGAGGCAACCGGCATGTCGCCAACCCAGCAGTTGGCAGAGCTCGCCCCGCTGGGCACGCAGCTGACAGAGTTCTACAAGGTCGATGCCCTGGCCTATGCCGCTGAGTACGAAGAGCCCACCGCTCTCGGCATCACCACTGTGGCCACGGATGTCGTCAACCTGGGCAACCTACCAGGCCGCATCGAAGGGTTGGATACGGTCCCGCAACAGGCGGCCGAGCTGGTCACCGAGACCATCGACGATGAGGGCAATCTGACGCATGAGGGGCCTGACGAACTGCCCCTGACGAATCAGGCGGACTGGGAATCGTGGCAGGCCTTGAAGGATGGCTACAAGGACGCGTATGCGCCGCTGCTGGCCTCGCTCCAGCAGCGTGCAAATAGCACTTGGCAGTTGAACAACAACCTCAGCCAGTACGGGGAATCGCTGGTCAAGGGTGACGTACGGACGGTGCACGGGTTGGCATCGTTCACGATTGCCTCGATCGAAGTTACCGGTGATGGGGCGGCGGCGCAGTACCTGCAACAGGAGCAGCTGAGCGACAACAGCACGCCCACGGGCGTTCGCCTGACCGTTCTCGGCGAGCCAGCGGACAAGGAGGCCCGCCTGGCGATTGAGGTCAAGTTGACTTACACCAACGACAAGACCGACGTCGTCAAATACGCCATCGTCAATGCCGCGGCGCTGACCTATGGACAGGTCTTCCTCCCGTTCCTCGCCCGGAGCAGCAGCGGCGATCAGGTGAGCGCCGCGAGCGTCGAAGCGCCTGCTGCACCCAGCGGTGACTGGGGACCCTGGAGCTACTGGTGGACGCCCGGCGACGGTTCCTCCATTAGATATGGGCAGTTCACCTATGGCGGCTGCGCCAGCGGCTGCGGCGCCACCGCCTGGGCCATGCTCTTTGCCTGGGCGGACCGGCGGGCGGCCATAAACGCCGCGCCCTATGCCAACCACGATGGGCTCTATCGCGTGGGCGGCGGCTACGGCGCCGACGCCGTGGCGCCCCTTAACCAGGACGCCGGCGTGGTGGCGATGACCACGGAGATTCGCAACCACATTGGTACCTGGTGCGCCTTTGGCAGCGGCGCCACCTGGCCGTGGCGCATGATCGATGCCTATAAGTATGTGCAACCACGTGCGACCGCTGCCTGGAGCATGGGCACCAGCTATGATCCAACAGGCCTGTGTTGGTTTGGGGCCTGCAATGGCGCCCGCAACCGGGCCATCGATGCGGTGACGAGCGGAAAGCCTGCCATTGTCGGCACGGGTTGGCTGAAGCACTATCCACTGGCCCTTGGCTACGCCCAGCGCAGCCGGGAGTCCTGCTTCCTGTGGTGGTGTTCGACCGACTACTCCCGGTGGTTCTGGGTCAACCAGGGCTGGTACGGCAGCAGCAATGGCTGGACCAGCGCCGACGTCTGGTTTGGCGGAGCGTACTATCCGTAAGTTCCGTTCACGGAACCTTCCCGAATCTTCCCGGAAGCTGCCAGCTTCCGGGAAGATTCCCACCTGAAGACAGGTTCACCGCAACATGATGAGAGCAATTGCCCCGTTGTGCGCCATCACGGCGCTGATGCTTTTGGTTGCCTGCGTTCCCCCTACCGGCGCACCGCAGCAGCATAAGGTGCGCGTCGTCGACGCTGAGACTGGCGCACCGATCACAGACGCAGCCATCGACCTCCATTACTTTCCAAGTGCACCGGAAGCACCTGATCCGAATCATCCACGAGTCACCGCCGATGCCCAGGGTGCGATCACGATCCAGAGCGTGGGTAAGCCAGCCATCTGGCAGGTGCGCGGCCAGGACTATATTGAACAACGGCTGACCGGCAAACAGGGCGCCCTTCCGCCGCGCTATGCTGCCGGCAAAGGTGGCAGCTATGACGGCGTCATCTACTTGTACCGGAATCCTGAGCCACAACTAACCATCGAGGTGAGCGACACCTACACCGGGCCGCTCACCATCAACTTGCAGCCGGCGCCAGGCTTTGACTATGTACCGATCAACGAGCTGGGTACGGCGTTTGCCGCGGTTGATCCCCAGGTTAGCTACGTTCAGGAATCCGCAGGCAAAAGGGACTTCACGGCGGTGGCCACTGCGGATGGCGTGGTCAACCTGGTCGTGACGCCGCTCCTGTACGATATCACAGCCAGCCAGCTGCAGATTCGTGACAGCGCGGGCGTACTGCCCTACCGTGACATTGCGAACCCACAAGATATCGGCCGGGGTGTGTGGGGCACTGTCAACGAAGATGACAAGCAGATCCATCACCAGATACGGCTGTTTGTGGGAACATTAGCGGACTATACGAAGTTCGCAGGCGGGTCTGGTTGACAGATCCTGCACCAGGTCCGCTGGATGCCTCATGAACCCCCGCGCATGCCGCCGCCCTGGTTTGCATGGGGCGAGTTTCCCGGTGGTTTCGAACCTCGAAAGGAGAACACACGATGTCAGGCAAGCCGCTACGTGATCATGGACCATCCACACTCAGAGCAGGGGATCTTTCTCCGATGAGGATTCGTTGGAGCAGGCTTGTGCCTCTGAGAATCCAGCGTCCGCGCGGCCTGGCACTTTGGGGCCTCCTTGTCATGGCACTTTCGCTGCTGGTTTCGGCTGTCGAAGTAAGGCCGTCGCTTGCGGCTCGACTGGAACAGGATGGCGCCGGAGCTGATCCGGCAGAGGTGAGCGCTGCGCCTGATCTGATCATTACCGGCATCACGCTCACGCCAGCCAATCCGGGAGCAGGCGGCACGGCTGACATTGAAGTGGTGGTGAAGAATCAGGGAGACGCCACGGCTACGGGGGGCTTCAACCTCTATCTCTACGTTGAACCCACCGACGACCCTCCTACACAGACGACTACTTACACAACCATTGGCGGCTATTTCTTGCCCCTTGCTGCCGGGAGGACGTTCCGGTACACCCGTACTGGGCAGGTATTCCAGAACACGCCGCCTAAGGTCTATGCCTGGGTCGACCCGCCTTGGGATAACAGAGTGGTCGAATCCGACGAGAACAATAACCTCTTCCCGAAACCTGTCAGCGTCGACGCTTTCGAGAATGACGATACCTGCGCCAATGCCAAAGAGGCCACGGCCAACGGCCCGGTGCAGGACCGCAATCTCCAGCGCCATCCTGACCCCGATGTGGACTGGATCAAGTTCACCGGCGCCAGCGGCGTTACCTACAAAGCCGAAGCCATTCCTGTTGGCGCCGATGCCGCGGTGACCCTGGAGCTGCGCGGCACCTGTGAGGGTCCGGCCAGCTTTGGCGGCGGCGCCAGGATCGAATTTACGGCTCCCGCTGACGGCACCTTCTACATCAAAGTGTCTCCCAACCGTCTGGACTATGGCCCGGACAATGCCTATCAATTCAAAGTCACGAGTGACACCGGATGCTCAAACGTCCTCGAAGCCAACGACACCTGCTCTCTCTCGGGCGACCTGCCGCTTGCTGTCGCTCAAACCCACACCTTCTGCAAGGCTGGTGACGCCGACTGGATGCGTTTTTCCGTGACTGCGGGTGCACAGTACAAGATCGTCTCCACCAATGTCGGCGCGAAGGCCAATACCAGGCTCGGCCTGTTCATGAGTTGCGCAGATGCCACCGATACATCGAGCGGCCAGATCCTGGAGTTCACGGCGCCGGAAGCCGGCTTCCTGTACCTCAAGGCCGAACCGGTCAATGCAACGGTGTTTGGCGCCGGGACCGACTATACGGTGAAGGTGGAGCGCCTGGGCGCAGATGGCTGCACCGAAGACAGCTTCGAGCAGAATGACAACTCTGCCGACGCCAAGTCGATCACCACCGACGGAACCAAGCAAACGCACAATGCCTGTCCGGCTGCTGACGCCGACTGGGTCAAGTTCAGCGCCACCTCCGGCATCACCTACAACATCGAGACGCTCAATCTGGCTGCATCCGCCGATACCGTTCTCTGTCTTCATGCGAGCAACGGCGACAAGATCGTGTGCGATGATGACAGCGGCGCCGGCAAAGGCTCCCGCCTGATCTGGAATCCGACCATCAGCGGCAATTACCTGCTCCACATCAAGGATGCTTCTGCCACCGTGGCCGGGGACATGGCCAAATACGACCTGCGCATTGCCCAAGGGCTCTGCCAGACGGATGCCTCTGAGGATGACAACTCGCGCGACAAAGCGCGCGTTGTCAGCCCCGGCGGCACCCCCACCTCGCACAACTTCTGCCCCGGTGAGGACACCGATTGGGTCGCCTTCAATGCCACCGGCGGCGCTTCCTACATGGTTGAAACCCTCAATCCCGGTCCTGATGCGGATACGATTATCGAGCTCTATGATGCCAACGGCGCTATGGTGGCACAAAACGACGATCACACGCCCGGCACCAGTTCACAGGTGGCGTTTGCCCCTGCCGCTACCGGCAACTACTTCGCCAGGGTCCGCCAGTACAACCCTTCCAACCTCGGCGCCGGCACTGAATACGACATTCGTGTGCAACAAGGAACGCCGACGCCGACGCCGACGCCGTCTGTGACGCCGACGCCGACGCCGACGCCGACGCCCAATCCATCCAGTGTGCGCACCTTGATTCTCGTCAATCGTGCCAAGCTTGCCCAACTCTACAGCGACAGTGAAGCCGCCCAGGTCATGGACAAGCTCGCCAGCCTGGCCCAGCATGACAAAGTGCGCGGCGAGATCATCCGCCTGGACAACAATGCCGAGGTGAGCGCCGCGTATGCTGCGTGGGCGAATGACCAGGCCAGTGTGGAAAAAGCCAATCAGGTGACGACTGCGATTCGCAACGTCGTGGCGACCTATTTACAGCAGCGCAGCGGCATCGAGTACCTCGTGTTGGTAGGTGATGACCGCGCCCTGCCCATGCGCCGCATCCTTGACAAGACGCCGCGTAGTTCGGAGAGCAGTTACAAGTTTACGGACGTAAGCAACTCTACGGGCGCCGCTCTCAAAGGGAACTACTTCCTCTCTGACGACTACATTGCCGATCGTGAACCGACGGTGCAGCAGGGTACCGAGTTGTTCATTCCCGATCTGGCAGCCGGACGCCTGATCGAATCACCGGCCGAGATCATGGGCCAGATCGACGCGTTTTTGGCCAATCCCGTCACCACGGTGGACAACATCCTGGTCACTGGCTACGATTTTGTGCAGGATGTGGCCACCGGCGACTGTGAAGACTGGAAGACCGATTTTGGGGCGACCAAGGTCGACTGCAGTCTGATCGGCGAGAATTGGACGGGGCAGGCATTCCGCGCCCTGCAGCTGCGCATAACAGCTCCCTTCAAAGTTCAGTCGATCAGCGGCCATGCCTCACACTATGCTGAAGGCGCGCCTTCGGGTAACTCGATCATTGCCCAGGAGATTGCCAATTCAGCGCTCGATCTGAGTGGTGGGCTGATCTACACCCCAGGCTGCCATGCCGGTCTGAATGTGCCGCCTACCAACACGAATAACCCGATGGACCTGCCCCAGGCATTTGCCAGCAAACGCGCCAACTACATCGGCAACACGGGCTATGGCTGGGGCATGCGCAGCTCAATCGGCCTTACCGAGAAGGTGATTCGCCTTTACACGCGGGCGCTGCTGAAGGGGTTGCAGTCGAGCATGGGTAAGGCGCTGGTCACGGCCAAGACGCTCTATCACCAACAGGACACGGACTTCTCCGGCTATGACGAGAAGGTGATGCAGCAGATGATCTTCTATGGCCTGCCGATGTATGAACTGGAGAGCGGGTCGGCCCTGGACCCGGAGGATCCCTTCCCCGGCGTGGACTTTACGCCCGACGTACCCGAAAACCCACTGGGCAGCGACGACATCCTCACGGGCACTATCTCCGTCGATTTCAGTGAGGCGCTGAATCTGGCGCTGTCAGAAACCGGTGATGGCGACTACTATTCGCTCAACGGTTCGATCCATGCTGTGCCCGGCCAGCCCATGCAGCCCTTGCACTTTGGCGATGTGACTGCCCCAGAGCTGCCCGCGCACGGAGCCTTGCTGCTCAATGCCACGTTCAAGGCGCCAACAACCTTTGACCCACTCGTTGCCATCCCGTACAACGAATATGAAACCGCCAACCTTGAACCAGAACTTGAGAATCCTCTTGCCCTCTATCCCCCTATGCCGGTCTCGGTTCAGCAACTGAATGGCAAGGCGAGCCTGGTGACGCAGCTCGGCCAGTATGATGCCTCCACCGGTAAGCTAAGTCTTCTGGAGACGCTTGACGTTGAACTCTACTACAGCACCAGCACCGATCAAATTTCCCCAGAAGCCACGGTTATCGATGCTCTTGTACGTTTGGGCGGCAACAGGGTTGAAATGAAGGTGGGCGCAGTCGATGCCTCCGGAATTGAACGTGTTCTGGTTTCCTACATCGAAGACATCAACTTAGCGGCAAATCAGTTGAAATCTGTCGATCTCCAGTATGATGCTGCAGCACAGAAATGGATTGGTACATTCCAGGGCAGCCTCAATTCGCGCTATCTTGTGCAAATTGTCGATAAGGCCGGCAATATCACGACAGCGACGAACAAGGGACAGTATTACAAGCCCGGCCGGGTGCTCATGTCGGCTGGATCCCAGGTTTACCTGCCGCGAATGGTCCGTTGAACGATGGCTCTACAAGGTTCAGGCGGTGGTTTGAGGCCGCACACGCGTGATAGCCTGCGGAGGTCCCAAGACAGGTCGTTGCGCACTTAGGCTGACAGTGGCGGTGAACCGTCGTAGAATCACACGCATCTAGTCTTATTGCATTCGTCGGGGTCTACTCCTCCGAAGCCGGCATCGCAAACCATAACGACCACTGTGACCGTGATGGTTAGCACAAGTGGACGCCATTTTGCTGCGCATTCTTTCTCACATCCGAGCTTGCACGTGTACCGACGCGGCGTTTGCAACGTGGTGAGATCACTGCTGCTTGCTGGCATGTTGACCACCGCCCTCTTGGCGACGGCCTTCCTGGCGCCAAGAGCATCTATTCCAGGGACGAGCCGCCAAGCAGCGGCTCGTCTACCAGACGCGGGGCCCGATCTCACCGCCGAGATCAGCCTGACCCCGTCCGCGCCGGACGCCGGCCAACCGGCCACCGTCCGCATCACGGTGAGGAATCGGGGGACATCAGCCGCTTCCACCCCATTCATGGTGTACCTTTACGTCGACCCCGCCGACCGTCCTCCCGGTCCGGCGACGCCGGACAGCTATTTCCTGCAAGTGCCTGGGCTGGCGGCGGGAGGCTCCACCAGTTTCGACCGCAGTATTACGTTTACCACCATCGGTTGCGATCACGTCATTTACGTCTGGGTGGACAAAGCGAACCACGTCGGGGAGGCGGACGAAACGAACAACCTCGTCTCGACAGCCGTCTGCGTCGGTGTGACATGCCAGGGCGACGCGATCGAGCCCGACAATAGCTGCGATGGCGCCCAGTGGCAGGGCACGGGATCCACAAAATCACATACACTGTGCCCGATGGGCGACCAGGATTGGGTCAAGTTCACCGCCATTGGCGGCATGACCTACACCCTTCTGGCCGCCAACCTGGGCGTGCACGCCGACCCGGTGCTGGCGCTCTACGGCAGTTGCGGCGGCCTTTCCCAGTTCGGCACAGGCCCGCGGATCGATTGGAACACCCCCGCCAGCGGCGTCTACTACCTGCAGGTGCGCCATCGACAGGCCACCTACGGTCCGCTGGCAGGCTACGATCTGAGCATCAGCACCCATGGCAGCAGCGGCGATGTGTACGAGCCGGATGATAGCTGTGCGTCCGCCCGGGATGTTCCCACCACTGGCGCCGCCGCCCATCATACCTTCCACGCCGCCGGCGATGAGGATTGGGTGAAGTTCGGCGCCGGCAGTGGCGATTCCTTTTCCATCGTCGCCGACAACCCAGGCCCCGGCGCTCAGCCCCGCATCTCGCTCTTCACCTCGTGTGATCAGGCGAATGGCAGTCCCAGCGCCCAGGGAACCCAGGTGCAGGCCAGCGCTCCCACCAGCCAAACCTACTATGCCCGGGTTGCCAACCAGACCGCGACCGTCTATGGCCCCGATGTCCGCTATGACCTGCACGTCCAGAGCGTCTCCTGCTCCGCCGATAGCTTCGAGGAAGATGACACCACCTCTGTCGCCAGGAGCATCGCCATCGGCGGCGCTGCCCAAACGCACACCTCCTGCCCTGCCGGCGACGCCGATTGGGTGAAGTTTACCGCCCAGGCAGGTGGCATTTACGCCATCCGCACCACCAACCTGGGTCCTTCTGCCGACACCAACCTGACCTTGTTCGATAGCGATGGCGTCACCGAGTTGGCGCGCAACGACGATTATGGCTACTCGCAGGCCTCCAGGGTCTTCTGGCTGGCGCCGCGGGCGGGCGTGTTCTACGTTCAGGTACGGCACCACGATCCCAACGCCAGCGGGGCCGATACCCAGTATGATCTGTCGATCACCCAGGGCCGCTGTGTGGTCGATCCCCAGGAGCCTGACAACGGCGCTCTCGATGCCCGCGCCATTGTCACCAATGGTCAACCTGAAGACCACAACTTCTGCGCCAATGCCAGCCAGCCGAACCTGGGCGACCAGGATTGGCTGCGTTTCGACGCCGTGGCCGGAGCCACTTACCGCATCTGGACCAGTGACCTCGGCCCTGACAGCGATACGGCCATCGAGATTTACGACCGCAACGGCGTCAGCGTGGTGCTGACCAACGATGACCGTGGCTCCGGCCAGGCCTCGGACGTCAACTTTGTTGCCCCGGCGACAGGCGCCTATTTTATCCGTATCCTTCCCTACAACGCTGGCCTGGTTGGCGATGGCACCGAATATCAGGTGGCCGTCCAGGGCGCTGCCCCACCCACGCCAACGCCCAGCCCCACCCCCACGCCAACGCCTACCCCTACCCCGCGGCCCACCCCTTCCCCGGCCCAGGTCAAGACCCTGATCCTGGTCAATCGCCAGCGACTAGCCGATCTCTATAGCCCGGCGGAAGCCGACGCCGTACTTGCCAAGCTTTATGACCTGGCCGACCACCCCCGTGTCCAGGGCGCCGTGGTACAGCTCGAGTCCGACCCCTCTGTGGCGTCGGCGTATGGAGAGTGGACGGCGACACAGGAGGCGCTGCTGAGCAATGACAAAGCCAATGCCGTCGCCAGCGCCATTCGCAACCTGGTTCTGAACTTCCTGAGCACGGCGCCCAACATCGAGTATATCGTGCTCGTTGGCGACGACCGTGCCCTTCCCCAGCGCCGGGTGCCCCAGGGCAACATCAGCAGGCTGGAGCACGTGTACGCACCCAAAGCGACTGCCAACACCACCCTGTGGGCCGCCCTGCAAGCGGATATGATCCTGACCGACGATTATTACGGTGACAAGGAGCCCACGGTGCGTCAGGGCCGTGAGTTCTACATCTCGGACTATGCGCTGGGAAGACTGATCGAGACTCCAACCGAGATCGAGGGTGTCATCGACGCCTTTCTCGCCGATGACACCACAGAAATCCAACGAGCGCTGGTGACCGGCTACGACTTCGTCAGCGACACCGGCACTGCCGTCAGCGGCCTGCTGCGCAACGACAACCTGACCACCGACGATGCTCTCATTGGACCCGTGTGGTCCGGCGACAGTCTGCGCCAGAAGCAGCTCCAGGCCAGCCCGCGCTTCGATTTCCAATCGATCAACGGGCACGCACAGCATACGGCGGAGGGCACGCCCGACCAGAAGGACATCACGGCCTCGGAAGTGGTGACAGCCACCAGCGATTTTGCCGGCGCCCTCGTTTTCAGCGTCGGCTGCCACGCCGGCTTCAATGACAGTGGCACGCTGGACCTGGCCCAGGCTTTCGCCCGGGTGAAGGCCAATTATGTCGGCAATACTGGCTTTGGCTGGGGCGGCAGCGGTGTCGTTTATAGCGAGCTGCTGATGAAGAATTTCGCCCGCGAGCTGCTGCGCGATACTTCGGCGAGCATGGGCAAGGCGCTCGTCGCCGCCAAACGCCGTTACTACCAGTACCAGGCTGCCCTGCTTTTCACGCCATACGACGAAATGGTGCTGATGCAGTCGACCTTTTACGGTCTGCCGATGCGCATGGTCACCAGCGGTGGCACGCTGAATCCCGAGGATCCTTTCCCCAGCGTGGTCATGACCAACACCCCACCCTCGGCCTTCGGCGACATCAGCGTCGGCCGGATCGATTTTGGCCTTGCCGGCTCGTTCGGCGCCTTCGACGAGACCAACACCGGCGATGGCACTTTCCTGGCTCTCAACGACAGCGTGGATTTCTCCGGCGGCTCACCGATTCAGCCGCATCTCTTTGCCGCCGTGCCCAATGCGGCGGCAGGAACGCTGCACGGCGCCTTGTTCCTGGGCGGCGTCTACACGGACGTCACCGGGTTCGATCCGGTGATAGCTCTCCCGTATAACGAATACGTCACCGACACGACCGAGCCTGACTTCAGTGCGCCCGGCTGGCACCCGGCGGTGCCCTTCCAGGTGCGCGCAACCGACACCATCTCGACTCAGGCGAGTGCGCTCGTGTCGGTGTTGGGACAGTTCGACAGCGCCTCGGACACCGAGCGCGTGTCGACCACATGTCCTTCGCTACCTTGTTCTCTGCCAGCCCCGACACGATTCCAGCCCAGGTGCTGCACATCGACGGCGTGTTGGTGGGGGGCAGTTGGGGGCAATTCAAAATCGAAGCTACCGACCCGGCGGGCGTGTCCCGCGTGGTCGTGGCCTACACCGACGGTCAGGGCGTCTGGCGCAGCCAGGACCTGACCGTCGATGTTGTGGCACAGAAATGGACGGGTGGCATCGCCGCCACCTCTGAAACGCGGTTCTTCGTGCAGGTGGCCGATGGGGCCGGCAACGTCGCCGTCGAGGATAACAAAGGCCGCTACTATGGCTTTGCACCACCCGTTCCTCTTGTCGCAGGTAGAAATCCCAGCGCCCTCTATCTGCCCCAATTGCTCAAGGGAGGTTAATGAAGCAGGAACTGCTACAACAACACATACCATTCCGTCACACGTTTCGTTCTCGCATTGGAAAGGGAGGCAACCATGTTTCGCTACTTATCGACACACAAAACTCGGCTGCTGGCCGTGGGAGGGCTGACTTTGCTCCTGCTGGCAGCAATGCTCTTCGGGGTCCAACCCGCGACAGTGGAGGCGCGGCCGGGCCCGGATGACACACTGGTGGTTCAGAAAACGGCGCCGGAGCAGGCAACCGGCTGGGACGACGGCGGCGCCTGGGAAGTGGGCGCCGAGTCGGCCGGCGGCAGCCTTGCACCCTACGCCTGGTCCGAGGCCTCTTATCTGTACAACCGGCTGGGCGCGTGCGGATGGAATCGCCGCTACCTGTACAACAACGCCCTGTCGTGGGAAGAGGACTTCAAGAAGGCCAGTCTCGGCGGCACGGAGAATTACTATACCGACTCCGTCGATCTGGCGTTCTACGTCGGCCACGGCTCACCCTGGGGCTTCACCTTCGATGTCACCAACCGTGACGACAGCACCCTCAGCTCGAACGACTGCAGCGGCGCCTGGGGTGATCTCGACAACGAGTGGGTGGCCATAACCTCGTGCCAGGTGCTCAGCAATGCGAACCTCAACGGCTGGGCCAACTGCATGAACGGCACCCACCAGGTTCTCGGGTTCATCACCAACGCCTCCGCCCGTACGGGCACAGGCACCCAGGGCTATAACTTCGCCAACTACCTCTGCAATAACTGGACGGTCACGGGCGCCTGGTTCAAGGCCTGTGATGTGACCCAGCCTGCAGGCCGCCAAGTGCGGGCGATGGCGGAAGAGCTGGCGGACTACAATGACAGGCCCCGGTCCAGCATTTCTGCCGCGGACTGGGTGGACAACGACTACTACTGGTGGGACCATACCTGCGGCAGCCAGCTGCCGCAGCCGATGGACACCGCCCCGCTGAACGGTCAGATGCCCGTTTTCCGCACCGTGCCGCTCAGCCTGGACGAGGCCGACCAGAAAGCCAACCAGCTGGGCACCGTCTTCGCCGTACCCCCGCCAGCAACCGCCAGTGCCATTGGCGCCGACGGCGACCTTTGGAGTTCTGGGGATGGCAGCGGCCGCGAGCTGGAGATGGATCCCAACAGCGGCCAGTTTGGCTTCTATGACGCCGCCAATCTGTGGAACACCGTGGAAGCCGTTCAGGCCCAGGCGGCAGGACCCGCCATCACCTTAGAGGACGCCCGCCAGATCGCCGACAACTTCCTGCAGCAGAACGGTCTGCTGCCCGGCGATGCCCAATACTATGAAACCACTGCTGACACGCTCAACAATCAGCCTCGTGGCGACACCACAGCGCAGGTGATCGGTGAAGGAGACCCCACGGTCTACCAGGTCATCTACTCGCGGTTCGTGCAAGGCACAGTGCTGGCGCAAGATGGCTCGGCCGTGACCACCAACTTCATGGTTACCGGTCCCGGCGGCAAGCTGAAGGTGTACGTCGACACCGCCGCTGTCATCACGGCCACCGCCGCCAGCGCCGGTGCGGATCCGGTGCTGGGCACCCTCGGCGGCTGGCATAAAGTGGAGCAGCCCGGCGCCTCGCGCGGCCCGGCCTATGCCGAGACCGTGCCCATCCTCAGCGAAGCCCAGATTCGCGAGCTGTTCGACCAGTTGCAGTTGAGGAACCAGGTGGTCATCAATACGACGCCCATCGACGCCGACAGCAGCGAGGTCCTCACCACCACTCTGGCTTACTGGGAAGAAGGCATGGGCACGGCGCAGAGCGAGCTCGTCCCCGTCTACGCGCTCCATGTGCGCTGGCTGAAGGATGGCGCCGAGCTGTCCAAGGACTTCAGTTACATCCCCGCCAACGAAGGGTACATGCGCCCCTATGCCGGCATTCGCGAGTCACCGACGAGCCCGGTGAACGTTGGCCAGCAGATCACGCTCGTCGCTGAGGATGCCGCCAAGAGCCTTACCGACCTGGGATACCCTGCCACGCTGAACTTCGTCCTGGGCACTGGTGACTACCAGTATGACTGGTATCTGGGCGGCCTCGACGAGACCAACCGCATCGGCGGTGGGCGCACGTTCAACTACGTCGTCAAGGCCGATACTGAAGCCCATGGTGACAGCACCCAGCAGACGATCATTCTGAAGGTGACCGACATCGGCGGCGCCGACTTGCGCAGCAACACCGCCAACGCGGTCATCACCGTCAACCCGCGCGTTTCCATGCCGCTGATGATGCGGCAGCAATAGTGGGTCATTTGGTTCGACATCTGCCATTACAGGCGCCCGCCGCCTACGGTTGAAACCGTAGTCTGGCACAGCCAAA
>CAZHTZ010000099.1:0-4731 GCA_964535455.1 uncultured Caldilineales bacterium
GGGTAGGCCAGGCCGGTGTGGCCGGCAGCCACGTGCGCGGCAGTGGCAGCGCTGACAAGAGCGTCATTCTCGGCATGGACCATGACCACCAGGCCGGCTCTGGCCGCGGCCCGCATCGAGCGCAGTAGACTGGCATCATCCTGGTAGTAGTTGGGCCGGTAGGTTGTGTAGATCTTGATGGCGCTCACCCCGTCCGCCACCAGGTCTGCCATCCAGCGGTCGAGCCTGTCGTCGTCTGTGGGCAGGACCGTCAGCATACAGTGCAGGGCATAGTCGATGTGGGGTAGGGGCGACCGGCCGGGTAGGGGCGACCGGCCGGTCGCCCCTACTTCGCGCTGACGATTGGCGACTGCCTGGCGTGTGTCCTGCCCGGGGAACTGGGTGGCGAAGTCGATGACGGTGGTGATCCCGCCTAAAGCGGCGGTGGCGGTGCCGATGCGCCAATCGTCGGCGGTGCGAAAGATGCCCGTGTCCAGGGCAATATGCACGTGGGGGTCGATGAGGCCGGGCAGGACCATGCAGCCGCTGGCGTCGACGATTTCGGCGCCATCTGCTGCCAGGTCATGGCCCAGGGCAGCGATCTGCTCCCCACGGACGAGCACATCGGCGGGATAGCTGTCGGTGGCGGTGACAACCTCGCCGCCGCGAATCAGAAGGGTGCGCATGCCTTGCTCCAAAGGATCAGCTTTCCGATCGCCGCCCGATCATGCCCAGATGCGTGTGATTGAAGCTACTCCCCGCGCACCAGGCGCAGGGAGATTTCGTTGTGTCGCGCCACGAGCGGCTGCGGGTCAAGATCGACAAAGTGACCATCCTGGATGCGCACGTTGCCGTTGACCACCAGCAGGTCGGCCTTTTGCGGCGCGCAAAAGACGATGGCCGCCAGTGGATCATGCAGCGCCCCGGCCGTATCGATAGTGTCGAGCCGGAAGGCGGCGAAATCGGCGGCCATGCCCGGAGCCAAATAGCCCACATCGTCACGACCCAGGTTCAGCGCACCCCCGCGCGTGCCCAGCCACAGCGCCTGCTCGGCGGTAAGGGCGGCAGGATCGCCCGTCACCCGCTGCAGTAGCATCGCCTGGCGGACCTCAGCCAGCAGATGGCCGCTGTCGTTGCTGGCAGAGCCATCGACGCCCAGGCTCACCTTGACCCCGGCCTTCCGGTAGGCTTTGACCGGAGCAATGCCGCTGGCCAACCGCATGTTCGAGGTGGGACAGTGGCAGACGCCAGTGCCCGTATGGGCAAACAGATCGATCTCCTGGCTGTTGATGTGGACCGCGTGAGCGTGCCAGACGTCGTCCCCCAGCCAGTCCAGGTCTTCTGCGTACTCGGCCGGCCGGCGACCGAACTGCTCCAGGCAGAACTTCTGTTCATCTAGCGTTTCGGCCAGATGGGTGTGCAGGCGCACGCCGTAGCTGCGGGCCAGAGCGGCGCTCTGGCGCATCAGATCCGGGGTGACGGAGAAGGGCGAGCAGGGCGCGACGACGATGCGGACCATGCCGTGGCGCTGGCCCTGGTGGTAAGTCTCGATGGCACGGCGGCAGTCCGCCAGAATGGCGTCTTCGTCCTCGACCACGCTGTCAGGGGGCAGACCACCCTTGCTCTCGCCCAGGCTCATGGAGCCGCGGGCAGCATGAAAGCGAACACCCAGCTCGACCGCGGCCTGGATCTCGTCGTCGATGCGGCTGCCGTTCGGATACAGATAGAGGTGATCGGATGTAGTGGTGCAGCCAGAGAGCATGAGTTCGGCCAGACCCAGCTTGGCCGAGACGTACACTGCCTCGGGCGTCAGCCGGGCCCAGATCGGGTACAGGGTCACCAGCCAATCGAAGAGGTTGGCGTTCTGCGCTGCCGGGACCGCCCGCGTCAGGCTCTGGTAAAGGTGATGGTGCGTGTTGATCAAACCAGGGATGATGATGCGCCCGCTAGCGTCGATCACGGTGTCGGCGGCCGGAGGCAAGCCGGCCGTGGGGCCAATCTGGGTGATAACGCCGTTCTCGGCATAGAGCCCACCGTCAGGGATCTGGCGGCGCTCGTCGTCCATCGTGACCAGCAGATCAGCATGGCGCAGCAGCAAAGTGGACATGCGTGTGTCTCCTTCAGGCAGAAAGCTCGTGGTCTTCCCAGGTCCGATAAGCCTGCATCAATTGGCGTGTCACCGGGCCGGGCCAGCCCAGATCATATTCGTCGATACGGCAAATGGGCAGAACGCCGCGACGAGTAGAGGTCAGAAAGGCCTCATCCCATCGGGGCACCCCGGCCAGCGGCAGCGGGCGCCGTTGGAAAGGCAACTCCAGCGCGGCCGCCAGGTGGATGACCCGGTCCATCACGGTGCCTGCCAGGATGGCGCTGGCGGGCGGCGCCATCAGGACATCCCCCATCACGGCGAAAACGTTGCAGTTGGTGCCCTCGGTGATGTTACCGTCGCGGTCGACTAGCAAGGCATCGTGTGCACCGGCCGCCACCGCTGCCTTGCGCGCCAGGCCGGGGACCAGGGTATTGAACGACTTCACGGCGGGCAGCGCCCTTTCACCGTGATAGACCACCACCGGCACGCCCGTCTCATATTCCACCAGGGAGGGAGCAGACGCCGTCATCTGGTAGAGGAACACGTCCGCCTGAGCGTTCCCGAGGTCCACGGCGATGACGCGCACCAGACCCTCAGGGCCATTGGCCGCCGCCAGCTCGTGACACCATTGGCTCAAGGCGTCGAGGTCGGCCGCCAAGACCAGTTGTGCGCCTGCCGCCGATACCAGCAGACGCTCCAGATGTTCCCTGAGCGCCACATAACGCCCGTGCCGGACCAGGATGGTCTCGTACACGCCCAGAGCCCCGACCAGCGCCGGAGTGGTCACAGGTATCATCGCTTCTTCGTGAGTAATGAAGCGACCGTTTTGGATCAACGTCGGAAAAATGGCCATCGCATCAACCACCAGGGGAACGGGGCAAGGCAGTGGCACAACCTGCCTCACGAATCACGCAGCATGTGCCATTATATCGCCCTCCGCTGTTTGTGCTAGGATGGTCGGGGCGGTTCACAAAACGCCCGACCAAGGAGAGGACGATGCCCAACGCCACCGGACACGCCCAACGGGCCATCTGGGAACCCTACCTGACCAACTACAACGAAGGTCTCGGCCTTGTCTATGAGCGCTTCGTGCTCAACGACTTTCTGGCAAACCTTTGCCGCCGTTATGACCTGCATTCGAGCCTGGAAGCGCCCATCTATGGCATGGCCGGGGTGAGCGGCATCAACAGCGTGCCCCTGGCCCAGGCCGGCTGCCAGGTGACGCTCGTCGACGACACGCCCGATCGGGCGGCGCAGGTGCAACGCATCTGGGGAGAACTGGGGCTGGAGGCCACGATGACGACGGTGGCGCCGGACGCCTGGGCCCATCTGCCGTTCGCCGACCGCAGCTTCGACCTGGTCTGGAACTGGGCAGCCCTCTGGTACCTGCCCTATCCCGCGGCACTGTTGCGGGAGATGGCCCGCGTCAGTCGCCGCCTGGTCTTCGTCGCCATGCCCAACAACCTCCAGGTCGGCTACTGGATACGCAAGCACGTTCTCGACCGTGTTTTCTTCCCCACCGTGGATGAACGCTGGGTTGACCAGGGACTCATTCGGAAGACGCTGCAAGCGGCAGGGGTGAAGATCATCGCCAGTGGCGTGTTGGACGTCCCCCCCTGGCCTGATACGGTGATGCCGGCCAATGAAGTTCTCAAGCGCCTGGGCATCCGCAGCCGCAAACTCGAACAGCAGTTCACCGGCGACAACTGGACCTGGAGCACCATGGCCTACTACCTGGGCCAGCAGCCCACCCTGCGCGCCGAGGTGCTCAAATATGCCTGGATCGACCATGCCCGTCTGCCCTGGCAAGTCAAGGCGGTGTGGGCGCACCATCGTTGGCTGTTGGGTGTGGTAGAGGAGTAGACCAGGAAACCGGCATACCGGTTTCCTGGTCTACTCCTCTACCAGTTTTCAATCTTCCAACTCAACCAGCACGGGCAGGTGGTCTGAGGCGACGGACGCCGGCGCCGCATCCCAGCGCCGGCAGGAGCGGACGGAGGTCGCCAGGGGCTGCGAGACCAGAACGTAGTCGATACGAAAGAGGGGATCCGGCTCGTTGCAGCAGGTGGGAGCGGGACCAGCGCCTGCCAGGGTCCAGGCGTCTACATAGCCGGCCTTGAGCAATCGGAGCAGCACTTTGGCTTCATAGACCTCCAGCCCCACTCCCTCGACCGTCTGCCGGAGGGCGGTTTGGCGTTCGGGTGTCGCGTAGTCATCAGGGTTGTAGGTATTGAAGTCCCCCATCAACACGTGGGCGCGGTTGCGATCCCGTCCCGTCCAGGTCAGCATCGCCTGTGCCTGCGTCAGGCGCACCGCCTCGTCGGCATGGTCCAGGTGGGCGACGTAGACCGTCAGCGTACGCTGCCCATCAGGGAGAAGGATGCGGCCTTCCAGCATACCACGCTGCTCATGCCCTGACACCGGCGTCAGGTGGTGGGCGGCAGAGGCGAGGATGGGCCAACGCGACAGGAGGGCGTTGCCAAAGCTGCGACCGGGACGGTTGAAGGCAAAGGTGAAGGTGTGGGCCTGACCGTAGATGAAGTGCATCCCCAGGCGGGCAGCCATGTGCTCCAGCGCCGGTTTATCCAACCCCTTCAACTTGGCCGGATGATACACCTCGTTCAGCCCAACGATATCGGCCCCGCTCGCCTGGATGACGGCAA
>CAZHTZ010000099.1:4831-15386 GCA_964535455.1 uncultured Caldilineales bacterium
CGCGATACACGATCTCGCCCCCCACGATGGTCATCTCCACCTTCGTGCCGGCGATCTCCGCCGGATCGCAAGCGAACAGGTCGCGGTCGACGGCGACGAGGTCGGCCAGGTAACCGGGGGCGATGCGGCCCTGTTGGTGCGCCTGCCCGACGGCCTGGGCCGGTCCCAGCGTGTAAGCATGGATCGCCTCGGCAACGGTGAGGCGCTGGTCGGGATACCAGCCGCCGGCGGGGAGGCCGCCGCGGCGCTGGCGAGTGACGGCAGCATGGAGACCCCACCAGGGATTGGCGCTGGCCACCGGTGCATCCGAGCCAAAGGCCAGCACCGCGCCTGATTCGAGCAGGGTGCGGAAGGCATAGGTGTTGGCCCCTCGCCTTCCCCAATAGCGGTCGGCGGAGGCGATGTCATCGGTGCAGTGGATAGGCTGGACGGAAGCAACCAGGTCCATCGCTGCCAGCCGCGGCAGGTCGTCGGGCTGGATGGTCTGCACATGCTCGATGCGGTGGGGGAGCTGCGGGGGCGTGGTGCTGCCCGCCGCCAGCACTTCGGCGAAGATCTCGAGCACCTCACGGTTGGCCCGGTCGCCGATGGCGTGGATGGAGATAGCACAGCCGTGGCGGTGGCCAGCCTGGATGACGTCGATCACCTCGGCGGGCGGGGTAAGGACCAGGCCGGTATTGCCCGGCTCGCCGTCGTAGGGTTCCAGCATCCAGGCGGTGCGGGCGCCCAATGAGCCATCGGCAAACAGCTTGACGTGCCCGATCTGCACCCACTCATCGCCGAAGCCGCTGGTCAGACCAAGGGCAATGAGGTGGGGCAGGTAGCCCGCTTCGACGTTGCAGGTGATACGCAGCGGCAGCCGCCCTTCCCGGCTGAGACGGGTGTAACGGCGGAGGGCTCGGGCGCCTTCGTCAGCGGCGCCTTTGGTGCGCTGATCGTGGACGCCGACGATGCCCAAACGGTGCAGGTCGGCGGCCGTGGCAAGAATGGCGGCCTCGGCGCTGGCGTCACCGGCCGCCGGAATGTGGTCGCTCACCAGGTTCCCGGCCAATTCGCGCAGGATGCCGGTCGGCTCGCCGCCATCGTCCTTATCCACCACGCCGGATGCGGGGTTCGCGGTATCGGGTCCGATGCCGGCCAGGCGCAAAGCGGCGCTGTTGACCCACGAAACGTGCAGGTCGCTGCGCCAGAGCATGGCCGGCCGGGCGCCGGTGGCGCGGTCGAGGTCGCGGCGATTGGGAAAGACCGGAACCGCCCAGCGACTCTCGTTCCAGCCGTTGCCCAGAACCCAGGCGCCGGGCGGGAGCGTGGCGGCGTAGGCGGCGATGCGGGCGAGGGCGTCGTCCAGGCTGGTCGCTTCGCTCAGGTCGATGCGCCGTCGCCCCAGGGCCACACCATGAAAATGGATGTGGGCATCGGTGAAGCCGGGCAGGACCAGGGAGCCGTCGAGATCGAGGACGGTGGTATCATCGCCGGCCAGGTCGAGGATCTCCTCGGCGATGCCAACGGCCTGGATGCGGCCGTGCTGGATAGCGACAGCCTCGGCCCAGGGCAGGTCGGGCCATTGCGTGTAGAAAGCGGCATTGAGGAGGATGAGGGAGGGGGACATGGAGAAGATAGAGGCGAGAGGCGAGAAACGAGTTGCGGGTGAGGGGTGAGGGGTGGCGGGTTGCGAAAATAACGACAGGCCACACAACCTGCCACCTGCCACCTGCTACCTGCTACCTGCTGTTCAGCATATAGCGTCAGGGCCGGGGGCGCAACTGGCCCCGTTCTGAACGGGCCTCCCGGAGGTCAGTTGCGCCGGGAACGCCCAAGTTGGGCTTAAAGCCAGTTTTGTAGGCCCAGCGATCTTGCCAGGGGCCGGGGAGATATGCTATCATTTAGAATGATTCTAAATACACCCGCACTTACAAACTGACCGCGGACGACCGACTGCTGACCGCCGGCAACGCCACGCATTACGCACCCCATTTCGCAATTCGCAATTCGCAATTCGCAATTCCCCATGTCCCTTTCCCGTTACGACGCCATGACCCAGGCGCTGCACCAGGCCGGCTATCGGCTGACGCCGCAGCGCGCGGCGATCTGTCGCTACCTGGCGACCAGCCGCGAGCATCCCTCGCCGGGAGAGGTCTATGAGCGCGTGCGCCCGCAGTTCCCGGCCGTCAGCCTGGCCACGGTGTACAACACGCTTTTGGTCCTGCGCGACTTGGGCGAGATCATCGAGATACCGGGCACAGCCGCGGGTCTGCGTTACGAAACGGATCTCCATCCCCACATCAACCTGATCTGCTTGCGCTGCGGGCGTATCCGCGACCTGCCCTCCGGCAGCCTGTCGGCGGTCCAGGACGCCATTCAAAACGAATCGCACTTTGATTTGCGCGGCCTGCGCGTCGATGGCTTTGGCCTCTGCGCCGCCTGCCGCACCGCCGAGGAAAGCGAAACCCATGCTTGATCACGAGCTGGAAGTCCCCATCATTCTGCCACAAGAGGAAGAAAACGGCGACGCCTGCGCCTATCTCCTGCTCGCTGCCCTGGACCAGCAAAAGGGCGTGCACTCAGCCCAGGTCGACTTTGAAAAAGGCCTGCTGCACCTGCACTACGACCCGGAACTGATCGACTTCGAACAGGTCGATGGCATTGCCTCCGATCTGGGTGTGCGGCTGGGGGCGCGTATGCGCCACTGCACGCTCGAACTGGGCGGTGTTGCCTGCCGAAACTGCGCCTTCAACCTGGAGCGCGAGTTGAACGCTGTCCCCGGCGTCCACCGGGTCACAGCCAACCCGGCGGCGCGCGTGATCGGCGTGCAGTATGAGACGGATAGCATCCTGCAGGCCGTGGAGAAACGGATCGAGGAGCTGGGCTTCCACATCGCCAAGCCGTCGACGGAGCCAAGACCCACCTTCTGGCGGCGCAACACCGGCCTGATCTGGGCAGGACTGACCCTCCTGTTTCTGCTACTCGGCGTGGCGGCAGAGAACTGGGGATCCCTGCTGGCGCCGGGCTTTCCCCAGCTCTCCATCGTCTTCTTCGTCCTGGCCTATATCGCCGGTGGACATGACGGCCTGAGCGGGGCGGTGCGCTGCCTGCGCCGCGGCGCCCTCAGCGTCGACTTTCTCATGATCGCCTCGGCCATCGGCGCTGCCTCCATCGGCAGATGGGCCGAAGGCGCCACGCTGCTCTTCCTGTTCAGCCTGTCAGGAGCGTTGGAGGAGTACGCCATGGACCGCACGCGCAACGCCATCGAGGCGTTGACCTCGCTGCGGCCAACCGAGGCGACCGTGCGTATGGGCGGCCGCGAGCAGCGGGTGCCCGTGGATGCCGTGCGTATCGGCGATATCGTCGTCGTTCGCCCCGGCGAGCAGGTGGCGGTGGATGGTCTCGTCGTTCGCGGCCAGACGTCGATCAATCAGGCGGCCATCACCGGCGAATCGATCCCGGTGAACAAGACGCTGGACGACGAGGTCTTCGCCGGCACCATCAACCAGGAAGGGGCCATCGATGTACGCACCACGAAAGAGGCCAAAGACTCCACGCTGGCCAAGGTGATCCAACTGGTAGCCGAGGCCCAAAGCGAGCGCGCCCCTACGCAGCGTCTGATCGACCGCTTCGCCCATCCTTACGCCGTCGGCGTAGTGACTGCGGTTATCCTGGTCATCGTCGTCGGCACGGTGGTCCTCAATTACCCCTTCGATCCTGTCTTTTACCGGGCCATGACCTTGCTGGTGGTAGCGTCGCCCTGTGCGCTCGTCATCAGCACCCCGGCCTCCATCCTCTCGGCCATCGCCGCCGGCGCCCGTCACGGCGTGCTGTTCAAGGGCGGCGTGCACCTGGAAAACGCAGCCACCATCGACACCATCGCCTTCGATAAGACGGGGACGCTGACGACGGGCCGGCCGGAAGTCACCGACGTGGTGGTGCTCGATCATATCGAGGAAAGCGAAATGCTGCGGCTGGTCGCCAGCGCCGAACGGCGTTCCGAGCACCCCATTGCCCACGCCATTATGCGGGCAGCGCATAAGCGCGGCCTGGTGTTGAGTGAGCCTGAGCACTTCATGTCCGTGCCCGGCCAGGGCGTGCGCGCCACCGTGGATGGCTTCCATCTTGCCATCGGCAACGAGCGTCTGCACAGCAGCAACGGCCACGAGCCCGACCCGGTGCCCGCGAACTTGCGTGCCCTGCAGGCCGATGGCAAGACCACGGTGTTCGTGTACGAAGGCGGTCGGTTGGCGGGTGCAGTAGCCGTCGCCGACGAGCTGCGCGACAACGCCATCGCCGCCGTGCAGTCTCTGCGCGACATCGGTGTGAAGAATATCGTGATGCTCACCGGCGATCACTATCAGGTGGCGCAGCGCATCGCCGGCCTGGTGGGCGTCGACCAGCTTCACGCCGACCTGCTCCCCACCGACAAGGTGCGGGTGGTGCGCGAGTATCTGGACAAAGGCGCCAAGACGGCCATGGTGGGTGATGGCGTCAACGACGCCCCTGCCATGGCGGTGGCGACCGTGGGCATCGCCATGGGCGCGGCGGGCACGGATGTGGCTTTGGAAACCGCCGACATCGTGCTCATGTCCGACGACCTCTCGAAGCTGGAGCTGGCGATGCGTCTCTCCCGGCGCTCAAGGAGCATCATCGCCCAGAACATGGCCATCGCCCTGGGCGTGATGTCGATCCTGATCATCGCCACCCTGACCATAGGCATCCCCCTACCGCTGGGTGTAGTCGGCCATGAAGGCAGCACGCTCATCGTGGTGCTCAACGGGCTGCGACTGCTGCGGACAAAGTAAGCGCAAGCGTCAGGACCGGATAGCGTCCACGCTCCGGCACAGCAGCACCACGCCAGACGAGAAACGCCAGGCGGCCGTTCCCCTCTCTGTCAACTCTGTTTGCTTTCTTCCTTGCACGGCGATACTATACTTTCCCGGCGTTCATTCCAACTCATGGAGATCAAACGATGACCATTGTCGTCGCTGTCAAAGTGAACGATGGCCTTGTCCTTGCTGCCGATAGCACGCTAACCGTGCAAGGTGGCCCCGTCGGTCAGCCCCCTGGAATCCTGAAAACCTACGACCACGGTCGCAAACTCTCTCATATCAAAGACTACCCCATCGGCGTTCTTACATGGGGCATCGGCCTGATTGGTGCCCGCACCATTGAAAGCCTCATCAGTGAATTTGAATTCCCGCTACCGACAAAGTCCGACAATCAGAACTTCACGGTCAGAGACATCGCCGAAAAACTCCGACATTTCTTACAGCAACGGTACGACAACCAATTCAGTCACGTTGACGCCAACGAACAGCCGACGCTTGGCATCCTTGTAGCTGGTTATTCCGACAATCAATACTTCCCTGAACAATACCTGTTCGACTTCCCAGGCCATCCCGCTCTCCAAGAACGCCGGCCTCACAAAGACAACGGAGCACCCGATCTCGGAGTAGACTGGTTTGGTCTGACCGATGCTATCACCCGTCTCATCAAAGGCATTGAACCTCAGTTCGCTTCCATTTTGGCTGAGCGTTTCCAAATTCCTCTCGACCAAGCATGGAGTCTTGCCGCTCCTCTCGAATACCCCATTGTTTTTGAAGGCATGCCGCTTCAAGATGCCATCGATCTAGCCATCTACCTGGTTGAACTCACCATCGGCCGCTACCGTTTTGTCGTCGGTGCTCCTCTCTGCGGCGGCGAAATTGATGTAGCGGTCATTACCCCTCGTGGTTTCAATTGGGTCTATCGTAAGAACTGGCACTCCAAAACCTCTTGATCGGCTTTGTAGAATCCATAAGGGCAGCCCCTATGGTTGCTCACTTGTTGCCGGGAGACCAACATGACAGCCCCTGATCTTTATCGGCTTACCAATGGGCAGGACAACGCCACACTTGCCCATCCCCGGACGCTCACTCCCCAACAGGTCTACTACGAACCACAGGCGCTCATGTTTCATCAAATCGCCGTGGGCAGTAAGCATGCTCAATTCATCCTCACTCCTCGTACCTCTGTCTCCCCACCTGTCTCCCCCATTTTCGATGCATCTGTTCTCGTCCAACAACTCACTCATACACTCCGTCCCATTCCCTCGGCAGAGTCAGTCTACGTCAGAGAGACTCTCGTAGCCTTTGAATGCTGGATCATCGTCAACAACAGCACTGAGTCAGAACGCTTTCATCTTTACGACCTCGAGTGGCAGACGATGGAACGCAAAATCCCGGGCAAGGGCATCAAGTTCCATCTCATCGACCGTTTGGATAAACCGCTTGCCGAAATCGTGACCTTCACCCTACCCATCACGTTTGCACCGGTGGCGCACTGATCATGCCCAATGTCCAGGCGCACAGTCGTCAAGCCCAACACAATCGCAACTTGTTGGCAACGTTCGACCCCGAACAAACGCCCTACCTGGACTGGATCATCACCATCACCTTCTACACCGCACTTCATCGCATTGAAGCCTGGTTTGCCACCAAGCACCAACATTCAGTCGACCATTCCGAACGTGATGATTGGTTGAGCAAAGCCAAAGAACTCCGCCGCAACGTCTGGCCGCACTACAAGGAACTTGAATACTACAGCCGTCAGGCCCGCTACCAATGCCTCTCGTTCGATCGGAAATGGGTGCAATCTACCCTCTTACCACATCTAGCCACCATCGAACGAGAACTGGACCAACTGATGAACCAGCAGAACCCCTGAGAGCATCATCGCACGTCTTTCCCAACTCCGCCCGCCCTAACCCGGCGGGTTTTCATTATGTCGTTCAGGACACGTTTGCCCGGCCGTCACGCTACACAGATGGCTCAGGCTTGCCGTCTACTTCAACCATCACAACGGCGATGTCTTCGCCTAAGGAAGCGCCTCATAGCGAATGCCCTTGTCGCCGGGATACGGCTGGGTATGCTTGTTTTTCCCCTTCCAAATGGGCATGGGGATGCCATCGGGAAACGCCTGGCACTGACACTTACCCAGGTCAGTCAGGCGACGGCACAGCGTGCAAACCGTTTAGCCCACGATCTCTATCTGCACCGCCAATCGGCCCACCAACAAGGTATCGTAGTGCTGCGTGATGACGATTTCCCCGCGCTCGCCCGGCCTGGCGTTGGCGTCGGCAGTGATGGTGACGCCGACGGTCTCCGCAATCGTAGCCTGGGCGGCCAGACTGGCCAGTTTGGCCGTGTCTTCTTGCAGCCGGCCGCCGTTGCCGTTGCTGGCGCGCTCACCCATGCGCAGTTGAACGCGGCCACGCGGGAAGCGCTCGCGGTCCACGATCAGGTCCATGGCGTCGAGCAGGCCCGGAGGTCCGTACATCGGGAACTGGAGTTGGCCGCTGTCACCGGCGTGTAGACGCAGCACGGCCACGCTTTTCAGGGCAACGTTGTTGTCCTCGCGAGCCGACCACCCCGGCTGCGCCGGGTCATCGGCCGAGCCGAGCTTGACAAGGAAGCTGTTTGGGCCGGCGCCCACCGGAACCCAACACACCGCCGCTAGGGCCGATGTGGCGGCGGGGATGTCAGGGAATGTGACGCTGCCGGCGGGGCGCCAGTGGTCCGGCCACAGGGAGGTGGAGAGAGGCGCCAGGTAGACCGTCGCCGTCACCTTCTTGGCCACCTCCGGCCCCTGGTTCCAGGCGCGGACATAGACCCAGTTCGGAACGCCGGGCGCGGGCGTCTGGTGCCCTTCCTGGCCATCCTCAACCCGCCGCAACCACAGGTCCGGGCTGTTGTGATAGGGGCAGGAGCCGGGCGCCTGGCCCGTGTCCTGTCCGTTGTTGCGCACGTAGGCGTCGGCCAGCGAGACGCGGTCGCCGGTGGCCGCGGTCATGTTGTGCCGGGCGATGAACTCGTAAGAGACGGTGCCACAGCCGGAGAAAGGGCTGTCAAACCCCCACGGCGTCCACGAGTTGCGCACGAGGAAATAGCCGCCCCCTGGCGCCGTCTCGTCGTCCACATAGCCGATCAACACCATGGCATGAGCGCCGTTCGACGGCTCCCCGGGCAGGGGCAGATTGATCTTGCCCGACGTGCGCGAGACGCGATTGCGGAACCAGGAATCGTAGACCGGGATGGCAAAGAGGACGGCCCGACCGGTGGCCAGCGCCGTTTTGATGGCGGTGACGTCATGGGGTTCCAGACGGAGGACACGTTTGACCTTGTGGCGCCAGGCCTGGGCCTCGATGCCTCGCGGCGGCGGCCCCTGTCCCTCACTGTCGGGAATCAGGCTGTCGCTGTAAGGCCAATCGGCCTCTGTCACCGTCCCTGCCTTGGCCAGGCAGGTCAGTCCCAAATGGGGATAGGTGCCGGCCACGGTCGGCAGGTTGTCGTTCTGCTTGCACCACCAGTAGATGAACTGCTCGGACAGATTGATGGCGCCGGGCGCGGCCAGTCCCGCCCTGATCTCGAGAAACTCACGCACGGCGGCGGCGGCGTGGGCCACGCATGTGCTGCGTATGCCCTGATCCCGGACCGGCGGGAGCTGCGGCGAGTAGTCGACCAGGGTGGGTAGAGGACCAGGGAAGGCGATGCCATCGTAGGAGATGTCCCGTTCCGGCGGCGACACAATCACGCCCATATGGTAGTCGGCCTTGAGCGCTTCTTTTTCCAGCCAGGCCAGACTGCGCTCTGGGCCAACGACCTCGGCCGCTCCCTTGCGCAAGGCATCCAGCTCGCTATCCCCAACCTCGAGGATCGTCTTGAGCGCTTCCCGTCCAGCGGCAAGCTCAAAGACAGCCAGAAACTCCTGGATGCTGATGATCCAGTAGCTGCGCAGTGCTTCGATCTGCGCGGGGGTCAATCCGGCGATTCTGTTCAGGGCAGCGACGTTCTTCAAGGGTTGGGGGATGGGGGAACCCATGAGATCGTCTCCTATTCAACGCAGACCCACGATGCGCCCAGACAGCGCGCAAAGGGGCGTCAGTGGGGGAAAATGACGCCCAGCAGTATAGCATCTGCTAATTGCAGCCGTCAAAACGCTTTTGCGTTGTTGCGACAGAAATCAGGCTTAGCGCACGAAATACCGCCGTTCTACGATCCCGGAGACCCCATCTCGCGGTAGAGAAACCAACCCCCTCTGCGATCGCCTGCTTTGCCGGGGGCGCGATCGTAGTACAGGTCAAAGACCTGCCCGGCGTCGGTGCGCACACGGTAGTAATCCCGGCCCACCCCCCACGAGCCGCGCTGACTGGCCTGGGCGGCGTGCTCCGGTCGCATGTTGGTGGCCATACGGCCCCGGCGGCTATAGTCGTGCCATTCGCTCAGCACAGTGACAACGGCGTAAGTGGTCCCCTGCCAGTGAAAGCGGTCGGGGCAACCGGTGCGCTTGGCGTAGGTCGGCGGCGCCTCGAATTCGACTTCGATAGGCTCACCGATGAAGTGGATAGGTTCCAGGTCCAATCGGCTATTACTCGGCCGGAATGTCAGTGGGTTTGCCGTCAAGACTGACGCTGTTGTGCTTCCGCCGGTAAGCAGCCAGCCGTTGCTCTCCCTGCCTGGCCGCCCATTGCGCCAATAACTCGCGCTCGTTCACAAAATCGTACAGCGGTACGGCATACCCGCAGGCGGTAAGCACCAGGTCCACCGCCATATCGATGATCTGCCGGGGACCGGGCAGGGGTGGAAACAACTCGATGCACTGCTCCCAGGCCTCTTCGCCAGGATGAACGAGCCGGGCATGGCCATACAACCGCAAGATCATCGGGTCGCCTGCGAAGGCGCAAAACATAAGAGTCATGCGGTCGTTTTCCAGCAGGTGGGCCGCAGTCTCATTGCCGCTGCCGGTCAGGTTGAGCCATACCACCCGGTTCGGGTCCAGGATGCGCAGGGTGTCCCGGCCCTTGGGGGAGACGTTGACCCGGCCATCGGCGGCGGCGGTGCCGACAAAGAACACCTTTTGCCTGCCGATGAATTCTTGCAGGCTGTCTGTGATCTCGGTGAACTGCTCGGCCATCGTCGCTTTCTCCTGTGTACGCCTGCGCCCTACTTCGGCCATACCTGCACAAAGGCGTCGTTTTGGACTTGATAGACATAAATCGGCGCGTCGATGCGGTCGCCGTCGGCGGCGTACTGCACCCGGCCGATCAGAGTGTCTAAATCGAGACCGCGGATCGCCGAGGCGATCTTGCCGGCATCGAGACTGCCCGCCTTCTGCACACCTGCCAGTAACACTTCGGCGGCGGCATAGCCGTTGATCGAGTAGGTGTCGGGGTTGCGGTACTCGACTGCCTGATAAGCCTGGATCCACTCTTTCTTGGCGGCGGTGGCCGGGCTGGGACCAAAGGCGCTTACGTACATGCCCTCGGCGGCGCCGGCGGCTTCGTCGATGGTCGCGGCAAGAAACGCACCGTCGGAGGCCAACATGGGCGTGGTCACCCCTGCCTCTACCAGATCGGCGCGCAGATAGGGCGTCTCGATCTCGTAGCCGGCGTAGAAGATGGCGTCGGGCTGCGCCGCCTTGACGGCTGCGACCTCGTCCAGGTAGCGGGCCTGTCCCTCTTTGACCTCACGCACGAGCACGACTTCGGCCCCGTGTGCCTTGAGGGCCTGCTGTATCTCGTCGCGCAACC
>CAZHTZ010000100.1:0-15047 GCA_964535455.1 uncultured Caldilineales bacterium
CGCGCCGCGGCGTGCTCCGTCGTCGCGGGTTCCCATGCCTTCGTCCATCCGGCCCGCCGCGCGCGGAAGATTCTCGGCGGGGGCATGCGCCAGGCGGGAGTGCTGGCGGCGGCAGGGATTGTGGCTCTGACGGACATGGTGGACCGCCTGGCTGACGACCATGCCAATGCGCGGCTGCTGGCCGAAGGCATCATCGCCTTGCCCGGCATCCAATTGGACATTGCTCGCGTGCAGACGAACATCGTCTTCTTTGGTTTCGACCACCCGACGCTGAAGCCAGGCGACCTGGTCGAGGCCTTGCATCACCACGACGTCGGTGTGCTTGCCATCGAAGGCAGGCGGCTGCGCGCCGTCACGCATTATGGCATCGAAGCCGGTCATATCGAGGAGGCGGTTGCCGCCTTTCGCCAGGTTCTGGCTGCGTGAGGACGGCTGGCCTTTTTGTCGCTCGTATTGTAGTTGTGGTATCAATCGAACCGGCGCCCGCAAAGGCGCCGGTTTCTTGTTGTCTGGCAGGCCCGCGACCGCAATCAGGCGATGGCGCCGTCTAACCCGTTAGCTGTCAACTCGATCTTCCAGGATTCTCCGCATGCCCAAACTGATTGCACTTCTCTCCATCGTCGTTCTGCTGGCGTCCACCGGCCTCAGCCCCGTTGTGGGAGCCGCCGTTCCGGCAGCCCCATCCATCCAGGCGCCTGCAAGAGCTCAAGCGGTTTCAGGCGCCTGGGACACTGTCTGGCGGGGGACCGGCGCGCTTCGTGACTTGAGCTGCGCCACCGCCACGAAGTGCCATGCGGTTGGCGACGGTGGACTTTATCTGCGCACGAGCGATGGCGGCGCCACCTGGCACTACGAGCAGGTGGGCGAGGGCATGAACCTGACTGCACTTGCCTTCGCCGACAGTGTTCACGGGCTCATTGTCGCCCACGATGGCGCCGTCTTCCGCACGGCTGATGGTGGGGCGACCTGGCAGGCCAGCGCCACACCCACCGTTGCCGACCTGGTCGATGTCAGCTTGCTGGCTACAGGTCAGGCCTGGGCTGTGACCGCTGACGCCGCTGTCGTCTTTACCAGCACGGATTGGGGCAAGACCTGGGCCTCGCATCCAAGCGGGCGCCCGGCGGGCTTCAATGCGATCAACATGCTCACAGCGAGCTCGGGCATTGCGGTCGGGCCTAGCGGCCTCGTGGCAGGCACGACCGACAGCGGCATCACATGGGCGAATGTGGCGACGCCTTACCCGGGCTGGGCTGATCTGTACGCCCTCAGTTTCGCCGACGGCCAGCGCGGCTGGGCGGCCGGGCAAGCAGGCAACATGATCCGAACGACCGACGCCGGCAAGACCTGGCAAGCGGTCGACGGCAAGCTGACAGTTGACATTCTGGCCTTGCACTTTGCCGGCGACTTCGGCGTGTTGGGCGCGGCGGGCGGACTCGTCGCAACCAGCCCGGACGGCGCCACCTGGACCCCCCGGCTTCCGGCTCAGGCAGGCGCCCGTGACGCCACCGCTGTTTATGCCAATGGACCCACGGACGTGTGGGCGGCCGGGCTGATCAGGGCCAATCCCGATACAGGCGCCCGCGCCTGGTGGATCCGGCACAGCGCCGACGGCGTCATCTTCACCCGCAGCGCCGGCGACTTAAGTCTGAAGCCGGATCTTTTGGACGTGGCCTACGTCACGCCAGACACCGGCTACGTGGTGGGTGAGGACCGGAGCATCGGCAAGACGACCGATGGCGGCGACACCTGGTCATGGATGGTTGTTGATCCGGGAGAGACGGACAAGCGTGCGTACCAGGAGATTTCCTGCGTAGACACACAGCGTTGTTGGATCGGCGGCGTCGGTGGGTACGTCTACAGCACGACTGACGGCGGCGCAACTTGGACAAGGCAAATCGTCCCCAATGTGAAAGTTCCAATCTACGCCATCACTATGTGGGATTCTAGCCTGGGCTGGCTGGGCACCAACACCGACGTCAATAATGGACCTATGTTCTACACAACCAACGGAGGAAAGAACTGGCTGGCGAGCACCGCCCCTGGCGACAATGTCAGCGTCGCCATCTCGATGATCAGCCCTACACAGGGCTGGTCGGCGCTGCGCCAGTATTCATACCGTGTCACCACCAACGGCGGGCGATACTGGCGCCGTGTCATCGATCCTTCCCTGTCCACCGGGTTCTTCGAGGCCATCAAGGCCCTTGACGCCAACCAGGATGGTCAGGTCGACAACGTCTGGCTGGTGGGCTGCATTGGCCAGGAGTGCACCGTCCCTCGCGCGGGCGCCATCGCCCACACGACCGATGCGGGCGGTTCCTGGAAGTTCCAGCCGCTGCCCCCGAACACACCGCCGTTGAAGGCGATCTTCATGTTCGATGGGCTCACCGGCTGGACGGGCGGGGAGCAGGGCGTGCTGTTGTACACCCAGAGCGGAGGCTCCACCTGGGAGCGGGTGGACAGCAGCCTGCCTGCCGGGGCCGCGGCCCACATCACCGACCTTGGTTTTGTGGGTCGTGAACGCGGCCTCGGCACTTCCTATGGCGGCTACATCATCCGCTTCACGGGTCCCGGCGCCACCCTGGGCAGTTTCAGCCAGGCGGGCGCCCTCGTCGTCGATGGACAGGCAGGCGATTGGTATGAGGGGGGAACCCTGCGGCTCGACAGCGCCACTGCCGCCACCGTCCTAGGACCGGAGCCGTTGCCCGATCCCACCGATCTCAGCGCCGATCTGAGCAGCCGTTGGACCGCGGACAGCCTCTATCTGCTGGCTGAGATCGCCGACGACCAGGTGTCTGACACGGACAGCGTCCAATTCGCCATCGACGGGCTGGACGACGGCCGATGGAACGGTCCCGACGACCATCTCCTCACCATCCGGCCCGATGGCATGCTGGTGGATGAGGTCCACCCTGAGCAGGCGGGGGATTTTGTCGTCCAAACCAGCCGCACAGCCAACGGTTGGCTGGCTGAGCTTGCTGTTTCCGCTTCCCTGCTCGGCAGGACCGGTTTCGCCGAGGGGGTCACTGCGGGTCTCAACGTCGCCCTCAATGATGACGATGGGGGCGCGATGCACACCCTCCTGTTGGAAGGGCGTCGCATCGACGCGAATCCGGCCATCTTCGCCACCGTCCGTCTGGTGGGTGATACACTGACGTATCAGCAGGGGGCCGATGGCTATGGGGGCGCCACCGATACCTACCTCGAACGTTGGACCGACCAAACCGGCAATACCGCGCGCGGCGAGGAGCCTGTCTTGCAGGTGATCACGAACTTCAGCAACGTCTATGCCGACAGTCTGCTCAGGTTCGACCTGCCGTATCTGCCGGCGGGCGCCCAGATTCAGCAGGCAACTATCGATCTAACCGTCACGCAGCGGAAGCTAAACGAACCTCTACCCATCACCGCCTACCGCCTGCTCAAACCGTGGCAAGAGGCTACCGCCACCTGGAACCAGGCGGCGCCCGGTCAGGCGTGGGGCGCTAAGGGCGCCTTGCAGCCCGGCTCGGACTACGACCCGGCTCCGCTCGGCACAGTCACCTTGCTTCCCGGCAGCACGGCAGCGCAGGTGCAGTGGGATGTCACGGCGGGCGTAGCCGCCTGGTCAAGCCAGCCCAACGCCAATTTCGGCCTTCTTCTGCACTCTGACAGCGGCTCCCGCTACCTGTACACGGCCAGCAGTGAACACTTGGACGCCGCCAAACGCCCGCGGCTCACCATGCGTTTTTCCTTGCAGCCCAAGCCGGCCACACCCACGCCGACGGCTACGCCCACGACCTCAGCGTCGGCCACCCCCACGCCGACGGCGACGCCAACCGCCACAGCCACGCCCACGCCTACTCCGCCTCCCGCCCGCGTGCACGGTGTTGTCTTTGACGATGCCAATGGCAATGGCGATCTGGACGACGGAGAGGCTTTGCTTACCGGCGCGCAAGTTCGCATTACAGGGCCTGGCGTCGACTCCTCGCTCTTCACGGCTGCCGATGGGGTCTATGCCTTTGCGGGTCTGGCTCCCAGCTCCTACGTCGTAAACGAAGCGCCGCCGGCCGGCTTTGGACCGTCAAGTCCTGAGACCCCACTCAACGTGATGCTCGGCCCCGGCGATGAACTGCGGCTTGACTTTGGCCACCGTTCCTTACCCACACCGACGCCCACGCCAACGCCCATACCAGCGGCCCCGCATCTCTATTTGCCTCTTGTAACGCGTAGCTAGACCGGCGGCTCTTTGCGGTAGAATCAGGATCAGTCTTTCTGATACCACTCTACTTCATTCCCATTCTAGCGAAATGCCATGAAACCTATCTTGCTGCGTGTTATCGGTATTGCTCTTGTCGTCGCTGGCGTCGCCGGTTTGGTCTTCAGTGTGGCCGGCATGGTGCTGGTTCTGCAGGTTGAGAAGCAGCTTGAGGTGTCTCTCACCCGAGGGCTTGACGTGGTCGACCAGGCGCTCGTGACCACAGCCGACGGCCTGGCCGTTGCGAACGACTCGCTGGCAAAAACGGAAAAGACCTTGACGTCTCTCTCGACGACCGTCAACGGCGTCGCCCAAACACTGGATAAGGCGGTGCCGACGGTGGGCGCCCTGGGCGGACTGATGAACCGGACACTTTCGGACACCGTGGCAACGGCGCAACAGTCTCTTAGCGCTGCCAGTCAAAGCGCCCGCCTCGTCGACAACTTCCTTTCGGCCATCGCATCGCTCCCATTCCTTTCGCTCGGTTCCTATGATCCTGATGTGCCGTTGCACGAAAGCCTGACGAAAGTCGCGGAGAGCCTCACGGGCGTGCCGGAGACGCTGTCGCAAGCAGGCGCCGGTCTTGTGGGAACGGCCGATGCCCTGGGCGGGGTCCAGAGCGGTTTCAGCGGCGTGGCGACCGGCATTGGCGACATCGGCTCCAACCTTGGCCAAGCCCAGACAGTGGTGACACAATATCAGGGCCTCATCAGCAATCTGCAGGCTGAGGTGGCCAATGCCCGCGGCACCCTGAGCCTGTGGCTGCGGTTGGCGCGGTGGGGCGTGTGGATGCTGCTGATCTGGCTTGGCATCGTCCAGTTTGCCCTGATCACGCAGGGACTGGAGGTCTTTGGTCGCGGCCGGGCAGCGGCTCGGGCGGCAGCGTAGGCTGATGGCAGAGCTACGTCCCTTAACGCAGAAGCTATCTGAGCTGCGCGCCACGCTGCGCAGCCAGTCACCCTACCTTCTGGCCCACCGCACCGGCGCTGTCTACCAGCAGTCGGACGACGGCAATGGCGAGTTTCGTCTGAGCCTGTGGGGCCAGGAGGTGGGCGTTGCCTTTCCCACCCTGATCGTGGGAACGTCGCCCCCCGGCGGGGAGGCGCGCGAAGACGTCCAGGCGCTGGTGCTCTATCACTTGCTGACCGCCGATGGCACGCCGCTGGCGGGGAACTGGATCGGCTTCGCGGACCTGCCGAACGCCGCTTTCTACCAGCAGGCCTACCAGGGGTACACCGGCGCATCGCTGGCGCAGGCCTTTGGAGAAGAGGAGCAGGCGTTCGCCAGCGCGGCGATGCAGCTCGGAGGCATCCCTGTGGCTTTCGCCGACCTTGCTTTTGCCTTTTCGGTCCTGCCCAGGTTTTCCCTGCTGGTCGCCTGCTGGCGCGGAGATGAGGAGTTTCCGGCCTCCTACAAAGTGCTTCTGGATGCATCCGCCAGCCATCAGCTCCCCACGGATGTGTGCGCCATTGTCGGCGGAATGCTAGCAGGTCGATTGATGAAAGCGAAACCGCTGCGCACCTGATACCCTCCAATCCAGCCAGCCATACGTTGGCGCGGGCGATGCAGCGGAACTGGACTAGGAAGGGCCGGCAACCTGTCGCCCCAGAGCTGTTGATAGGTCAGCGGCAGGGATAGGGCCTACCCGAAGCACCCTGGGCGGATGGGTGGTCAGATCAATCACCGTTGAGGGCACTCCACCCAGCGCCGGCCCTCCGTCGACAATCAAGTCCACGCGGCCGTCCAGTTGCGCAAGCGCCTCCAAAGCCGTCATGGCCGGGGACTGGCCTGATAGGTTGGCGCTGGTGACCGCGAGTGGAAGCCCGACGAGGCGCAGCAGTTCGAGCACGAATGCGTGGTCGGGAATGCGGACGCCAACCGTGTTGCCACCGCCTGTGACCAGGGGCGGCAGAGCCGGCATCTTGGGCAGCACGATGGTGAGCGGTCCCGGCCAGAAGCGTTGGGCCAGCGTGTCCAGTCCCGGAAGCGGGAGGGCGACGCTTGTCACGTGGTCAAGCGCCGCGACCATCACCGGAAGGGCCACGCGGAAATCGCGACCCTTGGCCTCGAACAACCTTCGCACTGCCGTTTCGTCCTGGGCGAGGGTAGCGATGCCGTAGACGGTGTCTGTCGGGAAAACGGCAAGATAGCCTTCGCATAGGCATTGGACTATGCGGGCAACATCTGACGGGTAAACAAGCGAGGTGTGCATCGATCGGTTTTCTGCCTGGCTGGGCTGACAACGGGAATCCTACCACAAACGAGCCACCGTTCACGGGTGGCGCCAGAAGCTGCGTACTTTCGTTTTCGGCATAGCGCTCGGTTGCGATTACAATGCCCTATCACTGCTTAATAGGCCGGAGCCAGATGATTGGATAGCCAGCACACGCACACCCAGCCCGAGCCAGACGAAGACCCGCCGGTCTCTCTCGCTGTCGACGCGCCGGCTCCGCTTGCGGTCCATCTGCGCAGGCCCTACAAGCGCATCTGGGAGCGCGTCCGCTATGAAAAGATCCTGTTGTTCGTCCTCAGTCTGGTCTTGTTTATCCTGGCGATCAACCTGATGAAGACGGGGGCGCGCAGTCTGGTGCCCTTGATTCGAGATACGCTTCGCGTGACCAATCCGTTGAACAGCCTGGGATTCGGGTGGCTGTTCGCCTATCTGATCATGAGTGGTTCACCCGTGGCGGCGTCGGCGCTGGCGTTTTTCGATGCCGGCGCCCTGGACAAGCTGTCCGCTTTCACCATGATCACAGGCAGCCGCCTGGGGGCGAGCTTCATCGTGCTGTTCTTGGGCTTCATCTATGTGCTGCGTGGACGCAATCGCTCCACCAGCCTGAGCATGGGCCTGCTTTCGCTGACCGTGACGGGCACCACCTATTTCGTGGGGATGTTCGTGGGTCTGGCCCTGCTCTATTCGGATGCGTTCGGCAACATCAGACCCTCGACTGGTGCGGCGCTCGAATCGGTGATGGATTTGCTCAACGGGCCCATCATTTCTTTCCTGATTACCCATTTGCCGAGGTGGACACTGTTTCCCATCGGGCTTGGGATCATTCTGCTGAGCTTCAACCTGTTCGACCGCTGTCTGCCGGAGATGTCGCTGAAGGAAAGCCAGGTGGGGCAAGTTTCGCGTCTGGTCTACAAGCCCTGGGTGATGTTTCTGCTCGGCGCCAGCATTACAACGCTCTCGATGTCGGTGAGTTTGTCCCTGAGCATCCTCTTACCCCTCAGCGCCCGCGGTTATGTTCGTCGTGAAAACGTGATTCCCTACATCATGGGCGCCAATATCACGACCTTCATCGACACGTTGCTGGCCGCGGTCCTGCTCGGCAATCCTCAGGCTTTCACGATCGTGCTGGCCGAAATGGTGAGCATCGCCATCGTGTCGATCGTGTTGCTCCTCACGATCTATGGCTGGTATTCTCGCAGTATGCTGCGGGCCGTGAGCTGGGTGACGGAGACCAACCTCCACCTGGCCATGTTTATGATTACGATCTTCGCCATCCCTCTAGCGCTGTTGCTGGTTTGAACCCGCTCCGGGCGCCCGTGGTGTTCACCCTCACCTCCCTATTTTCCCAGGTCGTACCCTATGCGTCTGCTTTTCGTCACCGGCGACTCGCTGCATTCTGATCAGGCGTTTCGTCTCGGAGCGCAACTGGCAACCCTTACAGATGTGCCGCCAACTGTGCTGGCGGTCGTCAGGCGGGAGTCCGATCGCGACTCTGCCAACGTGGCTCTCAATCAGGTCAGGACAGCGCTGCTGGCATTGATACCGGCGGTGGAGACGAAAGTACGCGTGGGGCGACCCGCAGAGGAGATTCTGCGCGAGGCCGAAGAGGGAAAGTACGGACTTCTCATCATCGGCGAGCAGCAGTGGAGCTCGCGGACCCTGCGCTTGTTCGGCACGGTCGTCGAACGTGTAGCACGTCTTGCTCCCTGCCCTATCCTCATCGCCAAGGGTGAACCGCGGGCCATCCAGAGCATTCTGGTGTGTGACAGTGGAGCTGTTGCCCCCACTGTGCTCGAACGCCTGTCCGCCACCGGCCTCCTGCGACTGCTGGGTCCGGCGACCGAAGTCACGGTCCTGCACGTGATGTCCCAGATCAGCGCTGCACCTGGGGTGGTGGGCCGCGATCTCCGCGCTGACGCCGATGAGCTGATCCGCGAGCACGCACCGGAGGGTGTGCTGCTGGAGCATGCTGTCGAGGTTCTTGAGCGCGATGGGGTGCATCCTCAGCCCAAGGTGCGACATGGTTTTGTGATAGACGAGATCCTCGACGAGGCGCATGCGGGCGCTTACGATCTGGTGGTGATAGGCGCCCACCGCGAGCAGGGCTGGCAGCGCCTATTGCTCGACGACATCGCCCGCGAAGTCACGTTCCAGTGTGATCGCTCCATTCTGCTCCTGCGCTAGCGGGGTCGCCCCCTACCCATGAACCGCTCAAGCACGCTCTATCAAACGCTGCGAGAGACGCTGGTGACGCCGGGGTGTCCCCTGTGCCGGTTGGGGACCGCTTCCGGCCGGCGCTACCTGGATGCCCTACTTTTCGAGAGCGTCAACGACCCCGACATCCGGGCGAAGCTCGCCACAGCGTTTGGGTTCTGCGGCCGCCACCATCGTGAAATGCTGACCTTCCAAGGTGAGCGTCTGGGTGTGGCCATCATCGAACGCGCCCTGCTTTCCGAGGCGCTGACCCGTCTCGGCGGCGACGGGGCGCTGGGGAACATGACACGGCGGCGTTGGCCGCGTTGGGGAGGCGCCGAGCCGCCGGGCAGGGCCGCATCAGAGACAGTGTGCCCCGCTTGCGCCCAGGAGGTCGAGGCCGAACAGCGCCTGCTGCCTGTACTGCTCAAGCACCTGGAAGGCGATCTGGAGGGGCCCTTACGGGAAGCAGGCGGCCTGTGCTGGCTCCACCTGCGCCAGGCAGTGGTTGCTGCCAACGCCCGGACCCACACGCTGCTGTTGACCCTGCACCGCCAGGCCTGGGAAGAGTTGGCAGGGCACCTGGACGAGTTCATCCGCAAGCGCGACTACCGCTACAGCCACGAGCCCGTGACCGCCGTCGAGGCAATGGCCATCGAAGATGCCATGGCCGTGCTCTCCCGGTCTTAAGATTACCTCTTGCGCCAGGAACCAGGTCCGGACGCCTGGTTTGGGCAATGTGCTACTGCCAAGCTGGCCCCGTTCTCAGGCCGGCGGCGCGATCATGCCGCTCCGGCCTCGAGTTCGTCGATGGCTGACCGGATGATCTTGGCGCTGGCGCCAAGCGCCGCCTGCTCCTCTTCGTTCAGGGGTAGCGAGATTGTCGACATGACGCCGCCGCCACCCACCAGCCGGGGCAATGCCAGCGTGACGTTCTTGACGCCCGCCACTTCGGCGGTGGGGGCGCAAACGGTAAGGAAAGCGCGCTCATCGTTGATGACGACTTCAGTAACACGGGCCAGTGCACTGCCGATGCCGTAGTAGGTGGCGCCTTTGCCTTCGATAATGCGGTAGGCGGCGCGGCGCACCCCCTGGTCAATGGTCTGGCGATCCTCCGGTCGCAATTGAACTCCCTGGCTGGCGCAGTATTCGTTCAGGGTGGCGCCGCCGATACGCACGTTCGACCAGGCGAGCACTTCCGAGTCGCCGTGCTCACCAAGCACATAGGCATGCACGTAGCCCGGGTCGACGCCCACATGTTGACCCAGCAGCGACTTGAAACGGGCCGTGTCCAGGGTGGTGCCGGAGCCGAAAACGCGCCCGGCCGCCACGCCCTGTTCGGCAGCGTACCTGGCGGCAAGATGCGTCATCACGTCCACGGGATTGGAGGCGATGACCAGGACCGCATCGGGAGCGTAGCGTAGGATCGAGGGGATGACCTCGCGAAAGATGGCGGCGTTACGGCCGAGGAGCTGCAGCCGCGTCTCGCCGGGACGCTGGGCGACTCCCGCCGCTACAATGACCACCCGGCAACCGGCCAGGTCGGCGTAGTCGCCCGACTTGACGTTCATGGGATGGGCGAAGGGCACGGCGTGGAGAATATCATCGGCCTCGGCCAACGACCGTGCCGCGAACTTGTCGACCAGGACGACGTCGCGGCCTACGCCACGCATCACTAACGCATAGGCGGCAGTAGCGCCGACCATCCCCGCGCCAACGATTCCAGTTCTCATGTGGATGTCTACCTTGTGCTGTCCTGCACCTTGATGTTGCACACCAGTCTAAGTGAACCTGGTCGTAACTCCGTACGCTCCCATCCAGTAGGGGAGTCTTTAGCGCATCAGCAGCAAAATGACCTGCGCCAGGATGATCTTGGCGATGGTAGCGAGCGGAAACACGCTGGCATAGCCCACACTGGGTAAGTCATTGTCCGCCTGATCGCGGGCGAAGCCCAGCGTTGCCGGCTGCGTTCCCAGGCCTCCCAACATGCCGCTCAAAAGCCCGAAGGGTATGTTGAGAACCTTGTACCCCACAATCACGGTCGTGAGAGCAACGATGACCGTGATGACGGCTCCGGCCAGAAAGAGCGAAAGACCGCCGCTGGCGCCAAAGGTAGTGCGGAAGGTGTAGCCAGAGCGCAGGCCAATGCTGGCCAGAAGCATGATCAGACCAAGCTGGCGGATCGTGAGATTGGCGCTATAGGGCAGATACCAGACGATAGGACCAGTGCGCCCCAGCGTCCCCAGGATCAGCCCGACAATGAGGGGTCCGCCCGCAAGGCCCAGGGTGAACGTGCCGCCGCCAGGAAGTGGGATGGGGATCATGCCCAACAGCATGCCCAGGGCGATGCCCAGGCCGAAAGAGGTAATGTCGATCTCGCTGAGCGCCCGGTAGGAGTCGCCGAAGAACTTGCTGACCGCAGGCATGCGGTCGGGCGGCGCCAGCACCCGCACGCGGTCGCCGGGCTCGAGGCGGGTGTCGCCTGTGGCCAGGATGTCGATGTCGCCGCGGCGCACCCGCGTGACGAGCGCTCCGAAACGCTGGTGGACGTCCAGTTCCCGCAAGCGGCGGCCGAGGACGCTGTAGTTGGAGACGAAAACACGGCGGAAATCATAGTCGCTGCGGTCGATCATGAGGCTCTGATCACTCGGCTGTCCGATTTGAGCGATGGCGCTCTGGATGTCATCGGCGGTGCCGACAAGACTGACCAAGTCTCCAGGTTCAATCTGCGTTTCGCCCGTGACCAATGATGTCTCGTCGCCGTGCTTGCGCCGCGCGAACGATACGTGCCAGCCTTGTTCCACTGACAGCCTGGACAGTGGCACTCCGGCAACGGCCGGCTGGGTCACCTCCACCGTCTGATTGATCAGCGGCTCGATGCCGGTGGGGATATCGTGCACGCGTTTCGCCTCGGCGACCTGATCGATTCGCCAGACGCGCTGCAAGAAATAGAGTGTGAGGATCATGCCCAGCACGCCCATCGGATAGGCCACAGAGTAGCCGATGGCCGGCTCAGCCGTCAGCTGCTTGACCTGATCGGCCGGCGCGGTCCTGGCAACTGTTTCGATCACGCCGGCAAGGGCCGGCGTATTGGTGAGCTGGCCGGCAAAAAGCCCGGCTGCCACGGTCGGATTCAGGTTCAGAAGCCGGCCGGCGACGATGGTGAGGACCGCCGCCATGATCAGCACGGCGAGGACAAAGACGTTGTCACGAAGGCCCTTTCGCCGGAGAGATGCAACGAACCCGGGACCGCTGGCGATGCCGATGGTGTACATAAACATGACAAGGCCGAGCTCGAAGATGACTGTCGGCAGGGTCAGCTTCGGGTCGATGGCGCCGATGGCCAGGCCGACGAAGAGCACGGCAGCCACGCCCAGGCTGGCGCCAGCGATCTTGATCCGGCCAATGGGATAGCCGATGGCAGTGACGAGGAAGAGAAGCAGCAGGGGGCTCTTGACAACTAAGTCGATCACGATGGCGTTTCCCTGAAGGCGTGGCAATGCGGCGAGTTGGCGCCGAACTGTGAGCATTGTACCAAAGATCGGTCAGAGGGCGAAGCGTGGCCGCGCCCGGGTTGACGTATTTTGGAACTCACACTACCATTGACCGCCATATGACAATGATCGCGTCGAAACGTCTCCGCATGCGCGGATGGCTCTACCACCGCCTGTACAATGAGCTGGCGTGGGGCTACGACGCCGTGAGCTGGATGGTGAGTCTGGGTCAATGGCAGGCCTGGCGGCGTGTGGCGCTGGAGTATGTGGCAGGCGAGTGCGTGGTGGAGATCGGCTTCGGCACAGGTGAGTTGCTTCTGGAACTGGCAGCCAAGGGCGTGCAGGTCTGCGGGATCGATCTCTCGTCCGACATGCACCGCATCACCGCCGCCAAGCTGCAACGGCGAGGCGGGCGGGCGCCTTTGCCTGCGCAGCCGCATCTGGTGCGAGCCGCCATCCAACACCTGCCGCTAGCGAGCGGCTCCGTGGATACGCTCATCACGACCTTCCCTGCCGAGTTCATCGCCCAGGCCAGAACCTGGCAGGAGCTGGGGCGCGTCCTCCGTCCTCCGGCTCCGGGACAGGAGACGGGAGGGCGCTGCGTGGCGGTCGGTATCAGTGTGTACCTCGATCGCGGCCCACTCCGGTGGACCTCCCGCCTCACACGCCCTCGCCGGAGTGGGGAGAGAGGCATCGATTCCGTAACGCGATGCGCCCGTCTGGCAGGCGTCGCCCGTCTCCAGACCCGTGTGGACATGCACGAGTTCGGGGCCTCTCGGCTGCCGGTGCTGGTTGCCGAACGGGTGCTTCCATGAAGACGGTCCACGACTCGTTTCAGGGCAGTGTAGCGCCTTACTGGCAGCGAGTCGAGACAGGATCTGGCCGCCTGGAGTCTGGCGCCGGCGCCCTGCGGCTGGTCAACGCCAGCCCAGACGCCCGGCACTACAGCAACGCCCAGATCGACGACTATCGGCATCTGGCCCGGTCACGCTTTCCCTGGCGCCCTCCACTCTCCCTCACCGTTCGCGCTCGCTTCTCCCATGAACAGCCGGCTGGCACTGCCGGGTTCGGCTTCTGGAACGATCCCTTCAATACCGTGGGATTCCGGCCGCCCGCCTTTCCCCAGGCGATCTGGTTCTTTCATGCTTCCCCTCCTTCTGACATGCCGCTGGCCATGGACGTGCCCGGTTGGGGCTGGAAGGCAGCCATGCTTGACGCCACCCGCCTGCCGTTTCCGCTTCTCTTTCCGTTGGGACCGCTGGCCATTCCCTTCCTGCGCCTGCCTGTGCTCTATCGCCGGCTCTGGCCGCTGGCGCAGCGCCTGATGCACGCGGCGGAGGCGCCGGTGCCATCCACCATGGCCGATTGGCACACGTATCGCATCGACTGGGGCGTCACGGCGGCGCGCTTCACCGTGGACGATGAAGTCGTTCTTACCGCCGCCACCCCACCCCAAGGGCCGCTGGGTCTGGTCATCTGGCTGGACAATCGCTATTTGGTCGCCACGCCGCAGGGACGCCTCCGCTGGGGACTGTTGGCATCGCCGGAACGGCAGTGGTTGGAGCTGGAGGAGGTGCGGGTCGCGCCTCTCTGAGCGGTTATCCGGGCAGCTCTAATACCCACAGGTTGCGGTCTGTGGCGGAAACGAACACGATGGCGTGTCCATCAGGAGCGACGCGCCAGTCACCATTGGCGATCTTGAACGGGGTGATGCCCGGATCGGTGAGGCGACGGACGTCGCCGGTGCTGGCGTTCAGCTCCCACACGGCATGAGAAGGCGTCTCGGACTGGAAGGGGATGATGAGCAGGCGGTTGGTGTCACGCCACTGGTAGGCGCCGAACAACTCGCGGTCAAGCTGGCGAGTGCTGCTGCCATCGCTGCGCGCCAAATAAAGGCCGTTCTTGGTTTTGTCCTGATTCTGGCTGATGAAGTAGATCAGCTCTGCGTCCAACTCCCGCCCTGTTCGGGGTGAACGCATCCAGTCTTGTCGTGAAGTTGCACGGAAGTTGCCATTGCTTGGGGACGCGCCGTACAATCTCACACATGAAACGAGGCGAAACTCAATGAAAACTGCTAAGCGAAAGACGAAGCATTACCTCATCGACATGGATGGCGTTCTGGTCATAGGGCGCGATATGGTGCCAGGGGCCGAGGCATTTCTAGAGCGGCTGCGCGCCCGCGGCGCCGAGTACCTGGTGTTGACCAACAATCCCCTCTATACGCCGGGAGATCTTGCACATCGCCTCAAGACCATCGGCCTGGAGGTGCCTGAGGAGCGCATCTTCACCTCGGCGATTGCCACCGCGCGCTTCCTTGACACCCAGAAGCCAAAAGGAACGGCGTTCGTTATCGGTGAGAGCGGGCTGACGACTGCGATTCATGGCGTTGGCTATGTCATCACCGACACGGAACCCGACTACGTGGTCCTGGGCGAGACGCACAGCTACAACTACCCACAAATTACTCACGCCGTGCGGCTGGTGGCCGCAGGCGCCCGCTTCATTGCCACCAACCCCGATCCGGCGGGACCGGGTGAGGGTGGCCTGGTGCCCGCATGTGGGGCGATGGCGGCCCTGATCGAGCGGGCGACAGGGGTGACGCCCTTCTACATCGGCAAGCCCAACCCCTTGATGATGCGCTCGGCGCTGAACTACCTCGGCGTCCATTCGGAGGACACCATCATGGTGGGCGACACCATGGCGACCGATATCATCGGCGGCATTCAGAGTGGTCTGGAAACTATCCTGGTGCTGACCGGCGTGACTCGGGCCGAGGATGTCACCCGCTACCCCTACGTGTCGACCTACGTTGTGGATTCGGTGGCGGACATCGAGCCGTAGGGTGGCAGGTGGCAGGTGGCAGGTGGCAGGTGGCAGGTGGCAGGTGGCAGGTGGC
>CAZHTZ010000101.1:0-15046 GCA_964535455.1 uncultured Caldilineales bacterium
ACACCCGAGATATGGTAGTGCCCCATGATCGCCCTGGCTTCTGCCAGTGTGGCATTGGGCCGCAATGTCACAGGCTCCACGATCATGCCCGACTGCGACCGCTTCACCTTGTCCACCTCGCGCGCCTGCGCCTCGATATCGAGGTTGCGGTGGATCACGCCGAGGCCGCCCTGCCGCGCCAGCGCAATGGCTAACTGCGCTTCCGTCACCGTATCCATGGCCGCCGAGAGCAAGGGAACATTCAGCGCCAGCCGGGGGTGGAGCGATGTGCGGACGTCGACGTCCGCAGGCAGCATGTCAGCGTAGCCAGGGACGAGGAGCACGTCGTCGAAAGTCAGTGCTTCGGGAATCCATTGGGTGGCGAAGGCGCTGTTCGACTGGACAAGGGAAGGGGTAGAGGTGGGCTGATCCATGGTGCACTCACGTGCGGGACAAAGGGTGGCGGCCACCCCGTGGTCTGAAAACGCAAGACCCCCACGAAGGCGCGAGCGACGTTGATCGTGGGGGTCAGGAAAGCAGAAGTCAATGATGGGAAGGAACAGGTCCGGCGACCTGCATTCTAGCAGACGCATGTCATCGGGCCAATTTCCCGACGTCTGTGCAGGCAGGGATTGCGCTGCACCGCGCGCCCCCACTTGCCTTGAGGTCTGATTTTGACGCCAGAGGATGAAGCGCTTAGACTCTGTAAGCACGCTTTCACACCGGCGCGTCTGACCGCAGCAAGCATGCAAGCTGTCGTACGCACGGGCGGGCATTCCTTTACCCCATCGAGGACAACATCATGACTGAAAACCTGAAGACCTTGCTTTCGTCGAAAACGAAAACCGTCGAAATCCATCGCGATCTCCCTACCGTCATTATCGGCGAGCGCATCAATCCCACCGGCCGCAAGGCCGTACTGGAGGCTTTGCGGGCCGGGAACTTCGATATAGTGCGCCAGGACGCCATCGCCCAGGTAGCCGCCGGAGCCACCGTGTTGGATGTCAACGCCGGTGTACCCGGCGCCGATGAACCCGTGCTTCTGACGCAGGTCATGGCCGCGGTGATGGCTGTCACCGACGTTCCCCTCAGCATCGACACCGCCGATCCCAAGGCCCTGGCCGCGGCGCTGGCGGTCTATCAGGGCAAGGCGTTGGTCAATTCGGTCAACGGTGAGGAGCGCAAGCTCGAATCCGTGTTGCCGCTGGTCAAGGAATTCGGCGCTGCCGTTATCGCCCTCTGTCTGGACGACAGCGGTATCCCCGAGACGCCCGAGCAGCGCCTGAAGGTTGCCGCCAAGATGATCGAGCGAGCCGCGAAACTGGGCATTCCTATTGAGGATCTGGTGATCGACCCTCTGGCGCTGACGATGGGAGCCGAGAGCGGCGCCGGTCGCGTGGCTCTCGAGACGATTGCCCTGGTGGTCAAGGAGTTCGGCAGCAACATCACGATGGGCGCCAGCAATATTTCCTTCGGCATGCCCGAACGCAAGTACATCAATGCCACGTTCATGGCTATGGCCATCCACGCCGGCATGACCTGCCCGATTACCAATCCGCTGGTGCCGGAAGTCAACATCGCCATTCTGGCCGCCGATCTGTCGATGGGCCGCGATGACTACGGCATGACCTGGATTCGGGCCTATCGGAAGCGACAGGCCGCCGCCTCCGCTTGATGACAAGAACGTCGCACGTCCACCGTGCGTCGCTTTTCCCACCGTTTCAATGCCGCCGTCAATACCAAAGGAGTCAAGCTGATGAAACAACAACAACTTGTCGATGCCATTGCCAACATGGAGGAGGAGAAGGCGCTGCAGCTAGCCAAAGACATGCTGGCCGAAGGCGATGATCCTCAACTCGTGCTGGACGCCTGTCGTCAGGCGATGCGCGTGGTCGGTGACCGCTATGAGCGCAAGGAGTATTTCCTGCCCGAGCTGATCATTGGCGGGGACATCCTGAAATCGATCGGGGAAGTGGTCAGGCCCCAGTTGAAGAATGCTGCGGCCGGCGTCGAGCCGGTGGGCAAGGTGGTCCTGGGTACGGTGGCAGGCGACATCCACGATGTCGGCAAGGACATTGTGGCTTTTATGCTGGATGTCAACAACATCGAAGTGCACGACCTGGGCGTGGACGTGCCTGCGGACGTGTTCGTCGCCAAGGTCAAAGAAGTCAGGCCCCAGGTCCTGGCCATGAGCGGTTTCCTCACCCTCTCCTTTGACTCGATGAAAGGAACGGTCGAGGCCGTCAAGGCCGCAGGCCTCAGAGACGGCGTCAAGATCATGATCGGCGGCGCCGCCATGGACGAGTCGGTCAGGAACTATATCGGCGCCGACGCCTATGGGCCGGACGCTTCGGCCGCAGTCAAGCTGGCCATGAGCTGGATGGGAGGCAACTAAGATGAACAAGTCCCCTGAGCAACTTTATCAGGAGCGCGTCAAGCGCGTATGGGATGTTGTGCAGTTGAAGACGCCCGACCAGGTGCCCGTCTTCGGTCCTTACCAGTTGTTTCCCTACCTGTATGGTGGGGTGACGCTCAAGGAGGCCATGAACGACTATGCGGCGGCGCGTCGCGCCTGCCACAAGTTCGTCGATGACTTCCAGCCCGACGTCGACTTCGGGCCCATTCTGGCCTATCCCGCCAAGCCCATGGAGACCCTGGGGCTGAAGTGGTTCCGGTGGCCGGGCCATGGGCTGGGCGACAATGTCATGTACCAGTTCGTCGAGGGCGAGTACATGACCGGCGATGAGTATGACGAGTTCATTTCCGACCCGTCTGACTTCATGCTCACCAAGTGGGTGCCCCGCTCCTTCTCGGGGCTGGCAGGATTCGCCGGCTTTCCGACCATGCGCCGCATGATGTGGTCCGGCTGGATGGGCCTGGGCGCGTTCGCCACGCCCGAGATGCAGGAGACCTTCCGCATCGCCGTCGAAGCCGGGAAACAGGTCAACGACTGGTGGGCCTCGATCGGCCAGTACAATGCCGAGGTCAAGGACAAAGGGTTCCCCACCGCCTACGCCGCCTTCGACTGGCCGCCGTTCGACATCATCGGCGACACCCTGCGCGGCACGCGCGGCATTCTGGGCGACATCCGTCGCCGGCCGGACAAGTTGCTGGAAGCGCTCGAAGTCGCCACCCAGATTTTCATCGAGTACGGGTCGGGCGCAGCCGGCGCCGAGCTGCCGTTGTGTTGGATCTGGGTGCACAAGGGCACCGGCAACTTCATGTCGGATGAACAGTTCAAGACCTTCTACTGGCCCTTCCTGCGCAGGGGCATGATGGCGTTGATCGACAAGGGCATCATTCCCATGGTCTACTGGGAGGCCAGCATCGAGAACCGCCTGGAAACCATCGCCGACATCCCCGCGGGCAAGGCCATCTACCACGTGGCCCAGACCGACCTGGCCAAGGCCAAAGCAGTGCTGGGGGGCACGGTCTGCCTGATGGGCAACGTCCCCAACGGGATGATGCTCGTCGGCACGCCGGACGACGTTCGCGAGTACTGCAAGAAGGCCATCGATGTCGCCGGCAAGGACGGTGGGTACATCATGGACACCGCCGTCATGCTCGACGAAGCCAGGCCCGAGAACGTCAAGGCCATGTTCGACTTCACACGCGAATACGGCGTCTACCGCTAGTTAGGAGGCCAGGGACCTCGGAGGTCGTCACGACCTTCGAGGTCCTTGCATTTCCATGACCAGCCCTCGGACCAAGATCATTGCCTGCGCCACCGTGTTCGAGGAGATGCAACCGCTCCTCCCGCCGGAAGTGGCCTATGAGGTGCTCGACTTCGGTCTGCACCTCACCCCTGACAAGTTGCGCGGGGCCTTGCAGGAGCGCATCGACGCCGCTGCGGCCGAGGCCGACATCGTCATTCTCGGCTATGGGTTGTGCTCGATGGCTCTCGCCGGGTTGAAGGCCAATGACTGCACCCTGGTGGCCCCGCGCGTGGACGACTGCATTGCCATCTTCCTGGGTTCCCACGACGAGTACAAACAGCAGATCGCCCGCGAGCCCGGTACGTACTATCTCACCAAAGGCTGGATCGAAGTAGGTGATACGCCGTTCGACGAGTTCGGGAAGCTGGTCGAGCGCTACGGACAGGAGCGCGCCGACCGCATGATGCGGGTGATGCTGCGCAACTACAAGCGGCTGGCCTACATCGATACCGGTCGCTTTGACCAGGAGCGCTGTCGTGAATATGCGGCCAGGACGGCGGCGCAGTTCGGGCTGCACTACGAGGAAATCGCCGGCTCGAACACGCTCGTCAAGAAGATGATCTTCGGATCCTGGGATAGCGACTTCCTTGTGATCCCGCCCGGTGACTCCATTACCTTCCTGCACTTCCGAGAAGCCGGGGTCAGCGGCTCGTCAGGCCAGTTTGCCGTGTCTGGTCAGTCCACAGAGGTCCGCTCGTGACGGCTTGCCAACTGGAGGCGCGGCGCCGTGTGGACTTCGAGCCTATCGGCAAACGCGTGGAGGTAGCGTCCGGCGCCACCCTGTTGGAAGCGGCGCAGGAGGCGGGCATTGCACTGGCTTCGGCGTGTGGCGGCATCGGCAACTGCGGCCAGTGCCGGGTGCAGCTGCTGGCGGGTGAGGTCTCCCCGCTGACCGCGGACGAAGGCTTCTTCCTCACTGCAGCGGAACTGGCGGACGGCTGGCGGTTGGCGTGCAGCACCCGGCCCGCCACCGCCGTCAAGCTGAACGTCCCACCCGACTCCCTCATCACCAGCCAACGCCTGCAGCTTGCCGGTGACGCTGCTGAAATCACGCTGGACCCGGTGGTGCAGGCCTACGAAGTGGCAGCACTTCCTCCTTCGCTGCACGACTCGCGTTCCGACTTCGAGCGCCTGGCGGCCCTTGCTCCCGTGACGGGACCGCTGTGGACGGAACCGGTAGTGCTGCGCCAGCTTTCGCCGGCTGCCCGCCAGCATAACTGGCAGGTGGCCCTGTTTGTGCGTGGTGACGAAGTCGTCGGCCTGAGCGCGCCGGGCGTCCGCCCCGTGGGAATGGCGGTTGACCTGGGTACGACCAAGATCGCCGCCATCCTGGTTGACCTCAGCGATGGCAAGGAGCTGGCGGTAACAGGGGCGCTCAACCCGCAGATTGGCTACGGTGAGGATGTCATCAGCCGGCTGACCTATTGCTGGCGGCATGAGGATGGCAGCCGCTTACTTGCGGCCAAGGTGCGGGAGACCCTGGACGATCTGCTGGGCCGGCTGTGCCTGCTGGCGGGCGTTGGCCGCAGCCAAGTGGTCGAGGTGTGCATTGTCGGCAACACCGCCATGACGCACTTGCTGCTGGAGCTGCCTATCCGCCAGTTGGCGATGGCGCCGTTTGTGGCCGCCACCAGCGCCGCGGCGGACGTGAAGGGTCGCGACCTGGGTTTGCGCATGGCGCCCGGCGCCTACGCCCACATTCTGCCGGGCATCGGTGGCTTTGTCGGTGCTGACCACGTGGCGATGATCCTGGCCAGCGATCTGGACCTGTCAGCGCACGTAGCCCTTGGCATCGACATCGGCACCAATACCGAGATCGTGCTGGCAAAACCGGGCACAGGCTACCTGACCTCTGCCTCATGCGCGTCGGGCCCGGCCTTCGAAGGCGCACACATCGGCGACGGCATGCGGGCGGCGGCCGGCGCCATTGAGGCTGTGAAACTCACGGCGAGCAGCCTGGAGCTGAAGACCATCGACAACGCCCCGGCCGTCGGCCTGTGCGGGTCCGGCATCCTTGACACCGTGGCCGAGCTGCTACGTTGGCGCCTGATCAATCAGCGTGGTCGTTTCGACCGCGACAACCCGCGTGTGCGCGAGGGGCGCCACGACCTGGAGTTTGTGCTCGCACCCGCTAACCGCAGCGGCAGCGGTCGCGACGTGGTGGTCACCCAGAACGACGTCAACGAAATCCAGTTGGCCAAGGGCGCCATCCGCGCCGGCATAGAAATCCTACTCGATGCCACCGGCACCTCGATCGAAGAGGTCGAAGACGTGATCCTCGCCGGCGCCTTTGGCTCCTACCTCAAGGTGCATAGCGCCCTCGATATCGGCCTGCTGCCCCACTTTCCCCATGCCCGCTACCGGCAGGTGGGCAACGCCGCCGTGGTGGGCGCCAGATGGGCGCTGCTTTCGCGGCAGGTGCGGGAGCGCGCCCGGCAGGTTGCCGGCCAGGCGCGCTACCTTGAGCTCACCAATTACCCGAAATTCAGCCGTCGTTTCGCCGACGCCATGCTGTTTTCGGATGACTTGACCGTTGTATAGCGCAGCGCAGTTGCCAAAGGGCCTAGCGCGCCAGCGCCGCCATGCGCGCCGTGAACCGGTCGAGTTCAATGGCGCCTTCGAGAATGCCTAGCTCGAGCATGTAGCTGCGCGATTCGCCCGGTTCTAGCTCGATCAGCTCGCCGCGGGGGCGGGCATCCAGCCGTCCGGCCACCCGGTTAGTGGAAGGCTCCAGACCCACGACGTAGTTGCCGTCGCCGAGTTGGCGCCACACCCAGGCGAAGGGCAGCTGCTCTTTGCGGAACAGCTCATAGATGCCCAGGCCCAGCCGCCGGTTGACGATGCCCATCGGCACGATGCCGTCCGCTTCGGCGTTTGGCTCGAAGTGGTAGACACGCTCGCTGTAGGTCGGATCGGGTTCGTCGAGCCGGGTCCAGCCCTCCACAGGGTAGTCGCCGTTGGGCGCCACGGTGGCTGTGGGCACGAGCACCTCGGCGCCGCCGTCGATGAACGGAAAACCGACATTGACGTGGTAGAGATACATGTGAGGTGTCAGATAGGGACCGACATTTACAACCTCATCGGCGATGCGCAGCCGTGACTCGCCCACGCGTGCTTCGATCCGTCGTCGCAGCATCAGCGCTTCCCCCAGCGCCATCGCCTGCAGCACCTCGCCCTCTGCCCACAGGATGCACTCGTCCCCCTCCCAGCGCTCGCCGTAGCCGGTCAGGCGAGCGGGCCGGTTGGAGATGCGGCCGTGCAGTCCATAGCTCTCGACCGGACGGCCCGGATAGTAGTACTGGGTGGCGGTGTCCTCGGCCTGGAAGAGCGTATGGTCCAGGCCGCACGTTGCCAGCAGGCCGCCGCCGAAGTTGCGCAGCCAGCCGAAGCCTTCCGGTTCGTAATACCAGGGTCCGGCAAACCCCACCGGCGACTGGTAGGCCAGCGCCATGCCCCGGTATTCGCAGCGGCCGATGTCGAAAGCGCGGTCGACGACGACGTCGAACTCAAAGCCGCTGCCCGTGCGAAACTCGAGCAAGCGCACTCCACGCTCGGCGCCGTCGCCCAGGGTGACCAGGCGCACGCCTGCCACCTGCTCGATGCGGCCGATGTGTCGCTGCAGCTCCCGTCGACTGAAATTGGCTCCAAAAAGGTTTGGCATGACATAGCTCCCGTTGAGAAAGTGCGGCGCACCTTCAAGGTGCGCCGCACTTCAAGGAAAATGGATAACGCACTTGATGACTTCCGGTGATGCCAGCAGTTCCTCGAACAGGGTTTCGCCTTCGCTCAGGCGGGCGCGGCGGTCGATGATATGCTCGGTGGGAATGACGCCGTCGGCCAACATCTGCAAGGTGCGGCGGAAGTCCTGGGACGTCATGCCATAGCTGCCGAGCACCCGCAGCTCTCGCGTCACCACCATCTGCATGTCGATCTCTACCATTCTGGCGCTGTTGCCGATCCAGATCACCGCGCCCCGGTCGCGCGTAACCTCCAACGTTTGTTGGCAGGTGACGCCCGCACCCACGGCCTCGAAGGCGATGTCCACGCCCTGACCGCCGGTGAAGCCATCCACCACGGCGCGAGGGTTCTCGCGTGTGGGGTTGATCAGCACGTCGGCGCCGATCTGGCGGGCGCGCTGCAGACGCACATCGCTGGTGTCGCTGACGGCGATGGTGCTGACGCCGGTCGAGCGCAGCACCGACAGGGTCAGCAATCCGATCGGCCCCGCCCCGACGATAAAGGCGGTGTCGTAGGGCCGGATGGGCGCCAGGCTCACGGCATGGAGGCAAATAGCCAGCGGCTCCGCCAGCGCTGCATGTTCGTAGGAAAGGTTCTCCGGCAGCGGGTACAGGTTGCTGGCCGGCCACGTGGCATACTCGGCGTTGCAGCCGGGCCAGCTCATTCCCAGCACCAGCCGATCCTTTTCCAGACCATAGCCGCCCTGGTCGTATATTGGCAGCAGGGCGACGCGGTCGCCGGGCCGGACATTCGTCACATCATCGCCCACGGCCACCACCTCCGCCGCGGCCTCATGCCCCATGACCAGCGGCGGGATGCGGCGGCCGGTGTGGCCCACGTAGCCGTGCAGGTCCGACCCGCACACTCCCACGGCCTGCACCTTGAGCAGCGTCCAACCAGGCGCGGGCAAGACCGGCACCGGCGTCTCCACGAGCTCATGTTGTTTGATGGCCGTCATCACCAGGGCTTGCATGGTTTCTGGCATAGCTGCCGTGAACTCCTAAGGGTCAGACAAAAGGGACTTCTCACATAACCGAAGTCACTGTTCGCGTTCTCTGTGTTCTCTGCGGTTCATCCCTTCGTGCCGCCGCTCGCCAACCAGCCGCCGTCGACGACGATGGTCTGGCCGGTGATGTAGTTGGCAGCGTCGGAGGCCAGGAGCACGGTGGCGCCTGCCAGATCGGCGGGGATGCCGGGCCGGCCCCAGGGGATGACACTGACGGCGCTCTCGTACAGCTCCGGATTCGAGAACACGGGGTCGGTCATCATTGTCCAGAAGCGACCGGGTGCGATGGCATTGACATTGATACGATACTTGGCCCACTCGACCGCGAGGGCCTTCGTCAGTTGCCGTAGGCCGCCTTTGCTGGCGACGTAGAGGGCGACGTTGGGCACGGCGATTTCGAACGAGAGCGAACCCAGGTTGATGATCTTGCCCTGTGGCAGCCGCGAGCCCGACCCCTGGCTGCGCATGACCGCGGCCGCGGTCTGACAGGCGAAGAAGACGCTCTTCAGATTGACGGCCATGAGCTCGTCCCAGTCGGCCTCGGTGAAGGCGTCGGCGGGTCTGCGGATGTTGATGCCGGCGCCGTTGACCAGGATGTCGAGGCGGCCATAGTGGCCGGCCGCCGCCTGCACCATCCCCTTCACTTCCTCCACCTGGCTGACGTCGACCGGCAGGGTTAGCGCCTGTCTGCCGGTCGTCGTTCGCACCAGCTCAGCGGCCTTTTCCAGTTGGTCGGCGGAGCGGGCGGCCAGCGCCACATCGGCGCCGGCGTGGGCCAACGCCAGCGCCATACCCAGGCCCAGTCCCCGGCTCCCGCCGCTGACCAGGGCCACGCGGCCGTCGAGCCGCAGGCTGGGCATCGCGAATTCATCGTCACGAGGGCGGCGGCGCTCGCTCGTTGCGTCGCTCACTGCGCCACCCACGCCCGCGAGCCGTCTACCTGGGTGCGCGCCGCCTGCCCGGCCGTCACCAGTTGTTCGAGGTGGGCGTGCACCGGCCCCGCGAACTCGATGGCGAAGACCGTGTAAGGTCCCACTTCAGCATTGGCGGCGGCGTGCATTTCCGGTAGGGTCATTGGTTTGTCCGCGGTCTGCAGGATGCCGGCGACGGCTTCGTGCGTGCGCTGAACGTGCGCCTTGCTCTCGCGCAGCCACATCCGCGCTGCTTCTCCTGAGATTGGCTCGTAATGTGCGGTGTAGAGATGGTCGAAGTCAAGAGCCAGGACGCGGTCGATGGCCCGCAGATAAGGGTCGATCACGAAGTAAGGCGGCGGGCTGATGAGATGGCCCTCCATATCCAGCAGCCCTTTCCACAAAACGGCATCGGTGATGATCACGGCCCGGTTTGCCTCGTCGTACACACCGATATGCCCTGGTGAGTGGCCGGGAAGGTGCAGCACGTGCACAGGACGGCTATCGCCGAGCATAAAGACTTCGTCCCCTGCCAGATGCAGGTCCACACGCACGTCCGGTCCGATATTGGCCTCGAGCCAGGTCCAGACTTCGGCCGGGTAGTCCATGCCGAACTGCCGGTACCAGCCATAGCGCTCGGCCAGGATGGTCTGGCGGCTGCCGATCCAGGCGGCATCGCGGTGGTGGCAAGCCAGGATGGCCCGCGGGGCGGCCCGGCGCATGGCGGCGTTGCCGCCCATGTGGTCGACGTCGGCATGGGTGATGAGGATGGTGTCGAGCCGCGCCGGATCGAAACCAATCTCGCGGAAATAGGGCAGGATGACCTCATCGGGCGAGTTGGCGCAGCCGGTGTCGATGAGCAGGCTGCGCTCGCCTATAAGCAGGTATTGGTACAGGTAGCGCGGTCCTAGAATCTGGGGGATTTGGTGCAGTCCCGGCAGGAGCTCAGCCATGGATTCCTCATCTGACTGGTAGCGAAAGGCTCGCCTTTGACAACTTGCAGAAGCTGGACAGGGAAGTGATTGTATTCCTGTTTCCTTATCCCTGGGGCGGACGCCAATAATACCACGATAAAACTGTTGCAGGGGATGTGGACGCGCCCGCAAGCGCCTTGACCGGTCGCCAGAGGGCAAGTATACTCACAAGGCGACTAGGATGAATTGCCGATGAACAAGCGCAAACTACTGCGTAGGGTACTGGCCAGCCAACGCAATGTTGGGTTTGATGACATGGTCGGTTTGGTCGAAGCGTTCGGCTTTCGTTTGTCTCGTGTCAGCGGCAGTCATCATATCTTCGTTCACGCCAATGTGAACGAACTGGTCAATCTGCAGAATGTTGGCGGACAGGCTAAACCATACCAAATCCGTCAATTCCTAAGGCTTGTAGAACGCTATGATCTGCAACTGGAAGACAACTGATGAAGGATTACCACATCAACATCTTTCACAGCGTTGACGACGACGGCTACATTGCCGATATCCCCGACCTTGAGTTCTGCTCGGCGTTCGGACTGACACCCGCCGAAGCTCTGGCCGAGTTGGAGATTGTCAAGGCGGCGTGGCTTGAGGCTGCAAGAGCGGAAGGGAAACCTATTCCGAGGCCAAGGTACCGGCCCGCCCTGTATCAAACGATGGCCGCCTGAACAGGGCAATCATCTCGTTGCCCTGTCCTACACAGGAATATCTCTGCTGGTAGCCAAGTCGCCAGCGCCTTCTTGACTAGGTCTGTAAACTCGCCTATGCTGTGACTGCTGGGTTTGTGAGCGCCAGACAAACTCGCTGATGTTGAGGCGTTCTATGTCTAGCGAGTTTGCGGCTACAACATATGCCGAGGAGAATCGACTGATGGTCGCCACAGCTATCGATATTGAAGAAGCGCAGGAACGACTTGTCGAGCTAGTTTCACTTGTTGCTGCTGGCAACGAGATTGTCATCATGCAGGCGAAACAACCAGTGATGCGACTTGTTCCAATTGGGAACGGCGATCAACAGCGTGTCCCCGGACTGCATGCCGGCACGGGCTGGATCAGCGACGATTTCGATTCGCCCTTGCCGGACCAGTTCTGGGTGGATGGGGCATGAGACTTCTGCTGGACACGCATGCGTTTGTCTGGTGGGACATCGAGCCATCACGCCTGTCGCCACGTGCCCTTGCGCTGTGCCAGGATCCCCAGAATCATCTGGTGTTGAGTGTGGCAAGTGTATGGGAGATGGAGATCAAAATTCAGTTGGGGAAGCTGTACTTTGCGAGGCCGTTGGCCGAAATGATTTCCGATCAACAGCAGACGAACCGCGTGGAGATTCTGCCGATTACCCTTGCTCACGTTCTGGCGCTGGAAACATTGCCACTTGCACACAAGGACCCGTTTGATCGGATTCTCATCGCTCAAGCCAGCGTTGAATCACTTGCGTTCATCAGTCGTGACCCGGAGTTTGCCGCCTATCCTATCGCAGTGGAGTGGTAGTGTCAGTTCGATGGCGGGAAGTGCGATCAGGTCGCATGCTCGGCGGGGTCATATCCGGCCTCGAAAGGCAGCCAGGGCTCGCCATCTGGAAACGGCGTGTTGCCCAGTGTCTTGGTGATGGCATAGGCGCCATCGATGGGCAGATAGGCGCCGCTGATGTAGCCGCTGGCGTCCGATAACAAGAACCCGCAGAAATCGGCGATGTCCCGAACGCTGCCGATGTGGCCCACGGGCGTGCCTGTCACGACGTGCGCGCGCCCCTCGGCGCTGGGCTGCGGAAACTCCGCCCCGGCGAAGTAGAGAGCGCCATTCTCAAGCTCCACCCAACCCGGCGCCACGGCGTTGACGGTGATGCCATGCGTGCCTAGCTCGAGGGCAGCCACCCGTGCGATGGTATTGATGGCCGCCTGCGTGGCGCCAAACATCGTAGTCTTGTGGAACGGCATCTCGCTGGCAACGCCGGTGATGAAGACGATGCGCCCCCCTGCCCCTTGCGCCACCATTTGCCTTGCTGCCGCCTGGGCCACGTAGAACAGACCGGCCACGTTTAGCGCCAGCGCCCGATCCCAGTCTTTTTCGTGCTGGTTCATGAAAGACATCGCCGGCTGGTCATGCGGAACGATGATGATGCCGTCGACACGTCCCATGGCCGCCACGGCGCCGGCGATGAGTTGGGTGGCGGCCGCCGGTTGGGCAGCCTCGTAGCTCAAAAGCCGGTTAGGGCCAAGTAGATCGGCCGGGATACCGTCCAGCGCACCATATTGCGCGCCGGCGATGTCCGCTCCGGCCGCGGCCAGACCGCGCGCGATCCCCTGACCCAACGGGCTGCCGATGTTGGTGACGAGCACCTTCTTCCCGCCAACTTGACCGACCGCTGACCCCTGACTATGGCTCTCCGTCCTCTGTCCTTTGTCTTCCGTCCTCTGACCTCTGTCCACGCTTGCCTCGCTAATACTTGCTCAGGATCAGACCGCCGTCGATCCGCAGGAAGGTGCCGGTGATGTAACTGGCGTCATCGCTGGCAAAGTGGACCGCCGCCCGGCCCAGCTCGTAGGCCTTGGCCGGTCGTCCCAGCGGGATCAGCTTCATGGTCTCGCGCATGCCCTGGATATTGCCCACGGCCGGCGAGGCATCGTTGATCGCCGAGCGCACCCAACCGGGCTGGATCTGGTTGACCGTGATGTTGTGCGGGGCCAGCTCGATGGCCAGGGTCCGGGCAAACGCGTGCAACGCATGCTTGGTGGCGCCGTAGATGGCCATGTCGGCGAAGGGCATTTCCGCGTGCACCGAGGTTGTGATGATGATACGTCCGCCCTGTCGCTGCTTGATCATCTGAGCAGCCGCGGCGTGGCAGACGTCGAAGGTGCCCTTAAGGTTGACGCCCAGCATGGAGTCCACGCTGCCTGGGGTGATTTCCAGGAACGACTCCCAGGTGACGACGCCCGCGTTCGGGCAGACGATGTCCAGATGACCAAAGCGGTCGATCGTCTGGGCCACCATGTCATCCACCTGTGTCTCGTCGGTGATGTCGGCGACGATGGCCATCGCTTCCACGCCTAACCATTCCAGCTCGGAGACGCGGTCGTGGAGCTTATCTGGCTTGGCGACGTCGTTGACGACGATGTCCGCCCCTTCCGCCGCCAGCGCCAGGGCGATGCCGCGACCGATGCTGCGGTCGCCCGCAGCACCGGTAATCAGCGCAACCTTCCCTTTCAGTTTCAAGGTGGTGTCCTCCTCCCAGGAGCCAGACTGAGAATGCCGGTTTGACCGGTGCCGGGTTCGCCGGCGCCGGGTTCACCGGCGTCGAGATCAGTTGTAGACGCCGTACTTCCGGGCTTCGTCGCACATGGCCTCGATCATGCCGGGGTTGGCGTGGAAGATCTGGCCCGTCGAGCGCAGGATGTAGCCGCCTCCGGCCGCGGCGGCGTCGATGCAGCGCCGCACCTCGGCCCGAACCGCTTCCTCGTTGTCTTCTTTGAGAACGTGTTCGTAGAACCCGCCAAACAAACAGACGCGATCGCCCACGCGCTGCTTCACGTCAGCCAGATCGAAATCCCCTGAGGTCTTGAGCGGGGGTGATGGTTTCCAGCGCATCCGGGTGCGTGTCCACCATGTCCTCCAGGAAGCGATTGCCGCGTCCGCAGTTGTGGAAGCTGACCAGATAGCCGGCCTCGTGGGCGGCGGCAACCGCTTCGACGTCGTAGGGCTTGATGAAGTCATGATAGACTTTCGGCGAGAGGCCCACGCCGACCCAGGTTTCGTTCATGGAGATGGAGTGGATGCCCGTCTCGCCCAGGCGCTTGTAGTAGACCATGAGCCAGCCGGTGCAAAAGCGCATCAGGTCGTGGACGAACTGCGGCCGCTTTTTCAGGTCCATGGCGATGTCGACCAGCCCGCGCACGTGGGTGGCCATGTCCCAGGGGCCGGGGATGTGGTGCAGCCACCAGGCATTGTCGCCCACCTTGTCTACCATGCCCTTGAGGATGGACATGTCATACAAATCGGCGCTGGGGAAGTAGCGGAAGGCCTCCAGCTTGTTGTCCGGCTCATTGCCGCGCAGCGGGTATTGGTCGGTGGCGGTGCCATAGCCATCCTCGACGCGGTAGTTGTAGTCCAACTCGCCCGCCGGGGTCCAGATGCGATGGTCAAACTCACGCCAACCCTCGCCCCGGGCGCGGATGGTCATGGTTTCCTTCCAGGTATCCGTCTCCATTGGCCGTGGGAAGAGCATGCGCGGCCACACCTCCTGGCCGCCGACATGCTGGCTGTAGGTGGTGATCATGGGGTCCATGCCCAGGTTCTCTTGCCACTTCACCAGACTCCCCATGGGATCGTCGATCCACCATTGCAGCGTCTCGTTCATCGACATGTGCTTGGGCTTGAGGTGTTCGCGGATGTAGGGCAGGCCCAGCCAGGAATGGATGGGCACGCGGTCCGGCAGGCCGGAGCGTGTAAAAGCAATACGGGTGCGTTCGGCGGTGTTCATCGAAGGTCTCCAGGTGTGTGTGGCAAGCAAGAGGAACAGAGGCGGCCACGGGCCATCGCATTGCAGGTGGCTTTGTAGTTACAAAGTTGTACGTCAGGGAGGGGAAGTTGTCAACTTGGGCCAAAACGGGTGCGTCCACGCTGGCTATTCGGCTTGCCCTGGCCACCTGGCGTCTGATAGAATTCACGAGGATCTTTAGTTTCCGGTAAAACGAGAGCAGCTTGAGTCGCCGCAAACGGGCGATTG
>CAZHTZ010000102.1:0-10727 GCA_964535455.1 uncultured Caldilineales bacterium
CTCGCCTCTCCCATGCCCACCGCCACCATCGCCCTCGGCAGCAACCTCGGCGACCGCGCCGCCAATCTCACCACCGCCATCGCCCAACTCAACGAGCGCGGCCGGGTCACCGCCATCTCGCCCGTCTATGAGACCCCGCCCTGGGGAGTCGCCGACCAACCGGCCTACTACAACCAGGTCGTGCAGCTGCAGACCGAGCTGGCCCCACACACTCTGCTCCGCGCCCTGAAGGAGACCGAGGCCGAGCTAGGCCGCGACCCCGGCGGCGTGCGCTATGGTCCCCGCCTGATCGACTTTGACATCGTCCTGTACGACGATCTGGTGCTGACGAGCTACAGCCTCACCATCCCCCATCCCCGGCTGATCGAGCGCGCCTTTGTCCTTGTCCCCCTCGCCGACATCGCCCCCGACCTGGTGCACCCCCGTCTAGGCTTGACCGTACGGGATATGCTGGCGCGGGTGGATGCGACGGGAGTGGTGCGGGTGTAAGGTGTCAAGTGTCAGGTGTCAGGTGTCAGGTGTCAGGTGTCAGGTGTCAGGTGTCAGGTGGTGGGCGGCGGGTAGGGGCGGTTCACGAACCGCCCGGTGGGCGCGGGGAAAATGGTTGCTGATCGGCAGCAGCCAGGTGAGGAAATCATAAGTGCGGGTGAAAATGACCATCTCTTGTTGAGCCATGATCACAACCTCCTTGGGTCAAGGGGTGAAGAGATAGGCTGGCGGCGCGACCAGAGGGGGCTTGCCCCCTCTGGACTCCCCCGCCAGAGACCAGAGTAACAGAGTTCAGAGGGTCAGAGTCCAGAGGCGGATGGGGAGAGCACAACCCGAAGCCCGAAGTAGTCGCCCCCGTAGCTCGGGAAGAACCTGCCACGGACGGCGCAGCGGACGAACCCGTAGTCATAGAGGAAGGAACCGCCACGCAACACACGGAAAACGTCGGACCCTGCATCAAGTTGCTCTCGACCATCGGTGCGGTCGTAGGGATAACTAAAGTCGGGGTTTTCTGGATTCTTACCCCACAAGCTGGCTGTCCACTCCCAAACGTTACCGCTCATTTCCTCAGCCTCAAAGGGACTGGCGCCGCCGGGAAAACACCCTACGGCGCTGGTCGTCCCTATCTTCGTATCGCTGTAGTTGGCCCGATTCGGGTCGGCGTCTCCCAGCCAGGGAAACTCCCGTCCCTCGGTTCCGCGTGCGGCTTTCTCCCACTCTGCCTCACTCGGAAGTCTGACCTCCCATCCTGCCGCCAATAGGCCGCTTGACGACATCCTTTCCGTCAGCCAGCGCCCAAAGGCCAGCGCCTCGTACCAGGTCACGCCAACTACCGGATGATTCGGCAGGCCGTACGGTTCGCCAAAATCACGTGGCCTGTCGCCCTCTTCCTTATCGACAAGCTCCCAGGAGTATCGGCCTGCTTCCTCCTTGACTCGATACAGGCCTCGAATAGCCTTCCCATTCTCCCACCAGCCGGCGGTTTTCGCCTCACTCCAGTAACGCTCCTGGCCGTAACCTCCGGCATCGACGAAAGCCCGGTACTGGGCATTCGTGACCGGGAAGTGGCCAATTCTGTAGGCTTCCGGAATCTGCGCCGCATGCACCGGTTGCTCATCTGCATACTCAGTTCCACCCATCGTAAACGGCCCGGCGGGAACGTCCACGAACGCCATTTGTAACGGGTCCAACACTTCGGGCCGAGGGTCTCCAAGACGTCCTAGAGTATTCCCGGCAGCCGCACGCTGGCTTGCCTGCAGCACGTCGTCGCGACGCATGGCCTCAATCAGCCAGTTCCGCACCCGTTCCAGCACTGCCTGACCTACAGTCTCACGCCGTACGCCAATCAAGCCGATCTCCAGCAGCGCTTCCCCAGCAATGCGCGCCGTCTCGAGGTCTTGGGCGGTGTGCGGCTGGCTGCGAGCCACCTCCAGAGGACAGAGCGAGTTAACGGCGGCAATGGCCTGACCCAAGCGGAGGGTGCGCGCCGCATGACCTGCCGCCAGGATGAACACTTCGCGCCACCGGTCCATGTCCTCGCAGAGCAAGTGCGCGGCCCTGGTGGGATAGTCGCTTTCACCCAGCAGGTGACACGCCGCCAGAAATTCCTGGAACGAGCGATGAGGAAACGTATAGGCATCCGTCTTGTGTCGAACCAGCAACCCGGCGCGCTCACGGATGTATTCTACAAATGTTCCTGCACGATTCCAGTCCCCTCCCAGATAAGGCGCCAGCCAAGAGCGCAGGTTGGCTTCATCGACATCTGCCGTCCCTTCCAACCGTCCAGCAGCCTGCGCTCGAAAGGCCACTTCGTACAGCCCAGCCTCTAAGTCGCTCATTTTCAGATCAGGCAGATTAAGCCGATCGAGCACGCCCCCCTCGGTGTGAGTGCGCTGTTCCCAACGCTGCAGCAACAACTGCACCGCATCCGCGTAGAGTTGAGTCCTGTCCTCTGGCAGCTTGCCAGCGAAGGTGTGCAACTGTGCCATCACCGTCAGCAAAAGGGGCCGCTCAGCCAACCCGCGCAGATCGGACCGCAGCACAGCTTGCTGCAATTGCCTCGCCCGTTCACCTGCGTCACTACGCTTGAGTCGGCCTCTTTCGGCCAGTTGTTCGTACCAGTTGCTTACGAAGTTGTCGATCTGTTCGTCGCTAAACGGCGCCAGCGTGGTTTCGTAGAATCGACGCAGTTGCCAGGGCTGACCGATATAGGCGTAGGGACGGCACGTCACCACAAACCGATGTTTGCCACGGCGCGAGCAGAAGGCGTTCACAGCATCAACCACGAGCTGTCGTTGGGCTGTTGGTACCTCATCGAGGCCGTCGAATAGGAATAGCATCCCACCCTCCCCGTCGCGGAGCAGCCCGTCCATCTCGGGCCAAAAAGCCTCCAATTCCCACGTTTCCACAAGGTGATGCAGGTAGCTAAGCAACAACGTTCCAGAAGCGGACCGGTGGTCGTCGGCAAAGGCTGCGACCTGTCGCAGCTCGACGTATACCGGCAACAGTGTCTCATGTTCCCAGGGCGCCAGCCGCGCCAACCACGATGATGGATCTGGCGCCAGGCCGGCTTGCGCCAGGACATAGGCCACATACTTCACAAACGTCGACTTCCCTGAGCCCGGGTCACCCATGATCAGCAAGCGCCGTTCGCGGTTGGCGACCTCTTGAGCAGCGACCCGCTCATGTTCGTGAATATGGGCAAGGAACTCGCGTAGTTCCTCTTCTCGCTTGATGTGCTTCAGTTCCGTTGTGTCCAGTTTGGTGTATACGTCGGCAAGGCGTAGGTCCTCGCCTGCAGAAGGATCGGCATAGACGACGTTCAAAGCGCCCCAAGGGAGAAGATTGCACTCTTCCGCCACCTCGCGTAGATACCGTTGACGTAGCGATGCCGTCTTTATAGGCAAGCCGATGACCATCTCTTGAACATATATCTGTACGATCTGGTGCACATCCCGGCTGGTGGCAACTGTGTCCTCGTTGTCGGCTTGAGTACTGGCGTCCACTTCTAGAGCCATGGCCCCGCCTCCGCTCAGGCGCGCGTTCAGGCTGTGCACAAGTTCATGCGGGGAAACATCCAGCCGGTGTTCGGCCAGCGCCGCCTGCACATCTTGCCGAAAGCGTACCTCCTGAAAGCGTTCAAGCATCGGTCCCCAGGTATCGTCCATTAGGAGTGCTGTCTCGAGATCTGAGAAGAACTTGCGCAACGATCGTGCGTGCTGCGGCAGTTTTCCCTCCCATCCACTGGCAACAGCTGACATGTCCATCCCCGCCACGGGATCCAGCAACGCGCCGATCACCTCCTCCTGAAAGGTGCGATGCGTCAGCAGCAGGGTAATGCTTTCGTCTCCGATCGCAATGCTTGCGTCCGCTAACGCCTTTGCGAAGGCCTCATTGCGTTTCCGCTCACCGGCCTTCGTCAGCCGACCCTTCAAGAGCCGACCCTTCAAGTCGCGCAGCTCATCTTCGAAGCCGACGGCGGCAAGCAAGCCGAAGCCAGCCTCAAGCGCAGCGCCCAGTATGATAGCCCAGATCATCGCGGCACCTCACGCTCTCGGACTCGAAAGATCATGCCGACTGATTGATCTGCTCCGGCGCGCGCAATACGCCCCTTCCAGCCCTGCAGCCGTTCCTGCACCTTCGCCTTCCAAGTGTCGATGTCGAAAGCCATGGGCCTGCCTCACAACCTGATGCCATGCCGGCGAACCGGCATTGTATGGACACTTCCGATTCCCGGATAGTATGACAGATTCGAACTTCAAGCGCAAGACCCGCCGTGTCCTGCGCCTCCGCAGCCGGGTTCACCCGGCGCTGTTTCGTAGTCCCGGCACTTCGTGCCGGGGCGGGCGTCGCAACCTACCAACGGCCGCAGCGCACTTTCAACCAGATTCCGCCGCAAAACTTGCAAATTGGGAAGAATCCCCACGATATTTGCCGCCAATCGGGACTATTCTATCCATAGGGGTTGCTTGTTGCCATCCCCTGGGCGCAAGCATCATAGCGCTGTCGAGGCGCACTTCCGGTTTGCAGGTTTTCCTGTTGCTGGGCGACCACAGAGGCGTCCAGCCCACATCGGCAGTAAGGAGACGTCTTATGTCAAACCGCAGGGCTTCAACTCGTCTACTCACCCGCACGCTCATCATTGCCTTGCTACTGGCGGTGGTGCTCGTGGCCGTGGCGCCGGCGGCGTTTGCCAATGGCGGTCCGTCTTGTTGGGGCGCCAGTTGCCGTGGCAAGGCCCCGCAGGCCAACGGCTGCAGCCATGATGCCATCACACTCGCCACGAAGCCTCACCCCGGCACGGCGGGTGCAGGCTTCAACCAGGTCACCGAACTCCGTTACTCCCCTGCCTGCCATGCCTATTGGTCGCGCGTCAAGAGCCGCTTGGCGCCCGGCGACATCAAATTCACCCGCGCCGCTATCCAGGGTCACGTCTCCCATACGCGCGTAGTCAACTGGGGCAGTTGGCTTGCCATCAGCAAAATGTGGACCGGCCCCGCCACCGCCTGTGGCGTCTCTGTGTCCAAGTCAGACCCCTGGTACATACCGGTGGGCTGCGCTCCCTGATCCTCTCACCTGAACGTTCTTCTGCCAGGCGACCAGCCTTCCCCTAACGGGGTCAGGCTGGTCGCTTCGCGTCAACGTATTACGTCCTTTTTCTTACGTGGCACCTTTTTCGCGGTCGCCGGTCGTCCGTCGTCTGTGGTCTGCGGTCGTCCTGCGGTCTGCGGTCGCCGCTCTGCCTGTTCCAGCAGCTTCTCAACCCGGTAGCCCGACGCAGCGTCGGCCGCTTGCAGCGCCGCCACCAGATCGTAGAGTTCGTTCACCGTGGCGGCGACGTTTTCCCTATTTGCGGCCAGCCGGGAAACGACCGCAGCCGCAAACAAACCGTGCAGCAGCTCGGCAAAGGCTTCCTTGTTGTACCAGAGCACGCCCTCAAAACGGTTGACAGCCAGGAAGCGCTGTACCTCGTCGTTTCGCAGCAGGGTCATCAACAGGTCATAGGGTGTCGGGACGCTCGTCGCCGGGTGCAGCAGCCCCTGATGGGCAATCAGCACCTTGACCAGGCTCACCTGGCGGTCGGCCTCGGCCACCGTGAGCCCGGAATCGACCAGGGCCTGGGCGGTCAGCTTGCCCAACAGCCATTCATCCATCCAACTGCGTGTGCGGACGGCAAAGTCCTTATCGCTCGTGGCGCGGCCCAATGTGTGATTACACAAGTAGGCAAAAAGCCCGCCCCAGGCAGCCCTGCTGTCGCCGAGACCCGCCTCCAGGGTGGCGCAGGCTGCGGCGTAACGCTCCACCTCCGCCGGCGCCTGCGCCGGGTGCAGCTCAGCAAGCACAGGCAGGTGCAGGGCCGTCCCCAACTCACGGCTCAGTGTGGCGGTAATGACGGCCAGGTCGACGGCAGCCTTGGCCGGCAGCTCCGCCTCGACTTCGGGAACAGCCGCCCCGGCCTGCGGCGCTGGCGTCTCCTGGGCCGGAGTCTCGGCCAGGGCCTCCAGGCGGCGCTTGAGGATGCCCACATCCCGGCCTTCCTCGTCTGCGCTCTCGTGTTCGGCGGCAAAGGTGCGGATTTCCCGCAACAAGGCCAGTCCGCGCTCCACCACGTCGTCGAGGCGCTCTGCCAGCGCCCTGGACTGCTCCTCAACAACCGGCAGCTCCTTCAAGCGATGGTCATACAGCCAGCGGAAGACCTCGCCGTTCACCAGACCGCGGTAGGGTTGGTGCAGCGGCTGTAGGAACAGCTCTCTCACCGCCTCGTCCACGCTGGGCACGCCGCGTCCGTTCAGATAAGCTGCCACCTGGCCGTACTGCCGCGATTCGTTCTCCATCACCTCGCGGAAGTCCACGAAAACGTGGCGCTGGTAGGCACCGAGCTGGATGAACATGCCGTTTTCGGCGATCTCCCGGCAGGAACGAATGTACTCCAGCCCGGCGACCAGGTCGCGGAAAATGACGTAGACGTCGGGTGCGGAGGGCAGGCTCAGACCTTCACTCAGTGACTTCTGCACGAGCTGTCCGCTGCCCTTGTCCAGATAGGCGGCTGAGGTGCGGATCCAGCCGCGCGTGTCGTTGAATTTGTTGTGATAAACCACCAGGCTGCGCTCGTTCCCGGCCCGGTTGGAGTAGGCCAGCACGTTCTCGTCGACGGACCCATCCCTGGTGAAGAAATCGTACAGCAAAAAGCTGTGCACCTGGGCGAACAGGTAGCGGCGCTTGAGCAGCGGCGTGATCTCCTTGCGATGGCGATCGACCAGCCACGTGTCAGGCCGTTCGTCGTAGTAGGCGCGGCGATATTCCATGCCGTACTTCTCGGTGTAGCCCTCGAACTGGCCGTGCCCGAACATAGGCAGCCCCGGCACCGTCGCCAAAACGGTGGCCACGCCGAAGTACTTGTCCCCTTTGTCGAACTGCTCTACCGCCGTCTTTTCGTCAGGGTTGCTCATGAAGTTGACGTAGCGCTTGAGGATCTCGGGGTCGAACTCGACTGTGTTCTTGATCAACTGCCGGTACTTGTCGTTGTCCTCATCGCGCAGCATGTGCATGAAGGCGCTGTTATAGACGCGGTGCATGCCCAACGTGCGGACAAAATAGCCTTCCATCATCCAGAAGGCCTCGGCCAGCAGCAGGGTGTCGGGCGCTTCCGCCGCCACCCGATCCACCACCTCCCGCCAGAACTCCTTGGGCATGGCGGCATCGAAGTCAGCCTTGGTCAGGCCATGCTCGGCGCGGGAAGCGATGGCCCCACCCGCGCCCGGTTCCGGAAACCACAGCCGCTGGATGTGGCGCTTGGCCAACGTCATGGCGGCATCGAAACGGATGATCGGAAACTGCCGCGCCACGTGCAATAGGGTCTGGATGACGGCCTCACGCACTTCCGCTCGCAAGTAGTCGAGCTGGGCCGTGTCGTTCCAGGGCATACTGGTGCCATCGTTGCCGTGGTAGATGAAGCGGGTGTCGCCGGTCCAATGATCGACGCGCTTGAATACGACCGCGGCGTCGGAGCGATCATAGTAATGGTCCTCCAGATAGACGCCGACTCGACCGTCGTTCTCGTTCAGGTTGGTTCCGTTGAAGGTATAGGCGGGGAAGGGGCTGTAGTTGAGCTGCAGGAACCAATCGGGGTGCTCTATTACCCAGCGGGAGTCGATGGCCATGTGGTTGGGCACCATGTCGCTGGCCAGGCGGATGCCACGCTGCCACGCCCGCTGTCGCAGATCGTCCAGCGCCGCCGGTCCGCCCAGGTCGTGGGCGATGCTGTAGTCGTACAGCGAGTAGGCCGAGGCGACCGCTTCCGGGTTGCCCATCATCTGCTTGATGCGCCGGGAAGCCAGCGACCGTTCCCACAGGCCGATCAGCCAGAGCCCGGTAATGCCCCGGGCGGCAAGGATGTCGAGTTCTTCGTCGGGGATGTCGGCCAGGGTAGAGAGAGGTCGTTCATACTGTCTGGAAAGCTGGTCGAGCCAGACGAAGGCGTTCTTCGCCAGCAGCACCAGGCGCGGCATCCAGTCGGTGTCAGGGCTATATTGCTCCGGTTCGGCCTCCTGTCCGCCGAACGAGATCGCCTCGATCGGCCCCGGCCCCGCAAACACGGCCTTCTGTTCTTCGGCCACAAAGTCAAGGCCCCCCAGCACGCGGAAGAGCCGCGCCCCCACGTAGGCCGCCCAGCGGCCGCGTACGAAGGCCAACTGCCCCTCCAGCGAGTGCGGTGAGAGACGCGCGGGCGCCTGCAGCGTGTCAAGGAGGTTCTCCCCGTCCGGCTCAAAGCCCGGCTCCCCGCTGAAGAAGGTCTGCAGACCGGCAATCACCTGGGGATAGACGGTGCGTTGCTCCAGCTCGTCGTCGTCGAACAGCTCAAGGTAGGGCGCAAAGGCCGGATTGGCGTTTGCCAGCCACAGCATCAGCAGCTCCTCGAGAGCGACCTCGCGGTGAGTCATGCCGCCGGTTTCGCCTTCGAGATAGGTATCGAGGTCGATTTCGCGGCGATAGACGGCGAGCGGTGGAAAGCGCTCGCAGAAGCGACGCAGGCCCGCGTCCACCTCCGCTTTGCCGACCTGCGCTTCCAGCGCCGCCAGCGCCTCCTGCATGACCCTGGGGTTCACCTGCTGCCGGTAAGTTTCAACCATCAGGTGCAGGGTCTCGTCAATGAGGCCCAGGGCGTAGATCTGGCTGGCCCGCACCGCCTGCTCGGGGTAACGCGCCAGATCGCGCCGGTCGTTCATCTTCTGTGCGAACACCCGCGCCGCGTAGAAGTCGGCGAAGATCACATTGCCGTTGTAGGCGAAGACCGACTGGTCGAACTGGTAGAGGTCACGGGCCTCGCGGGACACATGGAACTCGCGCAGGGCGCCGGGTTGGGTGCGGTTCATGAAGCTGTCTCCTCCGAGCCAGACGGCAAGAGCGATAGAGCAGGAGTCAGAGTAAGTTGTCGGTCTGCATAGCCATGATAACAGACGCGTGCCCGGTCCCCAACACGTCCGCCTGGAACCTAAACTGCCGCTAGCCGCCTCCCTGGCGCAGCAGATCAGACACGTATGTGGCGACCTGGGCGGCGCCGTTGGCGGCGGGGGCTGCGCGCCGCGGCAAGGCCAGAAGCTCTGGCAACTGTGAAAGCCAGTCTCCGCTGGCGAATCGCGCGCTCGAAAGGCGCAGCCCCGGCATCCTCGCCGCGACATAGCGCTCGAAAACGTCCGACTCGCGAAAGCGCGGTCGGGGCACGTAGCCGAAGCGTGTTCCAGCGTGAAAGGTTTCTGCCAGGGTGCTATAGCCCAGCTTGCCAATGACCGCATCGCTGGCGTGCACCAGGTCGGGATGATACCAGCCCGAGTTGGCGGGCATCAGCAAGGTATTGTCGTGGCGTTCGGCGACGTCCACGGCGCCGGGGATGACGAAGTGCACAGGAGCATAGGCTGCCAGTCGGGGCACAAAGGTGTAGTCCCAGCGCACGCCCCCCATGGTCACCAGGACCATAGGCGCGTCCAGGGGGACAGCCAACCGGCGTCGCACCTCAGATGGAGGCAATCGCGGCTCCCGGCTGACGGGGGCCGTCACGAGATCAAAGGAACCGGGTTGGCAAACCGGCTCGGTTTGAATGTGGTGGTCAGCAGCACCAAATACGCCTGCGAAGAGCCGGGCGTAGACTGCCATCCGGGCGTCTTCTTGGACGTATGCCTCGTAGATCCAGTCCCAGGTGAAGTTCTCGATCAGCACTGACTGCACGCCTGCGGCGGCGGCGACAGCAATGCCCAGCGCCGAAATGTCACAGAGCACCACCCGGCAGCCCAGCTCCAACATCTGGCGGGCCAGTTGCTCCACCAGAACAGGGTCGAAAGGCAGAAATCCGTCCAGGCGCTCGGCGGTGGCGACCGCATCTTCGCTGAGCGCCGTGGTCTGCACCAGACCGATGTCGGTCAGCACGGCATGGTAACCGCAGGGACGCTGCAGCGTTTGGGCAAAGAACCACTCGGGCGTCAGGGTGAAGATCTCGAACCGCAGCCCCGGTTCGGTTTGCTCCAGCGCTGACATGACCGCCGAAGCCCGAGCAGCGTGCCCGAACCCGTGCGGCGTGATGAAGTACGCCAGCCTGATCTCCGCTGCTTTCATAAGGTTCTTCCATTATCCCTTGAGGTCGGTGAACAGAGCAAAGTGCAGCGCGCCGAAAAACTCGCAGGTGGAAGATTGTGACAGTATGATCAAGATCATACCGGACGCCGTGCGGATGTGATTTACTTTGGGCGTGTCACCTTCCAGATGAAGCACCCCCTCATCGGTGCACCTCCTTTCAGTGTGTGTGTGTGGAGAGATCCCCGGCGTAGCCAATGCTCGCCGGGGATTCTCTTTTCCTGTTCTAATCGCCGCCTCATCCCCGCTTGCACGCCCGGCGCGATGTTTCGCCCGGTCTGGCCCGGCGCCGGATCGGGTCTCAAGGGTGATGTTGGCCGTTGCTGGATTGGGTCAATTCCGCGGGGGGTCGATAACGTGCGGCAATCTCAACTCGCTCGACGCAGTCGAAGAGCGGTATCAATTCGAGCAACGTGTCCACTTCGAGTCCCAGCGCCTCCGCCATGCGCGTGTAGGCGCGCGGCACTTGTCCTGCTACGATATCATCCACAAAATCGTTCAAGACTTCGGCGGCCTTGGTGCTGTTCTTCATGCGTTTCCTCATCTAAAGTAACAAGACGAAAAAGTCGGCCAAGAGTATCGGCTTTCGCGTAGTTTTCCCGGTGAATTTTCTC
>CAZHTZ010000102.1:10827-14995 GCA_964535455.1 uncultured Caldilineales bacterium
GTTATGTTTGGCGTTGCAGCACAGGCCCGCGCCTTTTCTCCGCCAGGGCGCTCACACACATGCCCAAACCCACACCCAGCTCTCTTGCACCTTTCAAGCTGCGCTGCCGGCTGTGCAACCAGCCGGTCGACTGGCCACCGGTCGTTCCGCGCTGCCCGCGTCCCTCTTGTCGCGGGCCACTGCAACCACGGACTAACATCCAGTTTGACCCCAGCCTGATCGAGCCTCTGCAGCCGGGAATGTGGCGCTACCAGCACATGCTGCCACCCTTGCCGGCGCATCCTGTGCATCTGGGGGAGGGGTTCACGCCGCTGCTTGCGGATCAGGTGGGCAACTTGCAGGTGTACTACAAAAACGAAAGCCTGAACCCGACCGGCAGCTACAAGGATCGGGGAGCGGCGCTGCTGATCAACACCATCGGCGACGCCACGGTCGTGATCGATGACTCCTCCGGCAACGCCGGGGCGGCGCTGGCGGCCTATGCCGCCCGTGCAGGCGTGGAGGCGCGCATCTTTGTGCCCGCCTATGCCCCGCCGGCCAAGAAGACCCAGATCCAGCGCTACGGTGCTCAGCTTTTCTCCGTAGAAGGCACCCGCGCCGACGTGACCCTCGCCGCCGAAAAGGCCGCCCTGGAGCCCGGGGTCTTCTACGCCAGCCACGTCTGGCATCCCGGCTATGCCCTGGCCATGCAGACGATTGCCTGGGAGATTTGGGAGCAAATGGGAGGACGGGCGCCCGATTGGGTCGTGCTCCCTGCTGGTAACGGTAGCCTGCTGCGAGGCATCCGTTGGGGCTTCCGCTCCCTCGAAAAGGGCAAGTGGATTCGCACCCTGCCGCGGCTGGTGGCCGTCCAACCCGTCAACTGCGCGCCGCTATTTGCCTTCAGCCAGGGCGCCTATATCCCTGAAACGTTCCAGACGCTGCCCACCATCGCCGATGGCGTTGCCATTGCACATCCGCCCCTGGTCGAAGCCATGTGGGCCGCGGTGCGCAGAACAAAGGGGCAAGTCATAGTGGTCACCGAGGACGAGATTCGCGCCAGCCAGAGCGATCTCGCCCGTCGCGGCTTTTTCGTCGAACCCACCGCTGCCCTGCCCTTCGCCGCCCTGCTCCAACTCGAGGCGACCATTCCACCCGAGGACACCCTGGTCCTCATCCTGACCGGCCATGGCTTCAAGTCCGTCTAACGCCTTTCAAACCGTTCTCGATTGTGAAGTGCACCTGCATGTCACCTTCCAGGACAAAACCCTGCTCCTGCGGGCGCTCACCCATCGCTCCTATCTCAACGAGTCCTCCTATGTATTCTCCGACAATGAGCGGTTGGAGTTCCTGGGAGATGCCGTGCTCGACCTCATTGTGGCGGAGGTGCTCTACCAGCGCTTCCCGGAACAGCGCGAGGGATTCCTGACCGCGCTGCGGGCCAGCCTGGTGCGCCGCGAGGCTCTGGCCGGATTCGCCCGCCAGCTCGACTTGGGGCCACACATCCTCCTGGGCCATGGCGAGGAAGAAAGCGGGGGACGCGAACGCGATGCCATCCTCTGCGCCACCTTCGAGGCCGTGGTCGGGGCCATCTACCTCGACCAGGGTCTCGAAGTGACGGCATCCTTTCTCGCACCCTACCTGGAGCCTGAGCTGGTGGTGCTGCAGGATGGCCGGTTGCAAAAGGACGCCAAGAGCTTGCTTCAGGAATGGTCGCAGGCCGAGCTGAATGAAACGCCTTCCTATTCCACGGTGGGCACGGACGGACCCGACCACGCCCGCGAATTTACCGTGGAGGTGCGCATCGGTGGCGCCACCTATGGGGTGGGGCGGGGGAACAGCAAACAGCGAGCAGCGCAAGAGGCGGCCCGTTTGGCGCTGGAGGCTGTCACCCACCGCCAGCATGAGGATGTTCCCGTGCCGGCAGCGCCGGCGTAAGGCACGACCGCAGACCGCAGACGGCCGACCGCCCCCTGCCCCCCGCCCCCCGCCACCTGCCATGCGGGTCCTGATCACAGGCGCCAGCGGCTACCTGGGCCGCCACCTGCTGCCCCTGCTGCCTGCACACTGGCAGACGTGGGCAGGCTATCATGCCCAGCCCATTGCGCCCCAACCCCGGTTGACCCCGATCACGCTTGATCTGGCCGACGCCGCTGTTGTGCAGGCAGTGCTGGCATCCATCCGGCCGCAAGTGGTGATCCATACGGCAATCGCCCGGCAGCCGGAGCACTTTGACCGCGTCATCGTCCGCGGCAGCGCCTCCATCGCCGCCGCCGCCGCGGCCGTTGGCGCCCGGCTCATCCACCTCTCCACTGACATCGTGCTGGATGGCGCCGCCGAACGTTATGACGAGACGGCCTTGCCCTGCCCTGAGCCGATGGCCGGTCAACCTGATCCTCTATCCGGCCATGGTCGCGCCAAGGCTCGGGCGGAGAGGGCGGTGGCCGACCGGCACCCTGACCCGGTCATCGTCCGCACATCTCTCATTTATGGTTTCGCTCCCCTCGATCACAGCACCTCCTGGCTGGTCGAGGGCCTGAGGCGCCGCGAGCCAGTGACGCTGTTCACCGACCAGATCCGTTGTCCGGTCTATGCCCCCGACCTGGCGGCCAGCCTGATCGAACTGTCCGAGCTTCCCTTCAGCGGCGTGATCAACCTCGCCGGTCCCACCGCTCTGAGCCGCTACGAGTTCGGCCTGCTGCTCTGCCGGGCCCTCGACCTGGACCCGTCCGGCCTGCGCCCGGCGTCAACTCCGGCCGGGTTTGCTGCTCCGCGCCGCCTCGTACTGACCGGCGATCTGGCCCGGCGCCTGCTGACCACGTCTCGCCGCACTCCGTACGAAGTCTGCGGCATCCCTGCCGCTCACCGGCCATGACCTTCGCCCAGCTTCCCACGATCTGGTTCCTGGCCGATGCCGGCATGCCGGCCGAGGGTTGGTCGGAGTTCGTGGCCTATTTCACGCGGCAGGGCTTTTCGTGCTACGCTTCCGCGTTGGCGTCTGCCTATGGATTGGCGACCGTACAACCGCTCACCTTTGCGGTGGCTCACCGCTGTGCACCGTTACCCGTCCCTGCCGCCGCTCTTGCCATCCTTTCCCCGGCGGCGGGCTGCTTGCTGGACCTGATGCGGCGCCCGCCCGCCTTGCCAATCTGGCTGGGCGTCGGCGAGCAGATGCGGGTGCAGCGTCTGTTCGCCCAGTTCGCCGTGCATCGCCTTGGCGCCGCCACCCCTTATGTCTTCCAGGGTTTGGGCCATGACCTGACCGCCACCCCTGGCTGGGAGCGTGTCGCCCATGCCCTGCGCCTGTGGACGCAGCGTTCCCTCGTTTCTGGACCCCTGACCCGTTCCTGAACCTACTTCATGCGCCTTTTCGGCACCGATCCTCTCCTCTATCTCATCCTGCTGGTGGGCCTGGCCTTCAGCATGTTCATTGGCTTCATCGCCCAGCAGCGGTTTCTAATGCCTGTGACCAGTGCGCTCATCCTCTGGCCCATGTTGATCTGGTCACTGCGTCACGCCCGCATCGATGTGGCTGTGCGCCTGGTCGCATTTTGGGCGGCGGTCATCTTCGTGGTGACAATCATTGCCAGCCAGGTGCTCGGCGCCCGCGCCCAGGAGACCGTTCCCGGCAGCCTGGAGTACATCGCCAGCCAGATGCTCTGGCTCACGGGCAGGGAGAGCACGGTCGAAGGCGTGGGAATCTGGCTGCCTGAACTGGCGCGCCGGACAGGACTGGTCCTGGCGGGAGGCGCCGTCAGTGCCGGTCTGCTGCCCTTGATCGCGGCTGCCCGCTGGCTGGCCATCCTCGGCTTGTGGACTGCCAACCTGTTCAATGCCGCTCACCCCTTGTTGGCCGTTCCCCTGAGCATCTCGCCGTGGACGTGGGCAGAAATCGTCGCCCAGGCTGCGCTCCTCATCGTCATGGCCGAACCAATCGTCACCGGCAACGTCCATGGTCTGCTCACGCGTGATCGCTCTCGCCTGCTCTTGACGGGCCTCATCGCCCTTTTCCTGGCCATCGCCCTCCATCTGCTTCTACCCGGCCTCCTGGCCTCGCCCCTCCGCGCCCTGGTGCTTTAGGTTGCAGGTTGCAGGTTGCAGGTTGCAGGTTGCACGTTGCAGGTTGCACGTTGCAGCTCGCGGTTCGCTCATTTCTAAGGCGGGTTAGCAGGAACCACCGTGAGCTTTG
>CAZHTZ010000103.1:0-14795 GCA_964535455.1 uncultured Caldilineales bacterium
GCCCTGATTGCCCAGGCAGCCACCTTGAACGCGCGTGTGCCTTTCCTCCACGCTTTTGACGGCTTCCGCACTTCGCACGAAGTCATGAAGGTAGAGATGTTGGAGGAAGCGGACTTGCGGGCCATGATCGACGACGACCTGGTGTATGCCCACCGGATGCGAGGGCTTTCGCCCGACCATCCGGTCATTCGCGGCACAGCCCAAAACCCCGACGTCTATTTCCAGGCTCGCGAGACCGTGAACCCGTACTACCTGGCCGTGCCCGGCATCGTGCAGGAACAGATGGACAAATTCGCTGGGTTGGTGGGACGGCAGTACCATCTCTTTGATTATGTTGGCGCTCCCGACGCCGAGCGAGTCATCGTGATCATGGGCTCCGGCGCTGAAGCTGGCGAAGAGACCGTGGAATGGCTGCGAGCGCGAGGCGAGAAGGTCGGCCTCCTGAAGGTCCGGTTGTTCCGGCCGTTTTCAGTGTCGCACTTTGTCGCCGCCCTGCCGTCGACGGTCAAAGTGATCGCGACGCTTGACCGCACGAAGGAACCGGGCGCCGCCGGCGAGCCGCTCTACCAGGATGTGGTGACGGCGATCATGGAGGACTGGACCGAGGGAAAACCGTTCCCGCGTGTCATTGGCGGGCGCTATGGCCTCTCGTCCAAGGAGTTCACGCCCGCGATGGTCAAGGCTGTCTTCGATGAGATGGCAAAGGCGCAGCCGAAGAACCATTTCACCGTCGGCATCATCGATGATGTGACGCACACCAGTCTGGATTTCGACCCCGACCTCGACATCGAGCCGAAGGACACGGTGCGGGCCATGTTTTGGGGCCTGGGCGCCGACGGCACGGTCGGGGCCAACAAGAATTCGATCAAAATCATCGGCGAAGAGACGCCCAACTACGCCCAGGGCTACTTCGTCTACGACTCGAAAAAGTCGGGCGCCCGCACCGTTTCACATCTGCGTTTCGGCCCGCGGCCCATCCATAGCACCTACCTGATCCGTAAAGCCAATTTTATCGCCGTCCACCAGTTCGTTTTTCTCGAACGCTACAACATGCTGGCCAACGCTGAAGAGGGCGCCATCTTGTTGCTGAATGCCCCTTACGGTCCGGATGGCCTTTGGGATCAATTGCCACGGCCGGTGCAGGAACAGGTCATCGCCAAGAAGCTCAAGCTATATGTCATCGATGCCTACGAGGTCGCTCGCGAGACAGGTATGGGCGTGCGCATCAACACGATCATGCAGACCTGTTTCTTCGCCATCAGCGGTGTCCTCCCGCGCGAAGAGGCGATTGCCGAGATCAAGCATGCCATCGAGAAGACCTACGGCAAACGCGGCGAGGCCGTGGTGCAGAAGAACTTCGAGGCCGTGGATGCGACCCTGGTCCATCTATACGAAGTCAAGGTGCCAGATAAGGCCACCGGCACGATCAGCATGCCGCCCGTAGTGCCCGTCGAGGCGCCGGAGTTCGTGCAGAAGGTGACGGCCATGATGATGTCCGGCGACGGCGATCTGCTGCCGGTCAGCGCCATGCCGATCGATGGCACGTACCCCAGCGCCACGGCCCGTTGGGAGAAGCGGAATATCGCCCTCGAGGTGCCGGTGTGGGATGCGGATACGTGCATCCAGTGTGGCAAGTGTGTGCTGGTGTGCCCGCACGCCGTCATCCGCAGCAAGGTGGTCAGTCCTGCCGACGTGGCCGACGCCCCGGAAGGTTTTGTCGTGGCCGATGCCCGTTGGAAGGAACTACCTGGCATGAAGTACACACTGCAAGTGGCCGTGGAGGATTGCACGGGCTGCACGCTGTGTGTGGAGGTGTGCCCGGCCAAGAACAAGACCATGGTCGGCCGCAAGGCCATCAACATGCAGCCCCAACTGCCTCTGCGCGAATCGGGACGCATCTGGTGGGATTACTTCCTCAACCTGCCCGAGTTCCCGCGGCACGATAGGCTGGTCTTTAAGGATGTCAAGAGTGTGCAGCTTCTGGAGCCGCTCTTCGAGTTCTCGGGTGCCTGCGCCGGTTGCGGCGAGACGCCATACGTCAAGCTGATGAGCCAACTCTTCGGCGATCACGCCGTGGTTGCCAATGCCACCGGCTGTTCCAGCATTTACGGCGGCAATCTCCCCACCACGCCGTGGTCGATGAACAAGCAGGGTCGCGGACCGGCCTGGAGCAACTCCCTATTCGAGGACAACGCCGAGTTCGGGCTGGGCATGCGGTTGAGCCTGGACAAACAGGCTGAGTATGCCCGGCAGCTCGTTGAGCGCCTGTCCGGCGTGATCGGTTCCGAGCTTGCCGCCGCCCTGCTGACTGCCGACCAGAGCGATGACGGCGGCATCGATGCCCAACGCCAGCGCGTGGCCGACCTGAGGGTCCGGCTGGCGGGCACCCCTGACTCGCGGGCGAAGGACCTGGCGCGGCTGGCGGATGTGCTGGTCAAGAAAAGCGTCTGGATCATCGGCGGTGACGGCTGGGCCTACGACATCGGCTACGGCGGCCTGGACCATGTGCTGACCAGTGGTCGCAACGTGAACGTCCTGGTGCTCGACACCGAGGTCTACTCGAACACCGGAGGCCAGGCGTCCAAGGCCACACCCATGGGCGCCGTGGCCAAGTTCGCGGCGGGCGGCAAGCCTACGCCGAAGAAAGACCTGGCGCGTATCTCCATGAGTTACGGCTTCATCTATGTGGCCCAGGTGGCAATGGGCGCCAGCGACGCCCAGACCGTCAAGGCGTTCCTGGAGGCGGAGTCCTACAACGGCCCCTCTCTCATCATCGCCTACAGCCACTGCATCGCCCATGGCATCGACATGGCGAAGGGCATGGATCAGCAGAAGCTGGCGGTGTCCACCGCCTGCTGGCCGCTGTTCCGTTACGACCCGCGACTCAGGGCCGAGGGCAAGAACCCGTTACAGCTCGACTCCAAGCCGCCCAAGCAGCCACTGCGCGACTACATCATGAATGAGGCTCGCTACCGCATGCTCTTCCAGAGCAACCCGGATGCCGCCGAACACTTCTTGACCGAGGCGCAGGAGAACGTGAAACGCCGCTGGCACCGCCTGGAGTGGCTGGCTGCGGAACAGTAATACGACAAGTGTGGCGCGTGTTGCGGGCAACGTTTGGGCTTGTACAAGTCCTGAGCACGCAACACGCATCACGTCATCGCATCGAGGAGGATGCCTACCATGGACCTTTCGACCACCTATCTGGGCCTGGCCCTGAAAAACCCCATCGTCGCCTCGGCTTCGCCGATTTCCAAGAGCCTGAATGGCATTCGGGCGATGGAAGATCATGGCGCTGGCGCTGTCGTGATGTACTCGCTCTTTGAGGAGCAGATCAATCACGAAGGCCAGGTGCTTGACCACTACCTGACCTACGGCACGGAGAGCTTCGGCGAGGCGCTGAACTACTTCCCCGACCTGGGGCGCTACAACGTTGGCCCGTACGACTATCTCAACCTGATCTGGCAGGCCAAGCGCGCTGTCGATATTCCCATCATCGGCAGCTTGAACGGCGTCTCCACCGGCGGTTGGATCGAGTATGCCAAGAAGATCGAGGATGCCGGCGCTGACGCCCTGGAGCTCAACATCTACTACATCCCCACCGACCCGGCCATGACCGGCGCAGCCGTGGAGGAGATGTACCTGAACGTGCTGCGCGATGTGAAGCGCAGCGTTCACCTTCCGGTCGCCGTCAAGCTCAGCCCCTATTTCAGCGCTACCGCCAATATGTGCTACCGACTGGCGGCGGCTGGCGCCAATGGGTTGGTGCTTTTCAACCGCTTTTACCAGCCTGACTTCGACCTGGAAGAACTGGAGGTCGTGCCCCATCTGGTGTTGAGCAACGCCAACGAGATGCGCCTGCCACTGCGCTGGGTTTCCATCCTCTACGGTCGAGTCCATTCCGACCTCGCCTTGACCAGCGGCGTGCACGACCACGTCGACGTGCTCAAGGCCATCATGGGTGGGGCGAGCGTGGTCATGCTGGCATCAGAGTTGCTGGCGAACGGCTTGCGCCGCATCGACGAGATCCTGCGGGACATGCAGGTGTGGATGGAAGAGCATGAGTACGAGTCAGTGAAGCAGATGTTGGGCAGCATGAGCCAGCAGCATGTAGCCGAGCCCGCCGCTTTCGAGCGGGCGAACTACATGAAGGTCTTGGGTTCCTGGCGACCCGATCCGTCGGTGATGAGGGGGTAACACGAGCTACCAGCAGAGAGCGGGTCACCGGCCCGCCCCCTGCTTAGCCCATCGTTGACGGACGTGACATTCTGGCTATACTGCGACCAGGTTTCTCCTCGGAATTGTGTACATCAAGCAACGATGAACGATAGGCCAATGAACCGCCTCGACGACCACTCGCGGCGCCTGATAGCTGGCGCTGTGGCTGAGATTGATCCTGTGCAAATGGCCATCTCTCGCAAGTTGACGGCTGCCCAACGCTTTGAACAGGGTGTGTCGATGATCCGGTTGGCCGAGCAGGTCGGCGCTTTTCGCCTGCGTCTGCGGAAGCCTGAACTCAGCGAGCAGGAAGCTTTGCGCTTGATCAGGAGTAGGTAATGTCGACGGATAGGCTCGACCTCGATTTCGCCGCTTTTGTGCGGCTTGTCCTTGATGCACTTGAGGCGGCTGGTGTCACCTACATGATCGGCGGCGCCGTTGGTGTCTGGGCATGGGGGGATGTGCGCACAACTCGCGACGTCGATCTCGTCGTCGAGCTACCGTTTGAGTCGGTGATGGCGTTGTCACGAGAGCTTGAAAAGCGCGAGATGCTCGTGCCGATTGAGGTCATCGTCGATCTCATGATCGAGCACCGGGGTGACTTGCCGATCAACGCCATCCATCTTCGCACTGGTTACAAGGCTGAGCTGTTCCTGCTTCGCCCAGGCGATGTCTATCGGGCAATGGCGCTCTCGCGACGGCGTCTTGTCGATCTCGGTCCCCGTCTGGGTGAAGTGTACGTTCACGCACCCGAGGATCTTATCCTATACAAGCTTCAGTACTTTGCCCTGAGCCAGCAACCCAAGCACATTCACGATATTGCCGGTATCGCCGTTGCGATGGAAGACCAACTTGATGAGCCTTATCTGGAGACATGGGTTGAGCAGCTAGGTCTTGCCGCAACCTGGAATGAGGTGCAGCGACAGATCATCCTGCTTGGGGGACCTGGGCTATCGTAAGATACGCGTGTCCCCTTCCCGGCGCGTGACGCGGATCTGGTCCAGGTGCTCGAGCAGCGCCAGGGCGTATTTGCGACTGGTGTGGAAGTGGTCGCGCAGATCGGCCACCGTGATCTGGCCATGCGCCTGGATGTGCTGGCGGACGCCTGCGACCAGGACCTCATAAGTGACGCGGTCGAAGACCACGTCAGGGGCCACGCGAACCAGGGCGCCCAGTTCCACCAGGGCATTGAAGACGTCTTCGGGGACGAATTCCAGACATTGTTTGATGCCGGGCGGGCTGAATGGATCGGCGCGAAACTGGGACAACAGCGTGTCGCTGGCCGCCTGTTGAGTGGGGCTGAACTGGGGTCGAAAGTCGGCAAGGGCCAGGAAATTGCCTATCTCGGCGGCGACGTTCTCCGCCAGGGCATGGGCCACCACGGCATTGAAAAGTCTCGGTGTCCAGCCGGCCTTGGGCTGCACACGGCTCTTGACCTCTTCACGCGGCATCCCCAGGCGCAGCGGGTTGGCCTGATGGTAGCCTGCCAGCGTGTCGTGCAGCCGGCCGCGCAGCGCCGCCCATCCGGCCGGTGTGACCAGTGCACCGTTGGCGTCGGTAGGGTCAAGGGGGTAGGCGCGGCCTTCCGCCAGCAGATCTTGAAGTGCGGCCCTGGCCTGATCGACCGGCAGCTTGACCGCGGTCAACGCCTGCGCGGCCGGCAGTGGTCCCTGTTGGCTGATGGCGGCTTCCAGTAGATCGGACGGCGTGCCCTGGAGTAGCGTCTCCAGGTGGGCAAACACTTCGGGACGCCGGCGGCGGTGTTGGCGTCGCGGGGTGGCATCGGCGATGATACCGCCGCCCAGTGTATTGCTGGGTGAAGGCCGGCGCAGGATGAAGCGGTCGCCACGTGCCAGCGCCAGCGGGTTGTGCAATTCGATCTGCGCCCAGGCCGTATCGCCGGGGAGCAGCTCATCGGCCTCCAACAAGCGCAGCCGGCCTGGGCTTTCGGCAGCAGCGCTGTGGAAGGTGATCGCCATGTTGTGCTTGAGCACAGCGACTGCATCGGGAAGAGCGCGCAGACGCACGTCCACACGCAGTGTGCCGCGCAAGACGCCGGGATAGGTGAGCACCAACCCGCGGTGGAGTTGGTCGGGATGTACCCCGCTGAGGTTGACGGCCACGCGCGAGCCGGGCTGAGCGACCTCGAGCTTTGAGCGATGGGTCTGGAGGCCGCGCACGCGAGCGCGCAGGTCTCCGGGCATGATCAGCACTTCGTCGCCGATGCGCAGGCTGCCGTCCACCAGCGTCCCGGTGACGACGGTGCCAAAACCGGCCACCGTGAAGACGCGGTCGATGGGCAGACGAGGCCGTCCCAGGTCGGGGCGGACGGGTATGGCGTCTAGCACCCGCGCAAGCGTGGTCAGCAGGTCGGGCACGCCATGTCCCGTTACGGCGGAGACGGGCACGATCGGTGCGCCGGCCAGACTGGTCGGGGCCAGCACCTCTTGCACTTCCTCCTGCACCAGCTCCAGCCAATCAGGGTCATCGACCAGGTCGACCTTGGTCAAGGCAACGACCCCGCGCGGAATCTCCAGCAGATCGAGGATATCCAGATGCTCGCGTGTCTGCGGCATCACCCCTTCGTCAGCAGCGATGACGAACAGAGCGGCATCGATGCCTCCCACGCCCGCCAGCATGTTCTTGATGAAGTCGATGTGTCCCGGCACGTCGACGATGCCGACCGGCTCACCTGTGGGCAGATCCATCCAGGCGAAGCCCAGATCGATGGTCATGCCGCGTTCTCGTTCCTCAGCCAGGCGGTCGGGGTGGGTGCCCGTGAGCGCCTGCACGAGCGCCGATTTGCCGTGGTCGACGTGGCCGGCCGTGGCGATGACCTTCATGCCTGAGTGAACTTGGCTTCCTCGTAGGCTTTCAACATGCTTTGACGTTGAGCAGCCAGCTTCTGCACTTCATCCAACCAGCGTTGGGCTGCCGTCAACTGGGAATTACCCTGGGCTTCCATGAAGCGCCAGAAGAACTGTAGGAGGTTGTCGTGGAAGGTGAGTTGGTCAGCAATGACGGGGAACCGGTCTTTGACATCGGCATTGACCTTGGCTTGTTGGTCCCATTGGTACTCCCACTCCAGGCTTTGCTTCTTCCAGCGCTTTTCGTTTTCGGCCACAAAGTTGGCCATTTCTTTGCGCTGGCGTTCTTCGGCCAGGCGTTGAAGCTCGGACACCTGGTTCTGCTCCCGCTGGATCTGTTCGTGGAAGCGGCCGATGGTGGCGATGGTGCGTCGTGCTTCATCCTCTGTGGCCACGAATTCGGCCAGTCGCTTCCGCTGTTCTTCCGCCATCCCCCGCTGTTCCTCGAAAACCTGACCCCAATCCTTCATCTGGCGCTGCCGGTCGACGTCAGCGAGCTTGAGCGAGTCGATAAACTGCTCCTGGCTGCGCTTCAAGTTGTCCACCACGACGGGGAGCGCTTGCGTATGGCTTTCCACCTTCTGGTGTTTTTGTTCCAACAACTGCAGCTTGCTGCTCGCCTCTTCCAGGCGCTTGAACAACTCTACGTTCTCTTGCTGCAGTTGGACGATTCGCTTGTTGTCGTGGCCGCGTTGCTCGGTCAGATAGGGTAACTGCCGCGTCCGTTCTTCGATGTCCTTGGCGATCACGGCGATATCCTGCTTGAGGACGACGCCAAGCTCGCTCAGTCGTTTGTCTTCGGTTTTGCGGACCGTCAACTCCTCTTCGATCGGACGGAAACGGGCAATTTCTTTGCGCATTTCGGCCAGGCCTCGCGAGAAGGCCTCACGGTCGCCCATGCGCATGCGCTCCATCTCGCGCTGAGCTTTTGTCGATTCCTCTGCCTGGTTATTCACCATCAGGGTCACTTCGTTCTTCAGATTCTGCAGTGCTTGCTCGATCTGGGTGAAGCGCCCTAACTGAGTCTGGGTGTTGGTGAGCCGGACTTCCAGTTCCTTGACGCGGCGCGCCTGCTCCTGCATCTCGTTGGTCTGAGCCTCAATCCGTTGCTGGAGCTTGGATACCTCCGCGCGATCACGGCGATGTTGCTCATCGAGCCAATTCACCATTTGGGCGAGTTGGGTGACGTCCATAGCTTGTACCTGGGCAGATGAGAGTGGCGACAACTTCGGGGGGCACTGCCGGGGCGCTGCCGAAGCGAGAGCAAATTATAGCACAGCCGGAGATCGCAACCGCGACCGCAGCACCTGACGATAGGCGGCCATGCGCTCGGCGCGCAGCGAGCGTTTGTGTCCAAGCAACCATTTGCTGCCTTCGCGTAGCCATTGCAGAACGAAGGTGCCTAGTAGCCACCAGCGCAGCAGTGTGGCCACGACGGCGCCGTGATACTTGGCTGCATAGCGGACGCGGCTGCTAAAGAAGCGAATGTGCCGAGCCGCCACCACCTGCTCGCTTGACCGGCCCTCGTAGTGAATGACCTCGCCCGCCGGGTCGTAGGCTACCTGCCAACCGGCTGCCACGGCCCGCCGGCACCAGTCCAACTCCTCGGAGTACATGAACAAGCCTTCGTCCATGCCGCCGATCTGTGCGTAGACAGCCCGCCGCACGAACATGGCTGCACCCACGATCCAGTCCACCTGTTGCGGCTTATCGACCGGCCGGTCGTCAAAGTAGTAGCGCTCGAAGAGGCCCAGGCCCGGTAAGTACTCCTGGACGATGGTGCTTTCGGTGAAGAGAGTGGCTACGGTGGGGAAGCGACGGCGGCTGGGTTGAGTCGTTCCATCGACATAACGCAGGCGGGGGCCGGCAATGCCGACCTCGGGATGCGAGAGCAGATAGTGGTGCAGGGCAGTGATGGCGCCCGGTTGGACGACAGTGTCTGGGTTGAGCAAGAACAGGTAGTCGCCCGTGGCTACGGCCAGAGCCTGGTTGTTGCCCCCCGTGAAGCCCCGGTTCTCTCCGTTGGCGATCACCTGCACCGCCGGAAACGCCGTCCTGACCGCCTCGACGGTGCCGTCGCCGCTGGCGTTGTCTACCACAATGGTTTCAAAGGTCAGTCCGGCGGCCCCTGCCGGCAGCGATTCGAGGCAACGCAACAGCAGGTCGCGCACGTTCCACGAGACGATGAGGATGGAAACATCGGGCATGATCGCTGCTCAGGGGCGCCCACAGCGGCGGCCGTCTCTATTGGCGCCGTTCCACCACATATCGGGCGATATCGGCCAACGCCCGCTGGTGGGGCGTAGTTGCAAAGTTGGCCAGCCGGGTCACGGCGCTCTCAGCGAACCGCACCGCTTCGGCCCTGGCCAGGTCGATGCCTTCTGACTGCCGGACCATGTCCACCACCCTATCAATGCCGGTGCTGCCTTCCTTCCCTTCCATCGCCGCGAGCAGCCACAGCCGCTGCTCCGGCTCCTGGATAAAATAGAACACCGGCAGGGTGATAATGCCGGAACGCAGGTCAGAGCCGGCGGGCTTGCCAAGAGCGGCTGCGTCGGCGGTGAAGTCCAGGATGTCGTCGACGATCTGAAAGGCCATACCCAGGTCGTAGCCGTAGGCGCGCATGGCCTGTTCGGCGCCATCAGGAGCGCTGCCCAGCACGGCCATGGCCCGCGCCGAGACCTCGAACAGGGCGGCCGTCTTGCCATAGATACGCTGGAAGTAGCTCTCTTTGGGCTGGTCCCAGTCGTGGCCGGCAAAGGCCTGGCGCAGTTCACCGTCGACAATGGTGTTCAGTGTCTCGGCGAAGAGCTGGATGACGCGAGGGTGCTCGGTTTCCGCCGCCAGCGCCGCGGCCCGGGCGAAGAAGAAGTCACCGGCCATGACCGTGCTGCTCGGTGTCCACATGGCATTGAGCGTGGACTGTCCGCGACGCACAAAGGAGCCGTCGATGACGTCGTCATGGATGAGGGTGGCAGTGTGCAGCGCTTCGACGGCTGCGGCCAGGGCCAGCAGGGCGTGGCGGTTCGCCAGGGGAAAAAGGTGCGCTGTCAACAGCACCACGGTGGGGCGTACCCGTTTACCGCCGCTGCGCACAAGCCCGCTGAGCGCTTCCGTGAGGGGGGCATAGTTGCTGCCGGCCTTCTTGAGGATGAGTTCCTCAACGGCAATAAGGTCGGCGGCGACAAGCGCCTGGGCAGAGGCGAAGGACATGGGGACGTGTTGGGAATGAACCGTAGGCAGCATGCAGAGAGGCCAAGGCGCTGCGTCTTAGGCCGCACCTACTGCTGCTGCCAGGCGATCCAGCCCGTAGAAGGCGCGGGCCGTATTTGTGGTCAGTGTCGCTACCTGGGCGAAGGGCATGTCCCACAGTTCGGCAAGCTTTTCCGCCACCAAACGCACGTAGGCGGGCTCGTTGCGCCGGCCGCGATGGGGGTGGGGCGTCAGATAGGGCGCGTCGGTTTCGAGCAGAAGGCGGTCAGGCTGCAGTTGGCGGGCCAGGGCGTGGAGGTCGCGAGCATTCTTGAAGGTGACGGGGCCGGCCAGACCGAGGACGAAGCCCCACTCGTAGGCCTCCTCTGCCATCGCCAGATCGCTCGAGAAGCTGTGGAGCACGCCGGCAAAGGGGCGCACGGCCAGAGGCGAACCGGGTAGGCGGTCATGCACCCAGGCCCGCAGCTCGGCCCGCACATCCTCATGGGCGTCGCGGTCGTGGATGACGACCGGCAGACCCAACTCCGCCGCCAGGTCGAGCTGGCCACGGAAGGCCAGCTTCTGGATAGGGGCGGGCACACGCTGCCAGTAGTAGTCCAGGCCGATCTCGCCGATGGCAACCACCTTGGGATGGGCAGCCAGTTTGCGCAGGCCGGCGAGCGCTCCTGGTCCAAAAGCAGCCGTCTCGTTGGGGTGGATGCCGGCGGTGGCATAGACCTGGGAGTGGCGCTCGGCCAGGGCGATAGCGCTGCGGCTGTGGTCGAGGTCGATGCCAGTGGTGACAAGGGCGGTGACACCGGCAGCCGCGGCCCGAGCCAGCACTTCCTTACGATCTGCATCGAACTGCGGAAGGTCGAGATGACAGTGAGTGTCGATCAACATGAGGATATCGACGTGGGGCGACCGGTAGGGGCGACCGGTGGGGGCGACCGGTAGGGGCGACCGGTAGGGGCGACCGGTAGGGGCGACCGGTAGGGGCGACCGGCCGGTCGCCCCTACATAATTCCGGCCAGCCGCTGCCCGTCTCGCAGGATGTCGGGGACGCGATCCTTGTGTAGGGTTTCGCAATAGACGCGGATCAGCGGCTCGGTGCCGCTGAAGCGAACCAGCAGCCAGCCGCCATCTTCCAGGTCGAACTTGTAGCCATCGATGGCGAGCTTGCCGGTGCAGCGCAGGCCGCCGATGGTTTCCGGTTGGGCGGCGTCCAGCCGGGCTTTGGCGCCGGCTTTGAATTCGTTGGATTCAAGAACAGTGTCGATGCGGTCGTAATAGTGAGGGCCGCCCACCAGGTCGAACAAGCGATCCAGCAGTTGCGTGGGTTTCAGGCCCGTGCGCACCATCAAGTCCAGCAGGTAGAGGTTGGCGAGGATGCCATCACGTTCCGGTACATGCCCATGGAAGGCATAGCCGCCGCTCTCCTCGCCGCCGATGAGGGCGTCGACTTCCATCATCTTGGGCGCGACGTACTTGAAACCGACGCCGGTCTGATAGACCGGGACGTCAAAACGCTTGCCCAGCTTGTCGAGCATCGAGGTCGTGCTCAGGGTCTTGACAATGGGGCCGCGCTGCCCGCGTACATCCAGCAAGTACATCGCCAGCAGTCCGAAAACGCGCAACTGGTTGACGAACTCGCCGTGCTCGTCGCCGAAGCCGCAGCGGTCGGCGTCGCCGTCGGTGATGCACACGCAGCCGGCGCCGTGGCGGATGCCTGCCGCCAGACCGGCATCGACGTTGGGCGGGATCGGTTCGGGCCGGCTCATTTCCGGAAAGATGGGATTGCGCCCGGCATGGACATCGATGACTTCGGTGGCGCCGCCTGCCAGCAGTTGGCTGAGCCAACCACCGCCGTTGCCCCACATGCTGTCCGCCACGATCACGAGGCCGGCCTGGCGGATGGGCTCCAGGTCGAGCAGGCGGTTGAGTTGGGCGATGTAGGCCGGGTTGGGGTCGAAGGGTTGGATGAGCCCGGCGCTAGCGCCGCTGGCAAAGCGCATGCGCTTGACGCCGTCGATGTCGGGGATGGCCGCTTCGATGCGTTTGAGGCCGTCAGGGTCGATGGCGCCGCCGTTGGGGTCGCGGACCTTGAAGCCGTTGTCGGCCGGGGGATTGTGGCTGGCGGTGATGTTGAGGGCGCCGATGGCCTTGCGGTTCACCACGCTGAAAGCGATGACAGGCGTGGGTGTGCCGGCGCCGGCGAAGTGCACCGGGATGTCGTTGGCGGCCAAAACCTCGGCGGCGGCGGTGCAAAAGTCCTCTGAGGCGAAGCGCAGGTCGCCGCCCACGACCACGCCCTGCTGCACCTGGGCGGGGGCGTAGGCGGCCTTCAGGTAGCCGGCGAACCCCTGGGTGCAGCGCCGCACGTTGTCGAAGGTGTAGTCCTCGGCGATCTTACCGCGCCAGCCATCCGTGCCAAACGTGATCTTGAAGCTCATAGTCCTCTGTTCTTACCAGTCTTACCAGTCAATGTTGGGCGTGGTGCGTTGGATTTCGGCCTCTTCCAGCATGGCCAGGTCGGCGTCGACCATCAGTTGCACGAGGCGCTCGAAGCTGACCGAGTGTTCCCAACCCAGGGTTGCGCGGGCCTTGGCCGGGTTGCCGACCAACAGGTCGACCTCCGCCGGCCGGTAGTATTTCGGATCGATGACGAGGTGTTCCTCCCAATCCAGGCCGACATGCTCGAAGGCGATCTGGATGAACTCGCGCACGCTGTGCGTCTCGCCCGTGGCCAGGAGGTAATCATCGGGATGGTCCTGCTGCAACATCATCCACATCCCCCGCACATAGTCGGGCGCGTAGCCCCAATCGCGGCGGGCTTCCAGGTTACCCAGGATCAGCTTGTGTTGCAGCCCGGCCTTGATGCGGGCAACGCCGTGCGACACCTTGCGCGGTAGAAACTCCAGCCCACGACGGGGGCTTTCGTGGTTGAATAAGATGCCCGAGCAGGCAAAAAGCCCATAGCTCTCACGATAGTTGATCGTGATCCAGTGGCCGTAGACTTTGGCCACGCCATAGGGGCTGCGGGGATGGAAGGGCGTCTTCTCCGTCTGCGGCACTTCCGCCACCTTGCCGAACATCTCGCTGCTCGACGCCTGATAGAAGCGGATGTGACGGTCGACAATGCGAATGGCATCGAGCACGCGTGTCACCCCCAGCGCCGTCACCTCGCCAGTCAGGACGGGCTGGCTAAATGAGGTGGGTACAAAGCTCTGGGCGGCCAGGTTGTAGACTTCATCGGGCCGGTGTTCCTGCAGCAGGTGGATCAGGCTGACCTGGTCGAGCAGGTCGCCCTGGACGAGGGCCAGGCGATCCTGAATGTGGCGAAGCCGGTCGAAATTGACGGTGCTGCTGCGGCGAACGACGCCGATGACGTCGTAGCCCTTGTCCAATAAGAAGTCGGCCAGGTACGAGCCGTCCTGCCCGGTGATGCCGGTGATGAGTGCTTTGGGCATGCGAGTGCGTCCTTTGGCGATCAACGTATGCGCTGTCGCCAGTCTTCGAGGATGTCGTGCAATGTTTGGGCGAAGGGAATCTGCGGCTCCCAGCCGGTCGTTTGCTGCAAGCGGGATGGGTCGCAAACGATGCGCGGAATGTCAGAGGGACGCATCAAGTGAAGGTCGGGTTCCGCAGCAACCGGCACGCGGGCCAACTGCAGGAAGATGTCGAGCACGGCTTGAATACTGATGGCGCGACCGCTGCCGACATTGTAGACGGCGCCTGCCTCGCCGGCGTTGAGGATGAGCCAGTAAGCGCGGACGACGTCACGCACGTCCGTGAAGTCGCGCTCGGCCTCCAGGTTGCCGTGGCACATCGGTCCCTTCAACTTGCCCAGCTCGATCTGTGCGATCTGCTTGGCAAAACTGGAGGTGACGAACATCTCGTTTTGTCCGGGGCCGATGTGATTGAAAGGCCGCACGCGTACGGTGCGCAGGCCATGGCTACGGTGGTACTGCCAGCCGAGCAAGTCCTGGGTGACCTTGCTGACGCCATAGGGTGACGTGGGCTGCAGCGGCGTGTCTTCGTCCAGCGGCAGGTCTTCCGGCTTGATGACGCCGTACACTTCAGCGGAGCTGACCACGAGCAGCCTGGTGGCGAGCAGGTTGGCGGTCAGAACGCCCTTGAAGATGTTGATCTGCGTGTGGACGTTCTGCTCAAAAGTGGACCAGGGATGCTGCCAGGAGATGGGAACGAACGACTGCGCCGCCAGGTGCAAGATATAGTCCGGTCGCCACCGCGCCAGCACTTCGGCGACAGCCGCCTCTTCGCGGAGATCGAGGCGTTCCAGACGCACCCGGCCGGAAGGGTACGGCGGCTCAGGCTGGCGACGGTAGACCGTGCCGATGATCTCCAGGTCGGTTTCCGCCAGCAAGTAATCGATGAGGTGGCCGCCGACGAACCCAGCGGCGCCTGTAACCAGGGCGCGCATGACGAAAGCGATTATACCAAAGCGCGCAAACCGCCCCCAAACGGCGGCGGAATGCGGGCGCCGTCTTTGGGGAC
>CAZHTZ010000104.1:0-14550 GCA_964535455.1 uncultured Caldilineales bacterium
TGCTGGGACTGCCGGTCAAGCGCATCCGGGTGATCAAGCCGCGCATCGGCGGCGGTTTTGGGGCCAAGCAGGAAATGCTGCTCGAGGACATCGTCGGGCACCTGGCCATTGCCACGCACCGCCCGGTGCGCCTGGAATTGAACCGGGTCGAGGAGTTCGTATCCAGCCGCACGCGGCATCCCCAGACCATCAGCTACAAGACCGGCGTGAACCGCGACGGCAGCCTGGTGGCGATGCAGATGAAGGTCATCGGCAACACCGGCCCCTACGCCACGCACGGCCTGACCGTGCAGACGGTGACGGGCATGCGCGGTCTGAGCACCTACAACTGTCCGAACAAGGAGTTCGACTGCACGGTCGTCTACACCAACATCCCGGTGCCCGGCGCCTACCGCGGCTACGGCGCGCCCCAGGCGCTTTTCGCCCTGGAAAGCCACATGGAGGAAATCGCCGAGGCGATGGGGATGGACGTAATCGAGTTCAAGCAGAAGAACTGGGTCAAGGTCGGCGATCCCCTCGACATTGCCCCGCAGCTCGGCGAAGGCGAGGCCGACATCTCCAACATGCCCCACGTCAAATCCAGCGGTCTGGCCGAGTGCGTGGCCCAGGGCGCTCAAGCTATCGGCTGGCAGCGGCGTCACGATCCGGGTTGGAAGGCGCCCGCCGACCGGCCGCATATCCGCCGCGGCATCGGCTTTGCGGTTTGCATGCACGGCAGCGCCATTCCTGGCCTGGACATGGGTGGCGCCAGTATCAAGATCAACGACGACGGCTCTTTCAACCTCCTGGTGGGGGCCACCGACCTGGGCACGGGTTCCGACACGGTGCTGTCGCAGATTGCTGCCGAGGTGTTGGGCGTGCGGCTGGAAGATATTCTCATCTACTCCAGCGACACCGACATGACCCCGTTCGATGTGGGCGCCTATGCTTCGTCCACTACCTACATCTCGGGTACGGCGGTCAAGCGAGCTGCCGAAACGCTGGCTGAACAGATCAAAGAGCGGGTGGGCCTGATGCTCAAGCTGGAAAACTGGAGCGACGTGGTGCTGCGCGACCGCAAGGCCACCGCCCCGGACGGCCGCTCCGTGAGCATGGCCGAGATCGCCCTGCACTCGCTGCACCAGGACCAGCAGCGCCAGCTCATGGCGACGGCCTCGTATGTGTCACCCGACTCACCGCCGCCCTTCGCCGGACAGTTCGCCGAGGTGGAAGTCGATATCGAGACCGGCCAGGTGACGGTGAACAAGCTGGTCATGGCCGTGGACTGCGGCGTCGCCATCAACCCCATTACCGCCAGCGGTCAGGTGGAAGGCGGCATGACCCAGGCCCTGGGCTACGGCCACTGTGAGGAGATGGTGTACGACGCTGACGGCCGCATGGTCAACCCTGTGATCGGTCCCTACAAGATCTACCGCGCCGACGAAATGCCGGTGCTGGAGGTCTTTCTGATCCAGACGGTCGAGCCCAGCGGTCCCTTCGGGGCCAAGGCCGTGGCCGAAATCCCCAAGGACGGCGTGGCGCCGGCGTTGGCCAACGCCGTCTACAACGCCACCGGCGTCCGCATCCGCCAGATTCCGCTGACGCCCGAGCGGGTGTGGCGGGCGCTTCGGGAGGGCAAAGCCACGAGGTGACCCCGGCCTTCTCGAGCTGCCAATACTGTTTGGACGTTAGTGCTGTACAATCCTGGTTGCCATGCAACACCCTTGGCCCATCACGGACTATCGACTTTCTGACCACGCAAGACAGGAGATGGGTCGTCGCCAGATCGCGGAGGCGGAGGTAGCAAAGGTTCTTGCTGCGCCGGAACAGGTCGAATGGGTGCGGCCAGGCCGCCTGGTCTGCCAGTCGTTCCTGCAGTCAGTAGAGTCCCAGAAGACGGTCCTGTTGCGGGTATTTGTTGATGTCGATCGCGTCCCGGCCGAGGTGGTTACAGTCTATCGCACCACCAAGGTTGAGAAGTATTGGAGCAGACCCTGATGAGAGTCATCTACGATCCCCATACGGACACCATGACCATAATCTTAAACGACGCTGCCATCGTTGAGAGCGACGAGGAGAAACCAGGCGTCATCCTTGACTACGACGATACGGGCAACCTGGTATCACTGGAGATTCTAGACGCATCCCGGCGAGTGACAGCGCCGAGCCGGATCGAGTATCAAGTGGTGGCCGTCTCGACCCTATAGTCGTGGACCTACGTGAAGCCGCCAGATTCCGTTACGATGCCCGCTATGAAGACCGGGCAAGCGTGCATGTGGGGAGAGGCTCTCAGGATGACCTCAACGATGCCAAGGTTTGGCTTGAACCAGATGTCAGTGTTGGTCGCCAGGGCCGCACGCTTCGAAGCCATGAACTCGCGAGAGCACTGCGAGTGATCGAGCTGAATCGAGACTATCTCCTGGAGGAATGGTATGTCTACCGCCGCAGAAGCCGTTGAAGAAGGATTCCGAGTTCGTCGCTATCAGGTTCGGCATTCAGTCTCAGACTTCACCTATCCGGTGGAGGCTCGCGTCCGCGGGGTTCGCTTTGACGACGAGTACATCCACATTGCACTGATGGATGGACGTATGGTGTCTGTGCCCTTGTGGTGGATTCCATCACTCTTCGAGGCCGCCCCTGATCAGCGTGAGAAATACCAGATCAGCCGCAACCGCACGGTGATCATCTGGGATCCAGCGACATGCGCCGTCAACGACGAGTTGCGGATTGGTGACTACCTGGGGCGCCCTGCTGGTGCACCCTAGACCATCTGTCGGACCGCCTCCATAACCATCAAAGGCCAGGAGTTCCCGCACTTCTGGCCTTTGTCTTTGACGAGGATGGCTGCGCCGGCCATTTCTCAAGCCAGAGTTTCATTAGCGGCATGTAGACAGTCGGCGCCTGGCCAACGTCGTCGATGCTGAACCCTAAACACTGTAAGCGCGCATCGAGCTCGTCCTTGACCGACCACCTCTGATTATGCTTCCAGCCAATTCTCGACCTGCAACCCCGCGACGCGGCCGAACTCCGCCGCGTTGTTGGTGACCAGGACCGCCTCCAGGCTGACCGCGTGCGCTGCAATCAACATGTCCAGCGGCCCGATGGTGGCGCCGGCTTTTTCCAGGCCTGCGCGCACCTGACCGTAGGCCTCGGCCGCCCGGAAGTCGAAATCAGCAACGGCCAGCGGCAGCAGGAACAGGGCCAGCGCGTCCGCGTTCTGCGCCGTGCGGCTGCTCTTCCACACGCCGTACTGAAGCTCGGCGACCGTGACCGCGGAGAGACCCACATCGCCGACCGGCTGCGAGATGAGCTTGTCCAGCAGCGTGGTGGGTTTGTGCCGAATCAGCTCGATGCAGATGCCGGTGTCCAGCAGGAACTTCATTCGAAGGGCCTCTGACGCTCCTCGGCTTCGCCCTGCGTCCGGGAGGGCATGAAGTCGTCCGAGAAACGGTCAAGCCCTTCAAGCAGCGCGCGCCACGGGTCGCCGTAGGGCAACAAAACGACGGCGTTGCCCAGCCTCTTGATATAGACCCGGTCGTCTTCGAAGCGGAACTCCTTGGGCAGCCGGACAGCCTGGCTGTTGCCGCTGTAGAATAGCTTTGCGGTTTCCATTGCTTGCCTCACCAGATAGTATATACGTCTACGTATATACTATCATGGCCTGCGGGATGATGTCAAGTGGTGGCTCCTGGCTGACACCTGGAGCTACCGGCGCAACTTCGGTAGATACAACGTCGGTGGTTGAATCACGACGTCGACGCTGGCCTGGCCGGTCATGCCGTCGCTATAGCTGCTCACTATGACAGGACTGCAAGGGTGTTTGGCAGGGATGTGTGGTTCTTGATTCTATTTTGATAGTTGGGGGCTACACTGGCATCAGGAAATGGGGCAGCCGGCGCGGCGACAGAAGCGTCTGAACCGCGAGCGGCCTACCCCGCCTTCCGCGTTTCGTCCTGTACCACTCACCAGCATGCGGCTCGCTGCAGAAGCCGCCGGGTGCGCCCGCGATAGCGCAGGAGAGACCATGTCAGCGTACTGTAGATTTACCATTTGCCGGATTCTGGCGCTCGCGCTGGTTGCGAGCCTCTTCGTTTCACCTGTCGCCGGCGCTCAACCTGCTTCCCCTGCCCGTGGTAACAGTCGCACAAGCCCCGGCCCAGCCGAAGCAGTCGCGCCGCTAGCTCCTCCCCTGCAAGACGTGGTGCAACTTGCCGCCGCAGATCACACCTGCGCGCTCACCAGCGCAGGCGGCGTCAAGTGCTGGGGCGCAAACTACTCCGGTCAATTGGGTGACGGAACGATCACCAGCCGCAGCACGCCAGTGGATGTGATTGACCTCAGTAGCGGCGTCACAACGATTGCAGCGGGAGCTTCTCATACCTGCGCCGTGACCAGCGGCGGCGGGGTCAAGTGTTGGGGAACGAACTACATCGGTCAATTGGGCGACGGTACGACCACGTCCAGCAGTACGCCGGTCGATGTCGTTGGCCTGAGCGGCATCACGGCAGTGGCGACGGGAAACGATCACACGTGCGCCCTGACCAGCGGCGGTGGGGTGAAGTGCTGGGGATGGAACTACGTCGGTGAATTGGGCGACGGTACGACCACGGACAGCAGGACGCCGGTCGATGTCGTCGGCCTGAGCGGCGGCGTCGTAGCGCTGTCAGGCGGAGGTATGCACACATGCGCCGTGACCGGCAGCGGTGGGGTGAAGTGCTGGGGTGCCAACTGGGGCGGTCGCTTGGGCGACGGTACGACCAGGCACAGCATGATTCCGGTCGATGTCTGCGCTGGAGGAGCCGCCGGCTGTACGGGGACCCTTGGCGACGTCACGAAGGTGGCGGCGGGAGAGTCTCACACCTGCGCCTTGACCAGCATGGGCGCGGTGAAGTGCTGGGGATTGAACCCCTACGGTCAATTGGGCGCCGGCGCGACCACGAATCAAAGCACCCCAGTGGACGTGAATGGCCTGCAAAGCGGAGCCACGGCGCTGGCCGCGGGTAACTACCATTCCTGCGCTCTGGTCGGAAATGGACGGCCCAAGTGCTGGGGCTCCGATAGGGATGGGCAGCTCGGTCTGGGCACACAGTTTGTTCGAGTTACAGCGGTGGATGTGGTGGCTGGAGCCGTGCCGTCACTCCTGCTCAACTACCCGGTGGGCAAATCCGGCAGCGTGTTCACACTGACCGGGTTCGACTTCCCGGCGAGTTCTCCGCTCACCCTGACGGTGAACGGGGCAGCGCTGCCCACGACGGCGGTGACCGATCCAAGCGGTGGATTTATCGTCTTCCTCGACACCGCGGCCGCGGAGGCAGGATTCTATACGGTGACAGCAAGTGCGAATCCCAGCGCCAGCGCCTGGTTCGTTCTGGCTCCAGATGCACCGTTGCAGGTACAGGAAGGTGGCGGCCTCACGGTGGCCATCCCGGCGGGCCTCGGTGCGCCGGTTAGTACGCTCAACATGCCTTTAGTGCTTCACTAGATCGTCTCTCACACAAGCAAACCGGCGGGTGCACCTCTCGTCCACCCGCCCGTATGACACGCAAAGGCCAGGAGCCCCCGCTCTCCTGGCCTTCTGCCTGCCGTATGTGTGCGGTTCACGAGTAGCGCAAGCTGCCAGCTTGCGCTGCGGCCGGGGCTTTGGCCTGCGGGGAGGGCAGGAGTAGAATAGTGGCGCCGACGCAGGAGGAGCAGGAGTGGAAGGCGATCGCGTTGCTCGAGCACTGAACTGGGGGTTTTGATAAAGTTTTGATTGCCCGGTGCGATGCTATGGGCGTCGACGCGGCGCCATGGCCTACGGCGAGAGGGCAAGCAGCGCCGCGTGGGCACGCCCGGGGCCTGGGCGCCCAGGCCCCGGCTTTCACCAACCCCGGGCGCCCACCCAACCACCGACCGTGTCCGAGCCTTTCGCTACACCTTCACCCATGCCCCCGCCCCGGGCCCCAAGTCCCCCGCCCCCTGCACCTTCATCGTCCGTCTGTGGCGGGACTGGGAGCCGGCCGGTCCCACGTGGCGCGGCTGGATCGAACATGTGCCCAGCGGCGAACGGGCGGCGGTGCAGGATTGGGAGGGTGTGGTGGCGTTCGTGCGCCGGTTCGGGGTGGGGTGGGAGGACGACGGCCGACCGGCGACGGCCGACCGCGGACGGTAGCAAATCGAAGGACCTCCGGGAGGCCTGTGGAAAACATCCCGGCATGTTCGCAAGAGGGCCTCCCGGAGGTCAGGCAACAGCGCTGCCAAGAGCGACCGGGGTCTGCGAGTGAGAGGGGACGGGATTGGGCTGGGAGCTGATGCGTGGGTAGCTGTTGGGCGGACGGGAACCAGACTCAGCCTATGTTTTCTGGTGTTCCGAGGAGGGATTGACCTGTCAGGACAGGCGGTCTATACTCTGGGCGGAGGACACCGTGCCCACGATTTCCATGTTCTATGGCATCATTATTCGGATGTACTTCGCTCATGTACGCAGGAATCACAGAAGTTCTTGCCACAGACGATTACAAGTTACTCTTGACATTTGACAATGGCGAACGACGGCTATTTGATGTTGCACCCTACTTGGCGGTTGGGCGTTTTGCTGAACTTCGAAGTATCGAGGCATTCCGGAAGGTCGGTCTAGCATTCGATACAATTGAGTGGGAAAACGGGCTGGACCTGGATCCCGAGTTCCTCTATGACCGGAGCGAGAAGATTCCTGAGCCGGCAAAGATTAGTTAGGCATTCACTCCCAAACTCGACGTCCATTCGCCTGCGTTTACGCGCTTTCCCTGTCCCTGAGTACTCTCAGACCCGAACCCTGGCCATGCTTATCCTCGCCGATTGGCTGATTACCACCCCGCACGAAGCGCCGAAGCGTGCTTGGGGCGTGCGCGTTGCCGGCGACCGTGTCGACGCCATCGGCCCCAACGCCAGCCTGCGCCGGGACTATCCTGATGATGAGGTTGTTGACGCCGGCGGTCACGTCGTCGCCCCCGGCTTCGTCAATGCCCACACGCACCTCTACGGCACCCTGGCCCATGGCATTCCGCTGGCCAAGGCCCCATCCGATTTCTGGGCGTTCCTGGCCGATTTCTGGTGGCCAATGGTGGAGGACGCGCTCGACCACGAGATGATCTGCGCGGCGACGGACTGGGTATGCGCCGAGATGCTGGCCAGCGGTGTCACCAGCTTTTATGATTGTTTGGAAGCGCCGTTTGCCATCCCGGACGCCCTTTTGGCCCAAAAAGATGTGGTGGATCGCCGCGGCCTGCGCGGCATCCTGTCCTTCGAGGCGACGGAGAGGGTCAGCAAGGCCAACGGGCAATTGGGCCTGCAAGAGAACACACGGTTCGTCGACCACTGCCGGAAGGACGGTGGCCTGGTTCAGGGGCTGATGTGCTTCCACACCACGTTTACCTGCTCGGCGGAGTTTATCCAACAGGCATTTGCCCTGGGCGACGAGCGCGGCGTATTGACGCACATGCACTGCAACGAGGGTGTACACGAGCCTCTTTATGCGCTCGAACATTTCGGCGCCCGCACATTGGAGTACTACGATCGTCTGGGTGTGACCGGTCCGCACATGCTGGCCTCGCAATGCGTGCAGCTCTCGGATCCCGAGAGGGCGATCATCGCCGAGCGCGGGATCAAGGTGACGCACATGCCCTTGAGCAATTGCGAAGTCGGTGGCGGCATTGCGCCCGTGCCGCAGCAGTTGGCCGCCGGCGTGACCGTGGGGCTGGGTTCCGACGGCTACATCAACGACTTCTTCGAGGTCATGCGCGGGGCGTTCCTGATCCACAAGGCCAACCAGCTCAACCCCCAGGTGATGCCTGCGAACGACGTCTGGCGCCTGGCCACCGAAGACGGGGCGCGTTCGATCGGGCTGGACAGGGTCGGGCGCTTGGAACCCGATTGGTCCGCCGATCTGCAAGTGATTGATGGCGAATTTCCCACTCCCACAGCGGAGCACAACCTCTACGATCAGCTCGTGCTGTGGCGGAACCACACGCATGTGCGAGATGTGATGGTGGCGGGCCAATGGCGCGTCCGCAACGGCGTTGTGCTCGACGCCGACCTGGGCGCCATGCGGGCGCGTGTGCATCAGAACGCCGAGCGCATGTGGGCAAAGGCGCGTTAGGCCAGTGCACCTGTGAGGTCGTCTGCAAGCATCCCGACCTCGCCAAAGAACCGCAGGCTGCACTGACGCGGCAACGGGAGGTGGCAGCCGTTCCGTGACCCTCATCATCCAGCGCGGTAGAAGCCCGGCACTTCGCACGCGCGTTCGCTGGCTGCTCGACCCATCGCAGCCTCAACAGGAGGAACAACTATCGACAAAATGAGTGTAGTCAGCGGGTACGTTTGTACGCTGTTTTAGGACCTGTTATGATTCCGGCGGCGATGGCATCGATGGGCCGGCCGTGTCTCGCGCGGCCATGCCATTGAGCAGCGCTGCTGTCACACTCTCCACAACCCGAGTACCTACAGAAGGAGGACACTGTTCATGAAGCGTATCTGGCTTATTCTCACAGTCGTCGTGCTGGCGTCGCTGGCGCTTGTCGCTTGCGCTGCTCCAGCCGCAACCCCGGCCCCTGCAGCCACAGCAGCCCCGGCGGCCACCACGGCCCCTGAGCCCACGAAGGCCCCAGAGCCTACGAAGGCCCCAGAGCCCACAAAGGCCCCAGAGCCCACATCTGTTCCTGAGGCCAAGCCCTTCATCACTTGGTATCAGTACGATGAGGCCAACACGGATCCCAAGAGCGATGAGCGCGTCGGGAACGAGTATCTGCGCAAGACCATCCCGATGTTCAATGAGGGTTTTGCTGGCAAGTGGACGTGGGCGAACCAGCCTAAGGCCTTTGACAAGATGGCCGCCGAGTTGGTGGCAGCCGTACAGTCTGGAGGCGACGTGCCCGACTTGTTCGAGATGGGCAGCGGGCAGCTGACCCTGTTCTACAGGAATGGCACCATGCAAGATCTGGCGGAGTGGGCCGAGGCGCAGCCGTGGTATGCCGATCTCGACGCAAATGCCTTGGCCGCATGCATGGGCCCGGATGGCAAACTCTACTGTATACCCGGAGCCGAGCGCCCGCACCTGGTCTACGTGTGGAAGGACCGCTTCCCCAACGGCTATCCCAAGACCCCGGAAGAGTTCATGACCGAGGCCGAGCGGCTCAAGAGTGAGGGACTGTATGCCATCACCTTTTTCGGCTCGACTGACTTTGACGGTGAAGGCCTGACGCGCGCCGTCTGGACGGCGATGTCTTCCTTTGGCGGTTCGCTTGACGATGGCAAGGGCAACATGACGCTGAACACGCCCGAGAATATCGCCGCCATCCAGTTCCTCCGTGACATCGTCCAGAAGGGCTATGTGCCCGAAATCGCCTTTGCCGGCCAGTTCCAGGAGGAGAACGCGTTCAAGGATGCATCGGCAGGCTCGTTCCCCACAGGCTTGTTTGGCTACCGCTACGTGAACCCCCTGACGGCTCCCAACGGCACTCAATACGCCAAGGGCAACGAGCAGGACATGCTCGACGCCATTGCCGCCGGCGATGTGGTCCTGTCACCGTTCCTTTCCGTTCCTGGGCAGAAACCTGGCTGTGGCATTGAGGTCGAGGGCTTTGCTATCCCGGTCGGCGCCAAGAACGTCGAGGGCGCTTACGACTACATCAACTGGGTCATGGGCCCGGAGCAGAACCCGGACTACGTGCTTGGCCCCGGCGGCGGGTTCCCCGCGCTCAAGGCGACCCAGAGCAACGAGCAGTTCCAGACTCCCTTCTACAAAGCGGCGGCTGAGGCTGTGAGCCAGAGCGAATGCCATCCCTGGTACGGCACTCTGGAGCGGGCTCCTGAAGCGCAGAAGCTGGTCATGGCGACCATCTACAAGCTGATCAAGGAAGACCCCACCGCTGACATCGCTGCCGAGCTGACGCAGGCGGAAGAGGAGTACAACGCCGGTAACTAAGGTGAATTTCCTGAATGATTCACTGCCTTTCGTTGCGAACTCCGACCTCATGTGTGGTCCTTGGCAGGGCGGATGAGACCGTCCCGGCACTATGCGACCATTAGGCGAGACCTGCCTGCCATGAGGTGACGTCGAAACAAGGCGAGCGAGCTGGAACAGACTCTGGCTTGCTCGCCTTGTCGTTTTCAGTGATTTCTACTTCCGGCAAAGGGAAGATTCCCGCACGCTCAACCCGGACGGACGACGCCCATGTCACAGACTCAGACTCCGCGGGAACGAAAAGGCCGGCTGTCTAACACGTTACCCTTCTGGCTGATCTTGCCCACGGTCCTGGTGCTGCTGGTCGTGCAGGTTTACCCTGCTGTGTATACGATGTGGCTGAGTCTGCACGACAGGCAGCCGGAGGGGTGGACCTATGTGGGGCTCAAGAATTTCTCCCGGCTGTTTGGCATGGGGTTGTTCTCCGAGAGCATCGGCCATTCTATCATCTTCCTGATCGGCTACGTAAGCCTGACGCTTGTGCTCGGTTTCACCATCGCCCTGCTTCTGAACAGAAAACTGCGGCTGGCGGGTCTTTACATCACGCTGCTTTTCATCCCGTGGATCATCGCCGATATCATCGTCGGCCTGGTATTCCGGCTCCTGGTTATTCCCGACTACGGGCTGCTTGCGGGTTTCTTGCAGAATCCATCCATATTTCCCCCAAATGGGCTTTCGGTCCTGACCGCCTCGCGACCCCAACCGTGGTTCGGCGAGTTCCCCTTTCCACCCGCGCCGGCCATGTACTTTCTCATCCTGGCGTCCACCTGGCGGGCTTTGCCGTTCATTACCCTGCTGCTGCTGGCGGCGCTGCAGACGGTCCCGACCGAGGTCGTCGAAAGCAGCCGCATCGACGGCGCCCGCGGTCTACAAATCGTTCGGTACATCTTGGTGCCGCTGATCCTGCCCACGATGGTGGTAGCGATTTTCAGCCTCACGCTGAGCGGCATGAACGGCGTAGGCCTGGTCTTCAGTCTCAGCCGGGGTGGACCGGGGACCTCGACGCACGTGCTCAGCTACCTGCTCTATTCGATCGGTTGGAACCAGCTTCAGTTTGGACGGGCGGCGGCGTTGGCCCTCATCATTGCTGTGTTCAACTGGTTGCTCATCTCAGGTACGCTACGCCTGACGCGCCAAGAACAGAGGCATGACTGATATGCGAAATCCCTTCAAAGCGACCCGACGCAATCGTGAGGGGCTGTTGATCAATGTGGTTATGATCGTCATCTGCCTCCTTGCCCTGCTGCCTATTGCAACCACTCTGCTCATTTCGTTCAAGGGCGAAATGGATGTTACCCGCAAGCCGCCGGTCATTTTTCCGTGTGACACACCCACAAGTGGCTTTGATTTCGGCGCCTGCCGTTGGTCGGTGGAGGGCTACGACCGTGTACTGGCTCCCAAGCCGTCCCAGAAATCGCCCATCGGGTATGCGCTGACCGGGCGCTTACTGCGCGTCTATCTGCCCAACACCCTTCTCTATGCAACCAGCGCCTCCCTGTTGGTGGTGTTGCTGGCCGGAATGTCCGGCTATGCCTTCTCACGTTATCGTTTTCGCGGGCGTGCCCTGCTGATGACAGGCATCCTTGCCATCACAGGTGTTCCGCTGCTCACCAACCTGTTGGCGCTCTATCAGGTGGGCACCAACTTGCGCAAGGCCGCGTTGCCTTTCTATGACGACCGCATGTTCATTATCGTCGTCTATGTCGGCTTCTTCCTGCCCTTGAGCGTGTGGATTGCCAAAGGCTTTTTTGATGCCATCCCGCGCGAGCTTGAGGAGGCGGCGCTGATCGACGGCTGCAGCCCCGTGGGCGCCCTGATGCGTATCAGCCTGCCGCTGGCCCTGCCCGGGATGACGGCTGTCTTCCTCCTGACCTTCGTCAACGTGTGGAATGAGTTCATCGCCGGTTATCTGCTGATTTCCAAGAATGAGTACAAACCTGTCATGTTTGGCGTTTATGAGTTTCTAGGCCAGAATATCATCAACCTGCAAGTTCTAGCGGCAGCCTGCGTTCTCATCGCCGTGCCGATGATTCTTCTATTCCTGCTCGCGCGGCGAAGCTTCTTTCAGGCCATGGTGGAGGGCGCTGTCAAAGGGTAGAGCACCAGCATGTCGTCGATGCCCCCAAGTACTCTTGGGCCACCCCCCGGCACCCTCTGGCTCATTCGCGGGCAGCCCAATCCTCGCGGCGCCGCCGATGCCGAACTCTACCTCCTGGTAGGTGACGCCACCGCCGCCCCCATCACGCAGACCGTCCTGGGGGACAGTGTGGAGCTTCCACCGCAGCGCCTTCGTGCTGGGCGTCCCACGCGGCTTAAGCTGCTGCACTTCAACGACTTACACGGTCATCTTGCCAGTTTCACCGCCGCCGGCCCGGTTCCGGTTTTCTCGCGTATCGCCGCCTGGCTAGGGGCGATACGGCTGCGACATCGAGATGACGATCGCGTCGTCGTTCTTGCCGTTTCGGTTGGGGATGAGATCGGAGGCGCCATTTTTGATGAGTTGTTGGGTGAGAGTCCCGAATCCTATCGCGTGCACGCGGCATACCGGCTGTACTCGCAGCTTGGGATCGACGCCGGCGTCTTGGGCAACCACGATTTCGACAAAGGCCCTTCCCTTCTGGCTCACGCTATCCACCAGGATGCTCGCTTTCCGATCCTGGCGGCAAACGTCATCGCCAGCCCTGAGCGCCCAGGTGTACCTGGGAGCGCCTGCATGTGCTTTCCAGCCGCTCTGTTTGTCGTCAAGGGTTTGCGCGTGGGCTTCATCGGCCTGACCACCCAGGCCCAGCTCCATCTCGATCCAGCGCATCCCGTCCGGATCGCCGATCCCGTGCAGACGGCTCTTAACCTGCTTCCCGCCGTGCGGCCCCTGTGCGACGTGCTGATCATCCTCAGCCACCTGGGCTTCAGCCTCGACGAGTACAGGGCCTTCGTGAGCGTCGCCGGCGATGTGGAGTTGGCGCGATGCTTGCCACCCAACACCGTCCACCTGATCGTGGGTGGACACACGCATCACGTGCTCAACGAGACGGGCCTGAGTGCTTCTAATATCGTAAACGGCATCCCCATCGTGCAGGCCGGACAGCTTGGGCACTTCGTGGGTGAGGTGAACATTTCGATACAGCGCGAACTGGCGGCAGTCACGCATGTGCGGATGACAGCCACCGCCGACCTGCCGGTGGACGCGGCTTTCGAGCGAGAATACGTCCAGCCTCTGCTCGAACTTGCCCAGCCGTTTTGGGATCGAAAGTTGGGGCGCGTCGCCCAGGATGAGGATATGACCACTGATTCCGTGCGCAATGCCTTCGCTGCACGTGAATCGGCGCTCGCCAACTTCATCACCGACGCCCTGATGTCTCAGTGTCGCACACGCGGGTACGATGTGGATGTTGCCATGATCGATGCCTCAAGCGCGCGCTGCGGGTTGCCCGTCGGAGACGACCTAACTTTCGGCGACTGGTTCAACCTTATGCCATTTGCCGACGCCCTCTGTCTTATCAGCATATCCGGACATCAGCTCCGGGCCTTGCTCAACGATAACGCCCTGCGCATCGCCCGGCCCGACGAACCCAACACCGAAAGAGGTTTTCTTCATTTCAGTGCCGGGGTTCGCTACGCCATCGACATGGGTCTCACCCGTGCCCATGCCCGCGCCGATGCGATCCGCATCAATGGCAGAGCCCTCGAAGAGTGTCTGGACTACAGCTTTGCCGTCGCTTCCACCAGCTTCGTACGCGGACCGGCAGCCTCGTGGGAGTTCCACGCTCGCGACGTTCTGCGCCTGCCACTTTTCACATTGAGCGAGCTGGCTCACACCTACACCCATCTCTACGTGCGAGACCTGCTTGTAGCGCACATCACCGCCTGCGGTGGGGTGCTTGCGGCCGGCGGCGCCAGGCGTGACGGACGGCTGGGGATTCACTCCAGCGGTCGCTGAGCGATGATGGAACCACGCAATCACATCGTCGGGCACACGGCGCCGCTGCGGCTGACAGCCAATCACATACGGGCGCTGCCCCTTTCTTCGGACCTCTTCCGTTGGTCCTCCCTCTCCTGACTCCAACTCATGTACTCCTCTGACTTCTTCCTCGCCCTGTATCGCCGCATGCTGCTCGTTCGTCGCTTCGAGATGCGGGCGATCCATGAGCGGCGCGCCGGCCTGATTCCCGGCTTTATTCACTCTTGCGTGGGACAGGAGGCCACCGCGGTCGGCGCCTGTGCGGCTCTGGAACCGTCCGACGTCATTGCCAGCACCCACCGCGGCCATGGCCATCTCATCGCCAAAGGGGGGGAGCCTCGCTATATGATGGCGGAACTGGCCGCCCGCAGCACCGGCTACTGCGGCGGCAAGGGCGGCAGCCTGCACATGACCGACTTTGACCTCGGCATCCTCGGCGCCAACGGCATTGTGGCCGGGGGCATCCCCATGGCCGTAGGCGCGGCCCTGGCTTTCCAGCTGCGGGGCGAACGCCGTGTGGTAGTGGCCTTTTTCGGCGACGGCGCCGTGAACGAGGGTGCGTTCCACGAGGCTGCCAATCTGGCCGGCCTATGGAAGCTGCCTGTGATCTTCTTCTGCGAGAACAACCTGTACG
>CAZHTZ010000105.1:0-14257 GCA_964535455.1 uncultured Caldilineales bacterium
AAGAGATCGAGCGCCTCGGCCAGGTCAGGATTGAGCAAGCCGCCGGGCAGATCGCCCATCAGGGCTGAGCGCAACAGGTTGGCACGGCCGCGCGTGCTGTGCTTCTCGTCGCGCAGGACCATAAAGGAGGGGCACATCGTGCCTACGTCCAGCTTGCGGCAGACGGCGGCGCCGTTGCACATTTCTACGGCCTGGGCGAAGCTCCCGCCTGTCGCCCCCAACCAGATGGGCTCAATAGGCAAGGTGTGATACGCCGGGCCGTAGCGCAATTGCTGGTCGGGCAGAGCGGCGTCGACGATCTTGCCGGGGTTGAAGAGATGATCGGGGTCGAATATACTCTTGACCTGTTGGAAAAGGTCGTAGATGTCCGGGCCGAAAAAGTCGGGATTGAGGAAGCTGCGGGCGAGGCCGTCGCCGTGCTCGCTGCTGGGCACACCGCCGTACTTCTTCGCCAGGCCGGTGGCGGCGGTGGTGAGCTCGACCAGCGTCGTCACTCCGACCGCGGTCTTCAGGTTGAGAATGGGCCGCACGTGGATGCAGCCGGCAGAGGCATGCGCATACATGGCGGAGGCCACGCCACGGCCATCGAGAAGCGCCTGAAGTTCGGCCATGTAGTCGGCCAGGCGCTCGGGTGGCACGGCCACATCCTCGATGCCGGGTGTAGGCTTGGCGTCCCCGCGCATGGAAGCTAACAGACCGAGACCGGCTTTGCGTACAGCCCAGACGTTGGCCTGGCCGGCGCGGTCGGTGATATGGGTGGCGGCGCCGGGGTGGTGTGTGCGGGTGAGATGGCGATCGAGGGCAGCCAGGCGGTCGACGACAACCTTGTCGTCGTCCCCGGCGAACTCCACCACGAAAAGGGCACTCGGCTCGCCGTCGACGAACGTCAGGCGGTCGCGCCAGCGCGGAGCAGCACGCGCCAGACCCAGCAGAACGTCGTCGATGAGCTCGATGGCGCTGGGACCAAGCTCCAAGAGGCCCGGAACGGCTCGAAACGCCTCGTCATCGCTTCCATAGGCGATAACGGCCAGGGCCTTGTGCCGCGGCACGGGCGCCAAATCCAACTCCGCTTCCAAAACGATGCCCAGGGTGCCCTCACTGCCTACCACCAGTTTGGCCAGATTGACGCTGTCCTGGTCCAACTGCCGACGGAGAGCATCGAGGTTGTAGCCACCTGAGCGCCGCCAGTACGTCGGAAACTGGTCGTCGATAAGGGCGGCGTTGGTCTGGGTCATGGTGATGAGCTGCCGATACACACCCGCCTCGAAGCCATCCCCTTCGCTGAGCTGCTGCACCTCAGCCCAGAGCAACGGTCCCAGGCGGGTCTCATGGCCGTCGGCCAGCACCGTTCGCAGGCTGATGATGTGGTCGGCCATCATGCCGTAGCCGATGGAATGCGAGCCAGTGCTGTTGTTGCCGATGATGCCGCCTATCGTGGCGCGGTCGCTGCTTGCCGGATCCGGGCCCACCATCAGGCCGTGGGGCGCCAGTTGGCGGTTGAGGGCGTCGAGGGTGATGCCCGGTTGAACCAGGGCACGACGACGCCGGCCGTCGACGCGAATGACGGCGTCGAGATGCTTGCTGAAGTCGATGACGACCGCTTCCCCCACGGTCTGCCCGGCCAGGCTGGAGCCGCCCCCGCGCGGGAGCATGGGGAGGCCGAGCTGTACGCAGGCCTCGACTGTGGCCAGGACGTCGTCGTAGTGCCGGGGAATGACGACGGCTAGGGGCAGAATCTGGTAGCTGGAGGCGTCGGTGCTGTAGAGCAGCCGCGTGGCCAGGTCGAGGTGGACGCTGGCGGCGCTGTGCTTGCGCAGGTCGGCGGCGAGGTCTTCGAGTCGATCGTTCATGAGTTTCGCCTGGTCGGGAGGAATTGTGACACAGGCGAAGGGGACGGGCAAGGGAAAAGAAGGGAGCTGGGGCTGCAAGTCGAGGAATCTCTGCTCTCCGATCCGGAGAGCTTCCTCATCATGTTGCCAACAGCCCTTTCGGGTATGTCGTGTCCTCAAGAACTCCTCAGTGCCATGCTTGCCTTGGCAAGACGCAGGCGGTATGATTGAAGTGCGGATAAGTGCTTGGTGACCAAAACGTTGCTGTTCTCGATATTCATTGCAAATCACTCGATCGATTATTTTCTGGAACAATGTACAAAGACTATTCTATTAGGGACCGTTTTAGTGTTTCGGAGCGCGCTGTCGTTTATTCGGGTGACTGTAGAGATCTGCTGCAGCAAATCCCTGATGAGTCGGTTCAACTCGTGGTTACTTCGCCACCCTATAATCTTGGGAAAGAGTACGAGAAGCGGCTTAAGTTGGCGCAATACGTAGAACAGCAAGCCGAAGTGATTCGGGAGTGTGTCCGTGCTCTCAACTCGCGCGGCAGCATCTGCTGGCAGGTCGGAAACTACGTTGACAACGGGGCGATCATTCCGCTAGACACCGTGCTTTATCCCATATTTGCGGGTTTGGGCCTCAAGATGAGAAATCGGATTATTTGGCATTTTGAGCACGGGTTGCACTGTTCAAAGCGATTTTCTGGACGTTACGAGACAATTGTTTGGTTTACGAAGACTGATGACTATGTCTTCAACCTCGACCCTGTTCGTGTTCCACAGAAGTATCCGGGTAAGAAGTACTTTAAGGGACCGAATATTGGCCAGTACTCATCCAATCCGCTTGGCAAGAATCCAGGCGATCTTTGGATTATTCCTAACGTCAAAAGCAACCACGTTGAGAAGACAGATCATCCCTGCCAGTTTCCGGTAGGGTTGATCGAGCGACTCGTGCTATCAATGTCTAACGAGGACGATTGGGTGCTTGATCCCTTCCTGGGCACGGGAACGACTGTCATTGCAGCGCTGCGTCATGGGAGGCGCGGAGCAGGTGCAGACACTTCAACTAAGTATGTGGAACTAGCTCGTCGTCGAATCGGGCAGGAAATAGCAGGGACGCTGCGAACGCGTCCCATGCATCAACCCGTCTACGATCCCAAAGAAGCCGGTAACAAACTGACCGTTGCGCCGTGGACAGCTCAGCAGTATGAGGCCCAATTGCAGCTCCTGGACAAAGGGAAGAGCAAGGACACCTACGTGGCAGATGAAAACAGCTGAGGTCTATTCGCACCTGAACGGGCTGGAGTTCTTGTGGGCGCACAAGCCAGCACTGTGGCAGGAAGTCCAGGATGTGATCGCAAGCGTGGATGCCGAAAAGTGTCGGACAAAGATCTCCAGGGAAAAGAGGATGAAAGGAAGGCTTCTTTACAGCCCAGTTGACATGAATGCGCAGTTCATGGGCCTGCTCAAAAGCAAAGACTGGGCGGAAAGCAGAGTCAGCTACTGGGTGACTCGAAACGAAAAACTCATACGTCGGACGCTTACGATGCCTCCTGCAGAACAGAAAAGGGAAATCATAGCAGCAGGAGAAGTTCCGATTTACAGCTACAACCAGACCGATTTCGTAAAGGATCGGGTTGCGATCGAGGTCCAATTTGGCAAGTACTCCTTTGTGGCCTACGACCTTTTTGTCAAACACCTTGCGTTCTACGTAAGCGATCAAATGGACGTAGGCATCGAGATATTGCCTATGAAATCGCTGCAGAGCGAAATGAGCTCGGGTATCGCCTACTACGAGGGTGAGTTCTATAACGTGGTCAGGCAGGGTCGTGGCGTGCCTGCCGTGCCGCTCGTGTTGATCGGCGTCGAGCCGTGAATGAAGACTCGTTGATGCAGTGATGCCATTGACTCTTCACAAGAGCTTCACCACAGAGCTTCACCACATTCAGGCCAGTCGATAACCAGGAGATGACGTGTCATCCTACCCCAAACCCCATCTGACTCCCGAGGAATACCTTGTTCTTGAGCGCGAGGCGGAGACCAAGAGCGAGTTCTACGACGGCGACATCTTCGCCATGGCCGGCGCCAGCAGGGTGCATACCATTGTTGTAGCCAATACGCTCACCCAACTCGTGGTGCAGCTTAAGGGTCGGCCTTGCACGGCTCATGCCAGCGATCTTCGGGTCAAGGTCCATCCTACAGGGCTCTATACGTATCCTGACATCGTGGTCGCGTGTGGCAAAGCCCGCTTCGAGGATAGGCTGAAGGACACTCTTCTCAACCCAAATGTGATTATTGAGGTGCTTTCCAAATCCACCGAGGCCTATGATCGTGGAACGAAGTTCGCCCACTACCGTACGCTGGAATCGCTCACCGACTATGTTCTTGTCTCACAGGACCGCCCTTTGATCGAGCACTACACGCGCCAGCCAGACAATCGCTGGCTTCTGGAGGCGTACGAGGGGCTTGAGACCGTGGTGCAGCTTCCCTCCATCGCCTGCGAACTACCCTTGGCGGAAGTGTACGATAAAGTGGAGTGGCCGCAGGAGGAAGCAGCAGCGTTGACGCTAACAGTATTGAAGGAAGCAACCCCAGGTTGGCCGCCAAGATTGAGGAGGGGCGAGGCCTCGCCCTGAGGCGTGACCCAAAGCACAACCTCACCCCTCCCAGAGATGTGTCTTGTCTTTCAGGCGCCGGTTCGCGACCGCCGTTGTTGCCGGGCAGCGGGCGCTGCCTCGCCAGTGACGGCAGCGGCGGTCGTGTGTTCGGGAATGGGTTGGGTCCGCAGCGTCTCACCCATGGCCTGGATGTGACCTGGGGTGCTGCCACAACAAGAGCCTATGTAGTTGACGCCCATGGCCGCCATGTCCAGCGCGTAGTCGGACATGACCGCAGGGGTGCCGTCATAGTGGACATCGTCGTCCACCCATTTAGGCAGCCCGGCGTTGCTCTGAGCTATCAAATAGACGCCCTCCGGCCGCACGGCGGCCATCTCGCCCATGACGCGGCGAATCTCAGCCGGGCCATTGCCGCAGTTGGCGCCGATGATCTTGATCCCGGCCTCGCTGAGGGTCTGCAAGGCCCGCACGGGCGTGACGCCCATCATCGTGCGGAACTTGGTATCGAAAGTCATGGTGACGGCAATGGGCAGGTCGCTGGCGCTGCGGATGCCGGCAATAGCGGCCTGGACTTCGTCGAGATCGCTCATCGTCTCGATCAGGAAGAAGTCAACCCCACCCTCAGCCAGGGCGGCGGCCTGCTCGGCAAAAGCCGCGGCGGCGGCCTCGTGGGTCAGGGCGCCCATAGGCTCAAAGAGCTCGCCGGTGGGGCCGATGGAAGCGCCAACCAGGATGCTCTCGCCTGCCACTTCGCGGGCTAGAGTGGCGGCGGCGCGGTTCAACTCCGCCACCCGGTCCTGGGCGTGATGGAGTTTGAGGCGGTGGCTGGTACCGCCAAAGCTGTTGGTGATGATGACCTGACTACCGGCATTGACGTAATCTTGGTAGACCTTACGAATGATCTCTGGATGCTCTGCGTTCCAAAGCTCAGGCGCGGCGCCGCCGGTCAAACCCAGGTCCTGAAGCATGGTGCCCATGGCGCCATCGCCGAGGACAAACCGGTTGCCAGACAGCAGGTCGTAGATGTTACGAGACATAGGTTGATACCTCCCTGTGCATTTTAGTCGAGGCGTTGCTCTATTGCCAAGACAATGTGAAGCCTGCGACTGACCCCGGCTTGTTTCTAGCTCAGAGGCAGTATCAAGCTGAACCTGGCGCCTTGCCCCATGTTGCTCTCGACCTCAATCTCACCGCCATGCGCTGCAACGATGCGTCTGGCGATGGCCAACCCCAATCCCGCCCCACCCGTGGCCCGGCTGCGCGACTTCTCCCCGCGGTAGAACTGGTCGAAGACATAGGGCAGGTCTTCGGGGCTGATACCTTCGCCCGTATCAGCCACCTCGATATGGACGGACTGGGCGACGCTGGCGGCGCGAAGATGGACGCTGCCGCCAGACGGTGTGTGCCGCATGGCATTGCCGACGAGGTTGGAAAGGACACGCTCGATCTTGGGAGCGTCGACCGCGATCGGGGGCAAGGCGGGCTCCACATCCCCATGCAGTGTCACGCCCTGGCGGGCGGCCATCTCGGCGTAGCGTTCGATGGTGTCGGAAATAAGATCGGCAACCGCGGTCGGTTGGCGATCGATGGCAAAGGCGCCGGCATCGAGCTGGGCCAGATCAAAGAGGTCATCGACAAGGCTGGACAGCGCTTGCGTGTTGCGCTGGATGGCGCCCAGGTAGCGCTGGACCGTGGCCGGGTCGTCGACGACGCCATCGGCCAGCGCCTCCACCAGCACTTGGACCGAAGCCAGCGGCGTGCGCAGGTCGTGCCCGGCCCAGGCGACGAGGTTGCGGCGCATCGTCTCCAGCTCGCGCTGCTTCTTCTCAGCGGTCTGGAGCTGCAGCGCCATCTCGTTGAAGCTCATGGCCAGCTCGCCCATCTCATTGCGGCCAGGCACAGGTACACGAGTCTCCAGACGGCCGGCAGCGATGGCCCTGGCCCCGGCCGCCAGCTCGGACATACCGTCGGCCAGCGCCGCAGCCAGGAAATACCCCAAGGACATGGCAATGCCACCGGCAAAGAAAAGCAGCACGACTGCCAGTTGCAGATCGTGAGCGCTCGCGAACATCAGCCGGGCCGTCAGCCAGACGTTTAAGAAGGTGAGGACGCTGGCAAGGGCGTAGCTGCCAAAAAGGGCCACCCGCAGACTGGGAGCGCGTTGGATGAGGCCCAAGCGATAGGCGGCGTAGCCTGCCAGTGCGGAGATGCCGGCAGTGATGCTCAGGAACCGCGCCATGGCCTGCAAGTCTTCCATGCTGGGACGCATCAGCCAGTAGAAGAAGGCCACAGCCAGGGCCAGCGTCAGCAGCACCCCGCCCAGGAAGCGCAGCGTCACCCGCCGCCGAGCAGGTAGGTATCTTGTCAACGTGTGTTCCATCATAGGTACGATCCTCAGTAGGGCAACTCATGAGTTGCCCCTACGACGACGACGGCTCGAACTTATAGCCCACGCCCCACACGGTCTGGATGAGGCGCGGGTTGGAGGGGTCGGTTTCAAGCTTCTCGCGCAGGCGGCGGATGTGCACGGTGACGGTGCTGGGGTCGATGTACTCCGTCAGTCCCCAAACCTGGTCGAGCAACTGGTCGCGGGTGAACACCTGGCGGGGATGACGGGCCAACCAGTAGAGCAGGTCGAACTCCTTGGCGGTCAGGTTTTTTTCGACCCCCGTCACCGTGACCAGCCGGGTCGCTGGGTCGATGGTCAGTTCGCCCAGGTTCAGGGGTGGCGTGGCCGCCCCTACCGGAAGGCCCTGTGTGCGCCGAAGCACAGCTTTCACGCGGCTGACCAGCTCACGCGGGCTGAAAGGCTTGACCACATAGTCATCGGCGCCCAATTCCAGACCCAGGATGCGGTCGGTTTCCTCGCGGCGAGCGGTCAACATGATGATGGGTGTTTCGGCGTGGGCGCGCAGCCAACGCGTGATCTCCAGGCCATCTACGTGCGGCAGCATCAGGTCGAGGACCACCAGGTCCGGTCGAGAATGCACCAGCCACTCCAGCGCCACCTGACCGTCAGCTACGACCTCGACGGCATAGCCGGCGCGCTGGAGGTACAGGCTGACGACCTCGGCGATGTTGGGCTCGTCTTCGACGACCAGGATGAGGGGTTTTTCCATGCAAGAGGGCTCCAAGGAGGGGTAGTACGCCGCAGAAAGGCATGTCACTACAGGCACACTATAGCAGGATTCTTACGACAGTGTTACAGTCACGGCTGGGTGTTCCTGGTGCCAACCGTGTTAAGGAATACGTAATCCCTCTGTGACCTGATCGTAAGCGAGGACGGAGATGCTGGGTTGTGTCGCGGCGCCTTTCGCTCTCAAGCCGCTGTTCGCTCCGATCGCAGACGCCGGCGACCATGTGCCGCAGGTGCTCAGCAGCAACATCGCCGCATTCCCCACTGGCGAGGTTGTACGTAGCCCGGCGATGGCGGTCAAAGCCGGCAACTGAGCCATTCTGGCCTGACAACTGAAAGCGCCCCGCCGATTCGGCGGGGCGCTTTTCATGTTGACGAGCGCTCGATCAGGCTGGAACCAGTTCGGCGGGAGTGGCAGCGGTCACGTCAGCTCCCTCCTCTTCTAAACCGGCAAGATACTTCTCACACTCCATGGCCGCCTTGACACCCTGCCCTACGCTGGTGGCGACCTGGCGGAAGTGGTTATCCTGGATCTCGCCGGCGGCGAAGATGCCCGGCACACTGGTGTGCATGTAGCGGTCGGTGACGATGTAACCGTCCTCCATCTCGACCTGACCCTCAAACATCCAGCCATTGGGATCGTGGCCGATAAAGATGAAGATGCCGTCGGTGGCGAACTCAGTCACCTCGTCTGTCAGCACGTTCTTCAAGGTAACGCCCGTAACCGCGCCCGCCTCACCGGCGTTGATGCCGGCGACGACCGTATTCCAGATGAACTTGATCTTGTCGTTGCTGAAGGCGCGGCTCTGCAAGATCTTGCTGGCACGCAGGGCATCGCGGCGGTGGATGATGGAAACCTCGGTGGCGAAGCGGGTAAGGAAGAGCGCCTCTTCGATGGCGCTGTCGCCGCCGCCGACCACGACGACCTTTTTGCCGCGGAAGAAGAAGCCGTCGCAGGTGGCGCAATAGCTGACGCCGCGGCCGGTCAGCTCAGTCTCGCCGGGCACCTGCAGCGTGCGGGGAGTGGCGCCGGTCGAGACGATCACGCTCTTGGCCTGAAAGGTCTTGCCGCTCTGTGTCTTCACGGTGAAGGGGCGCTGGCGGAAATCGACCGCGTTCACGTAGTCGTACTCGATGCGCGTCCCGAACTTCTGCGCCTGCTGCTGGAACTTCTCCACCAGCTCCGGTCCACTCAGGCCTTCAGGAAAGCCTGGGTAGTTTTCGACTTCGTAGGTGATGGCGACCTGGCCGCCAATCTCGTTGCCGGTGATGAGCAGAGGATTGAGCTGTGCCCGGCCGGTGTAGACGCCGGCCGAGAAACCGGCAGGACCACTGCCAATGATAATGACGTTCTCAACAGTCATGCTAGACTCTCCAGGGATGGACATTGACAGCAGTCAAACCGAACTTGGCGACTGCCATCTTGCTGCAATGGGATGCGAGAGGATGAAATGAGGTTACACCGCTGCAGGCGCCATCGGCGCCGGACGATCCAGCTCACCCAGTGCTCCCATGACCAGGGTCAACAAGACGACCGCGGCGGTCTCGGTGCGCAGGGTGCGGGGACCCAGGCCGATGGGGAGGACGCCGGCCTTGCGAGCCAGGGTCACTTCCTCGGGGGCGAAGCCGCCTTCAGGACCGATGAACAGGGTCACCGGCCAGGTGGCCTGAGTCAGAGCTTGCCGGGCGGGCAGGGTGGCGCCGGTGGATGGCAGCAGGGCCAATCCCTGGCGTTGGGCAACGGCCTCCTCGAAGCTGAGCTCGGGCGCCAGGTCGGGGACGCGACCCCGGCCGCACTGTTCGGCTGCTTCGCGGAGGATGCGTTCCCAGCGCTGGCGCTGGTTGTCGCTTGGGGAGCGGCGGACCGTACGCTGTGTGACCATGGGCTGGAAGCGGGTAACGCCAAGCTCGGCGCCTTTCTGAAGCACCCAGTCGAAGCGTTCGCCGCGGGAGATGGCCTGGCAGAGTGTGGTATCGCCGTCAGGCTCACCGCCGGCGGGCATTGTTTCCAGGATGCGACCGAGCGTCTCGTTCTTACCCATGGACTCCAGCGTCACCCGATAGCAGCGGCCCAGCCCGTCCAACGCCAGCACTTCGTCGCCACTGCGCAGCCGCAGGACACTACGGAACTGGTGGGTCTGCTCAGGGCTGAAGCGCACTTGTTGGCCCTGGATAGCATGGGGGAGGACAAAGAAGCGGTGCATGACCGATCACACGCCGCGTACGACCAACCCAACCCAATCCCCTTCATGCTCTTCCTCAACCACTGCCAGGTTGAGCACTGCCAGCGCCAGGTCGACCAGGTGACGGTGGTGGCGGATGATGCCTGCCAACAACAGCGACCCGCCAGGTGTCATGCGCTCGGCCAGGTGCTCGCAGAGAAGCAGGTCGGCAATGACATCGGCCAGGATGTTGGCGACAACCAACTCATACTGGCCCGTCTCTGGCGCCGAACCCGTTGCCAATGTGACTGCATGTTCCACGCCGTTGAGGTGGAGGTTCTCGGCGGCCACCCGCACGGCGACCGGATCGATATCGGTGCTGTGCACCGCAGCGGCGCCCAGCTTGACGGCAGCAATGGCCAGGATGCCCGATCCCGTACCCACGTCGAGCATCCGGTCTCCGCGGTGCAGGCGCCGCTCCAACAGGCGCAGGATCAGCCGGGTCGAAGGATGCCCGCCGGTGCCGAAGGCGAGGCCAGGGTCCAGCCACAGCACAATGTCCTCGGGGCCGTTTTCGGGTTGCGCCCACGTGGGCGAGATGATCAGGCGCTCGCCTACCCGCATTGGCTGAAAGTGGTGCTTCCAGGCCTCGGTCCAATCCGCTTCGGCCAACGGGCGCACGACGACCTCGCCGTACTGGTTGGCATCCAGTCGGGTCATCAGAGTGGCTGCCACGCCCGCCATGTGGACCAGGTTCTCGGTCGTGTCTTCCACGTAGCCGCGCACAGATACGCTCACCAGGTCGGTCTCGCCATACTCACCGTAGCCTGTGGCGTCCACAATTGCCCCGCCTTGCACGTGCGGCTCCACAAGGGCCACGGCCGCCTGCACGGCCGCGGCTTCGGGGTCGCGCGTGCGTACCGGTACGATGAGTTCAAGCAGTGCCGGCATAGTCTGCCTTTAGACGGAGCCTCACGGTGCGGCCTACAGCCCGAGGGCGTCCTTGACCTTGTCGAAGAAACCGCCCTGGTCGAAACGCTCGATCGAACCGGCGCCATACGTTTGCGAAAGCTGCTCGAAGAGCTGGCGCTGTTCGTCGGTGAGCTGCGTGGGGATGCGGACATTGACGGTCACGAGCATGTCACCGCGACCGTTGCCGCGCAGGTGGGGGACACCCAAACCGCGCAAGCGCAGGATCTTGCCTCCCTGAGTGCCCGCAGGGACTTTGATCGTCTTGGGACCATCAAGCGTCGGCACCTCGACTTCAGCGCCCAAAACTGCCTGGGCAATATTGACCGGAAGCTCCAGGAGGATATCGTTTTCCTGGCGTTGGAAAAGCTTGTGCGACTTGACAGTGATAAAGACGTAGAGATTGCCGGTCGGGCCGCCGCGCAGGCCGGTAGCGCCCTCATTGGGCAGGCGAATACGCGTACCCTCGTCGACGCCGGGTGGAATCTTCACACGCAGACGCCGGGTGGCGGCGACCACACGGTCGCCATTGCACTGCGAACAGGCAGTGGTCACTACTTCGCCTTCACCCCGGCAGCGCGGGCATGTTGTGACATTGACGAAGGTGCCAAGGATGGTCTGCTGGCGCTGCCTGACTTCACCGCTGCCGCTGCAGGTTGGACAGCGAATAGGGGTGGTACCCGGTTCGGCGCCGTTGCCGTGGCAGCGGGAGCAGGTTTCATCGCGCGTGACCTCGATTTCCCTTTCCACACCCAGGACGGCTTCCTCGAACTCGATGGTGAGGTTGAAGCGCAGGTCGGCGCCCCGGACAGGACCCCGCTGTGGTCCTCTGCGACCAAAGCCACACAGCCCGCCGAAGAACTCATCGAACAAATCGGAGATGTCGGGGAACCCAGCGCCAGGCGCGCCACCTGATGTCCCCTGGACGCCGGCGTGGCCAAAGCGATCGTAGGCGGGCCGCTTGTCAGAGTCGCTCAGGACCGCATACGCCTCATTGATCTCTTTGATGCGCTGGTCGGCGTCCGGACCTTTGTAGATATCAGGATGGAACTGCTTGACCATCCGGCGGTAGGCGCGCTTGACGTCCTCCGCCGAAGCAGAGCGTTCAATACCCAGAATCTCGTAGTAGTCACGCTTGGTGCTCATGCCTTTGTCGAACTTTCCTGTTCCCCATCCCCGGCTTCCCAACTGATGATCCAGACGCAAAGGGCAGCCAGGGCCACAGTCGCCACGGACAGCGCCACCCATTGCGTAGAGGTGAAGCCGACATGGCGGGCGGAGAAGAACAGGATGACCAGCATCCCGACCGCCAGAATAGCGAATGACAACAGGTTGGGATGTTCGGACCAGAGTCGCTTGATAGTGTTCATTTGTGAGATAGGTGAGACCGGAAAATGATGCGAAGACAGCGGGATGGATCAGGCAGGTGTGGGAAGGCCGAGACGCTGCCAGGCGGCTTCGACCTGCCTTTCCAGATCGGCCACAGTGCTGCTGTTGTCGAGGACCACATCGGCCTGGCTAACCTTAAAGGCCTGGGGGCTCTGGGTGGCCATGCGAGCCCTGGCGGCGGCACGAGTCATGCCCCGATCGCCCATCAGGCGCTCGACCTGCTGATCGACCGGTGAAGTGATGACCCATACCTGGTCACACAACGCCGCCGCCATGCCCGCTTCCAGGAGCTTGATTGCCTCGATGACCACCACCGGTTCGGTGGCGCCCTCCACCTCAGCATTGACGGCTTCGTAGACAGCGGGATGGACGATCTTCTCGAGTTGTGCGAGCTTATCAGGGTTACCAAAGACGATTTGCCCTAGCCGCGAGCGGTCGATGGCGCCGCCAGGATCAAGAATGCCATGGCCGAACAAAGCGATGATAGGGCCGAAGGCGATACCACCAGGCGCCGTGACCCGATGCGTCACTTCATCCGCATCGATAATGCGGGCGCCACGCGCCGCAAGCATGTTCAGCACCGTGGTTTTGCCTGTGCCGATGTTGCCCGTGAGTCCGATGATGAGGGTGTCTGACATGTTGGCGTGTTCTTGATATCGAAATGTGATTCGAGGTGTCGATTTGGATGGCCTGAGCTTTGTCAGGCAGGCGCTTCGGCCAGCACGGCCCAGTTTTCGATCAAGCGCTGGAGTTCCTGTTCGGTCTGGGCATAACGCTCGCCCAAGGCCTGCACTTCGTCCAGGCGCTGGACGCGACTCGCAACGGTAAGCGCGGCGCTGAGGTCGGTTAACTGGTGCTCGAGGGCGTGTATCTGTTGCTCAACCGCTTCGGCCTGGGATTGGCGCTTTTCCTCTTCCTTACGTTTGCGCCGTTCCTCGCGCGAACGCTCACGATGCTGTTGGGCATCAGTGGTGGAATCCGGTGACGCCGCTGCTTCGGCTTCGGTCTGCCGTGCGGCCAGATAGGCCGTGTAGTTGCCTTCGAAAGCCGTCAGACGGCGGTCGTTTACCGCCCAGACTTGCGTAGCGAGGGCATCGATGAGGTAGCGGTCGTGGGACACCAGGAGCACGGTGCCGGGGAAGTCCGAAAGCACGTCCTCCAGCACTTCCTGGGACTCGACGTCGAGGTGGTTGGTCGGCTCATCCAGGACCAGGAAGTTGGCCTGCTGGCGGCTAAGGCGAGCCAACGCCAGGCGGCTGCGCTGCCCGCCGCTCAGTGTCGCCACCGACTTGAACACGTCCTCTTCCGTGAAGAGATAGCGGGCGAGCAGGTGACGGGCCTCTGCCGGGACGAGACTGGGATCGGCGTCCATCAAGGCATCCAACACCGTCCATTCCGCTCGCAGCGCCGCCTGCACCTGAGCCAGATAGCCGAGACGGAGACTGGCGCCCAGGCGGAGCTCGCCTGCCAGGGGAGGGATCTGGCCGAGCAGGGTCTTGACGAAGGTGGTCTTGCCGGCGCCGTTGGGGCCAATGACGCCGACGCGTTCGCCGCGCTTGAGCAAGAGTTCGTCGGCCCAAAACAACAGCGTGTCATCGGGACTGATGACCCCATCACCGATGTAGACATGGCCGCCGGAACGCTCCTGGCTGATCACAGGCATCGTTCGTGCACGGTAGCCAATGGCCAGGTCTTTTGCTGCCAGGATCAGCGTGCCGCTGCGCAAACGGCTCTGAAATTGCAGGCTCATGCGGCGGCGGTGGCGAGGAGCCGTGACCCGCTGCGCTGCCAGCATACGCTCCAGCCGTGTGCGCCGGCCCTGCGCCTGTTTGCTATTCTGCCCGGCGATGTTGCGGGCGATGTAGTCCTGTTCCTTGGCAATAAGGGCTTGCTGCGCCTCGTAGTCTTTGCGTAGTCGCTCGATGCGTTCGTGACGCTGGACGACGTAGTGGGAGTAGTTGCCGCGGTAGTAGGCCAGCTCGCCCCAGGCCATTTCCCAGGTTTTGGTGGTCACCTGGTCGAGAAAGTAGCGATCGTGGGCGACGATGGCCATGGCTCCGACCCAGTTGATCAGGGCATTTTCCAGCCATTCGACAGCGGCCAGATCGAGATGGTTGGTGCGAGGTTTCCTGACGGCGGCTAGCATCGGGCT
>CAZHTZ010000106.1:0-14198 GCA_964535455.1 uncultured Caldilineales bacterium
ACATCACGATCAGCAACATCAACGTCAACCGCAATGACGAGACCCTCTCGGTCGAGTTCAAGATCAAGAACAACGACTCCAACACGATCTTCGACGTGGTGGGCAGCATCGTCGTGCGCGATGCCGCCGGCAACGTGATCACGGTGAAGGACTTCACGAGCAGTTCATCGCTCGCCGAGAACGCCACCAGCCCGCCCGTCAGCGAGGACGTCGACGTGACCCTACGCCTGGGTCGCCTGCATCCGCTCTATCAGATCCCCGACGCCCGGCTCGTCCACCATCGCTCGCGAGCGGAACGCGCACACCTGCGCCGCCGTTTCATGACCCGAACCCGCAACGAGGGCTATCTGCACCGTAAGCTCCTGCCCAGGACGCTGCGAAATGGCCTGGCCTTCGCGTGGAGCACCATCGGCCGCCTCATCATCGCCGCCTCCGTCGGCCTCAAACACCGCACCGCGGCCCCGGTGCGGGGGGTGCTTGATGGATTGAGGGGATGAAAAGCGGCTACCTGGTCTACTCTCTCCCACCCTCCAACTCCTTCAAATCCTCCAGCAGGCCCGGAGGCGCGTCGGCGCCCAGCAGGGTGAGCACCAGCTCCACACGACGGCGGTTGCGCACCTCCACGTCGTACTCTTCCTTCCAGCGTTCGGGGTCCTGATGGCGCTGGTCGAGATAGTAGGTCCAGTTCTTCAGGTAGCTGTCTAGCTCCCGTCTGAGCTTGGCCGTAAAATGGGTGGGATAGCGGCGCCGCGCCGCGTCCCAGGCTGTCACCACCAGCGACAGGCGCTGGCGGTCGTGGTCGCCAAGGTCAGGGGCCGCCTTCAAGTGGTCGATGCGCTCATACAGGCTGCCCAACGTCATCTTTGGCTGCCGCGTCCCCAACGGCGTCTCGAGTGAAAGCTGCCAGAACAGGCGGTCAGACAGCAGGTAGTCCACAAGATCCCTGGCGCCTGCCTCCGCTTCCAGCAAGTCAGCCTCCAGTTCCGGCGGCGAGTCACTTGCGGGCACAGCCGCCCCCGCGCCGGAGCCAAACAGTTTCTTGAGCCAGCCTGCCATCGTGAACCTCCTCGGGCGCAGCCGGATTTGTCCGGCTAGCGTTCCAGAACTAATGTGACGGGGCCGTCGTTGACCAGCGCCACCTGCATTTCCGCCCGGAACCTGCCCGTCTGTACGGGCAAGCCCTGGACCTTGAGCGCCTCCACAAACTGCTCCACCAGCGGCTCGGCCACCTCCGGCGGCGCCGCATCGGTGAACGATGGGCGCCGGCCCTTGCGGGCGTCGGCGTAGAGCGTAAACTGGGAAACGACCAGGACAGCGCCGCCGACATCGGCTAACGCCAGATTGGTAAGCCCGTTCTCGTCGGCAAACAGCCGCAACCCGGCCACCTTGGCTGCCATCCATTCCATCTGCTCGCGGCCATCGCCATGCGTCACGCCCAACAGCACGAGGTAGCCGCGGTCGATGGCGCCCACCATCTCCCCATCGACCGTTACCGAGGCCTGGCTGACACGCTGGATCACGGCTCGCATGTGCGGATGATAGCCGCTGGCGTCGATGAACGCAAGCGCATGACGGCGATGACAAATGACGAGTTCCGCCGTCTCAAGGGATACGAATGGAGGCGTCAGTACTATTTAGCACCACTCATTATTCGATGCGTATGCCAAACGTAGGCAAGACGGTGGGTGTTCGTCCAGCCGCAAATGGAACACGGTCCTAGAATGCGGGGCAACCCTTGTCGGTTGTGTGTCTCCCCTCCACACCGGCTCTTTCCGCCACGGAGGACACCGATGACAGCCTCGAAGTACCTGCAAACGAAGGTGCGCCGCAATCTGGAAGCGCGGCGGCGCCTGCTCGAAGCCGACCTGGCCCACTTCGAAGCCTGGAGCATGAGCAAGCTTGGCTTCGGCCACGCCCTGGTCGATGACGGCGCCGCATCCTTCGACCAGGCGACCCAACTCACACTGCGCCAAAATACCGAGCGGTTGCTGGCCCAGGTGACAAACGCCCTCGCCCGTCTCGAAGCCGGAGCATACGGCATGTGCGAGGGCTGCGGCCAGGCCATCGCTGCCGAGCGCCTACAGGCGGTGATTGACGCCCGCCTCTGCTTCGGCTGCCAGCGCATGCAGGAACGATCACCCCTGGGACGCATCGCCGCCCTGTCGCCTGGCCGTCTTGCAGCCGCCGCACCTGCCTGACCGGCGCCGTTCCGTTCCAGAGGACCTCCCGCCCAAGGAAGCGGGAGGTCCTCCCGTTCTTGACTCACAGGCGGTCCAGGTCGCCCATACGAGCAGAGAGCGCCATTTGACGGGTTCTTGGGGCGTCGATCCAGCTTCTGAGTGGGCCTTGTACAGGTTTCTTTGGCATTGGCAGGGATTTGCTCTAAACTTGCGCCGAACGAGGCGCGGTTCCGCGCCACGACGGGCACGACGTCTGGTGGTGACGACCCGCCCGTGATCAGACAAGCCTGGAGGCGAATGCATGGCAAAGCCGATCATCCTGACTGTTGACGACGAGGCGCAAGTACTCAACGCCATTGAGCGCGACCTTCGCCAGCACTACCGCGGCGAATACCGCATCGTGAAGGCAGGTTCGGGCGCCGAAGCCCTGGATGCAGTGCGGCGGCTCAAGCAGCGCAATGAGCCCATCGCCCTGTTTCTGAGCGACCAGCGCATGCCTGAGATGTCGGGCACCGAGTTCCTCGAAAAGGCGCGGCAGTTCTATCCCGATGCCCGCAAGGTGTTGCTCACTGCCTACGCCGACACGCAGGCCGCAATCGTCAGCATCAACACCATTGGCCTCGACCATTACCTGATGAAGCCGTGGGACCCGCCGGAGCAGAACCTCTATCCGGTGCTCGACGACCTGCTGAGCGATTGGTGGCAGACGGCGCCACCGCCCTACGATGGCATCCGCGTGGCCGGCACCCTGTGGTCGCCGGCGAGCCACGATGTCAAGGACTTCCTTGCCAGAAACCGCATCCCCTACTTGTGGCTGGACATCGAGCGCGACGGCGAGGCGCGGGCGCTGGTCGATGCACTAAACGACGAGCAGCACAGGCTGCCGATCGTCTTCCTGCCTGATGGCTCCACCCTGATCCAGCCCGATATCCGCGCTCTGGCCGAGAAGGTTGGGCTCAAGACGCAGGCGGCCCAACCTTTCTACGACCTGATCATCGTAGGCGCCGGTCCGGCCGGGCTGGGCGCCGCCGTCTATGGGGCATCAGAAGGACTGCGTACACTGCTGATCGACCGCGAGGCAACCGGCGGGCAGGCGGGCACCAGCTCACGCATCGAGAACTATCTCGGCTTTCCCAAGGGCATCAGCGGGGCCGATCTGGCGCAGCGGGCCACAGCCCAGGCCATACGCCTTGGCGCTGAGCTGCTCTCGGCCCAGGATGTGCTGAAAGTGCGTATCGAAGACCCCTATCGTTATGTCACTTTGTCCGATGGCGCCGAGCTGGGTTGTCGCGCTCTGATCATTGCCACGGGGGTGGCGGTACGCCGACTTGAGGTGCCGGGGATTGAGCCTCTGACGGGTGCGGGGGTGTACTACGGCGCTGCTCTCACCGAGGCCGCCAACTATCGTGGTCAGCACATCTACGTCATCGGTGGCGCCAACTCGGCTGGTCAGGCTGCCATGTTCTTCTCGCGCTTTGCCAGCCGGGTGACCATGCTTGTACGCGGCGAGTCATTGGCGGCAACTATGTCGCAATACCTGATTGACCAGATAGGCAGCACGCCGAACATCGACGTCGCTTTCCACACCGAAGTGGTTGCCGTGCAGGGCGACCAACGCCTCGAGACCCTCACCATTCGCCACAGCGATACCGGCGATGAGACCACTGTCCCCGCTGCCGCCCTCTTCATCTTCATCGGCGCCAGGCCCTATACCGACCTCGTGGCCGGCCTTGTCGAACGCAACGCTGCCGGCTTCATTTTCACCGGGCAGGACTTGTTGCGCGATGGCAAGAAGCCCATGGGCTGGAAGCTGAAACGTGACCCGTTCATGCTGGAGACAAGCGTGCCGGGCATCTTCGCCGCTGGAGATGTGCGCGAGGGTGCGGTCCGCAGGGTGGCGTCGGCCGTGGGTGAAGGCGCCATCGCCGTCAGCCAGGTGCACCAGTACCTGCGCACCGTTTGACCCGGGGAAGGAACGCTTTCCTCCTACCCGCCCCACCCGCTGGCAGCCAAGGTGCCAACATGTTCGATTTTCTGCGCAGAGTTCCTCTATTTGCCGAGATGTCGGAGGACGATCTCGCCCGGCTTTGCGAGATGGTGGAGGAAGTGCACTTGCCCGCCGGCCAGGATCTTTTCAAGGAAGGCAGCAAGGGCGACCGGGCCTATGTGATCAAAGACGGCCAAATCGAGATTCTCAAGGAGTCCAGCGGGCGACAGGTGCTGGTTTCGGTGCGGGCAGCAGGCGACGTCATCGGCGAGATGGCGCTGCTCGAAGACGCCCCCCGCAGCGCTACCGTACGTGCGCGAACCGACTCCCTGCTTCTGGCCATTCATCAGGAGCAGATGGAACAGTTGCTGAAAGCCAGCGCATCGGCAGCGCAGGCCATGCTCCATACCGTCCTGGGGAGGTGGCGAGCAACCAGCTCGGCGCTGCGCCAGAGTGAGAAGATGGCCCAACTGGGCACTTTCACCGCCGGTATTGCCCACGAGCTCAACAACCCGGCCGCGGCCGTCAGGCGCGGGATTGGACAATTGCAGGATGTGGTTGGCGACTACAGCCAGGCGCAGGCGGCTCTCAGTCGTCTGGCGCTGACCAACCCACAGCAAGCGATGCTCGATAGCCTGGCCCAGGACGCCCGCACGCTCGCCGCCAGGCCCCTGATGCTGGATGCCGTGGAGCGCAGCGACCTCGAAGCCGAGTTGGAGAGCTGGCTCGACGACCAGGGCGTTGCGGACGCCTGGGAGCTGGCGCCGACCCTGGTAAGCCTCGGCTACAACGCCGCCAAACTCACCGGCTGGGAGCAAGTCTTCACTCCCGACCTCATGCCGGTAGTGATTCGCTGGCTGGGCGCCACTTTCAGTGTGCACAATCTGCTGGCAGAGGTCAGTATGGGCGCCGAGCGTATCTCTGCCATCGTCAAGGCGCTCAAGTCCTACTCCTATCTCGACCAGGCCCCAGTTCAGCAGGTGGACGTCCACGAGGGTTTGGACAATACGCTGCTCATTCTCCGCAGCAAACTTAAGGACCTCAGGGTCAGGCGCGACTACGCACCGGACCTGCCCAAGATCACCGGCTACGGCAGTGAACTCAACCAGGTCTGGACGAATCTCATCGACAACGCCGCCGACGCCCTGACGACTACCCCTAACCCCACCATTACCTTGCAGACCCGGCGGGAGGGTGACTGGATCTCAGTGACGGTCGAGGACAACGGCCCCGGCATTCCACCCGACGTCCAGCGACGGGTCTTTGAGCCTTTCTTCACCACCAAGCCACCCGGCAAGGGCACGGGGCTCGGTCTCGACATCAGCTACAACATCGTCGTCAACAAACACCGGGGAGAGATCAAGCTGTTCTCGCAGCCCGGCCGCACTCACTTTCAGGTGGTTCTGCCCGTGAACTTCGAATCTACTGACAGTGGTCCCACAATGATCTCGCCGCTCAAGAACACGCCCGACGAGCACCTGCGACACATCCTTGAGACGATCCATACGATCGCCGTCGTGGGCATCTCCTCCAATCCCGACCGGCCTGCCTACTCGGTGCCGGCCTATCTGCAGGCGCATGGGTACCGCATCATCCCCGTCAATCCCAACCTTGCGGAATTGCTCGGCGAGAAGGCCTATCCGGACCTGTTGGCGCTGCCCGAACCCGTCGACGTCGTCCTCATCTTCCGACCCGGCGACGAGGTCATGCCATTCGTCGAACAGGCCATCCAGATCAAGGCCAAAGTGGTGTGGATGCAAGAGACCATTGTCAACGAAGCAGCCGCCGACGTCGCCCGGCAGGCGGGGCTGGATGTCGTGATGGATACTTGCATGCGCGCCACCCATAGGCGTCTGTTTGGAAAGAAGCCGTCCTGAATAGTGTCAAGTGTCAAGTGTCAAGTGTCAGGTGTCAGGTGTCAAGTGTCAGGCGTCAGGTGTCCAATGACATGGCCGGAGTCCTGAGCACCGCGCGAGGCGAGCGTTACCATGGTCTGCCCCAACTGCCAGTCCGATAATCGGGACGAAGCCAAGTTCTGCGACAACTGCGGGCTGCCGCTGCAGATCGTTTGTCCCGTTTGCAGCACGATCAACCGCGTCACGGCGAAGTTCTGCGACAACTGCGGGCACGATCTTGGTCAGGGGAATCGTGGGGGCCCAAGTGTACTTGGGGGCCCAAGTGTACTTGGGGGGCGACCTGCCACCACACCGGCGACGCCTCCGGTTGCGAAAAAGGCCGACTCCGCCGACGACGCCCTGGCCCGCTACCTGCCGCCAGAGCTGCGCGCAAAGCTGGAAGCGGCTCGCGCTTATGGTCGCATGGTGGGTGAACGCCGCATCGTAACGGCTCTGTTCTGCGACGTCAAAGGCTCGACCGCGGCGGCGGAACAGCTCGATCCCGAAGACTGGTCCGAGATCATCAACGGCGCCTTCGAGCACATGATCCGCCCCGTGTACGCGTACGAAGGCACGGTGGCGCGGCTCATGGGCGACGGTCTACTGGCCTTCTTCGGGGCGCCGATGGCGCACGAGGATGACCCGCAGCGAGCCGTGATGGCAGGGTTGGACATCATCGCCGGCATCGCCGGGTACAGCGAGAAGGCCAAGAAGCGGTGGGGCATCGAGGTCGCAGTGCGGATAGGCATCAACACGGGCCTGGTTGTGGTGGGTGAAGTCGGGTCTGACCTGCGGGTCGAGTACAGCGCCCTGGGCGACGCCATCAATCTCGCCGCCCGCATGGAGCAAACGGCCGCCGCGGGCACAGTCCAGATCGCCGAGCCAACCTACCGGCTGGTGGCGTCCGATTTTGAGTTCGAGTCGCTCGGCGCGATCGAGGTCAAGGGCAAAGACCAACCGGTCGCCGCCTATCGCGTTTTGAGGCTGCGCCCTCAACATCTCCGCCTTCGGGGCGCCAGCGAGCCGCTGGCGGCGCCGCTGTTGGGGCGAGAGCGGGAACTAGCGACCTTAAAGCGAGCCCTGGACAGCCTGCAGGCCGGCGTCGGCCAGATGGTGTTTATCGTCGGCGAGGCTGGCCTGGGCAAGAGCCGTCTCATCGAAGAGGTGCACCGTATTTGGGAGACGCGCGGTGTCCAGTTGCCGCTGGACGCCCAGGATGGCCGCTGGATCGAGTCCTACAGCGCCTCCTACGAAACCGACAAGCCATACAGCCAATTCCAGCGTCTCATCCGTCAGCTTGCACAGATCAAACACGACGACGCAGCCCCAGACGCGCGCGCCAAGCTTGCGCGATTTCTGGCCGGACTTGGGCTCGAACCGCCCACACAAGCCGACAGCGTATTGGCCTTGTTGCTGGGATTGACGTCCGATACCGAGACAGTGACAACGGGGGAGGCATGGAAGCGAGAGCTCTTTTCTGTGATACGTGATCTGACCGCGCGCTGGGCCGCGGTCGGCCCCGGCGTGGTCGTGTTCGATGACTTGCAGTGGATCGATACTGCCTCGGCGGACCTCCTTCTCTCTCTGATGGGGTTGACCGACGGCAGCCCGTTGCTCTTTCTGTGCAGTCTGCGCCCCGATCGCTCGGCCGTCTCCTGGCAGGTGAAAACTAGCTCCGAGCGAGACTTTGCTCATCGCTACTCAGAGGTCGACCTGGGACCGTTGGCGGAAGCCGACAGCAGGCGGTTGGTCGAACATCTGCTCGTCTCCGCTCCGATTGCACTGGACTTGGCCGACCAGGTCATCGCCCGCGCCGAAGGCAACCCTCTCTTTCTGGAAGAGGTGGTGCGCGCCCTGCTCGATCGGGGGGCGGGAGCCAGCGACCGTATTCCCGACAGTCTGCAGGCGTTGCTCACAGCACGTATCGATCGCCTGGATGACACGGCCCGGCACACGCTGCAGATGGCCTCCGTCATCGGCCGCCGCTTTCTCCACCGGGTTTTGCTCCAGATCTGCGATCCATCCGTCAACCTTGATACAGAGCTGACGGTCCTCCAGCGCGCCGACATGGTCCGTGAAGCCGCTCGCATCCCTGAGCTTGAGTTTCTGTTCCGGCACGCCCTCATCCAGGAAGCCGCCTACCGCACGATTCTGCGACGACAGCGCCGCGACTTTCACCGCCAGGTGGCTGAAGGGATTGAACGGCTGTATTCAGGTCGACTGGAGGAATTCGCCACACAGCTTGCTCATCACTTTGACGAAGCCGAAGACCCCAGGGCCCAGGGCTACTACCGCATGGCAGGCGACACCGCCATGCGGCTCTATGCGAATACGGAAGCGGCGATGCTCTACGGTCGAGCGCTTGATCTGACGGTGGACAAGCCAGCCACGACCCTCGCCGACCTGGATTACTTGTACCGCCGCAAGGGCAGGACGCTGGAGATGGAAGGCCGTTATGCCGAAGCGCTCGCCAACTACGAGGCGATGGAGCGCGCTGCCCACCAGCGTGGCGATCAACACCTGCTTCTGGCGGCGTTGGTCGAGCAGACTCAGGTGCGATCGACGCCGAACAACCAGTTCGACGCCGGCAAGGCCGAAGACCTTGGCCAGCGGGCGCTGGAGTTGGCGCGGACGCTTGGCGATGAACCGGCTGAAGCTCGCATCCTGTGGGCCACCATGAACCTGGGCCGCTTCACCCAGGGCCGTCTTGCCCAGTCGTTGGCCGATGGCGAGCGGGCGCTTGCCATCGCCCGGCGCCTGAACCTGAGCGAGACGGTGGCTTTCATCCTCAACGACATGTTCGATCTCGTCGCACTGCACGGCGAGTTCGAGCGCGGCCGTGAAATGGGAAGGGAGGCGGTTGTTCTCTGGCGCGAGCTGGGCAACCTGCCGATGTTGGCCGACAGCCTCTCCGGACTCAGCTCGTATGACCTGTTTGCCGGCGAGTATGATCGAGCCCTGGTACAGGCCGACGAAGCTTTGCGCATCAGCCGGTCGATCGGAAACCTCTGGGGCCAGTCTTTTAGTCTCAGCATGGTTGGAATGGTCTATCTCGATCGTGGTGAGCCTGAACGGGCCATCCTTGCCTGCGAGGAGTGCATTCGTCTCGCCGAGATCGTCGGTTTTATTCCGGCCCAGATGTATACGCGCAACATTCTTGCGCTCTGCTACGTTGAAATCGGTCAAATTGCGGCTGCACGGGCCGTTGCCGAAAAGGCTGTGGAAGTGGGCAATCCGACCATACAGCTCTTCCGCTTCACGGCTATGGCGGCGCTGATCGGCGTTTACATCGCGGAAGGCAGGATCGACGAAGCCGAGGTACTCTCCAACCAGTTCGAAGCCGTCAACATGCCGGGCAATCCGTTCATCATGTTCGAACGCGCGGTGCAGATGACGCTTGCCCTGGCGCGCGGCCGCTATGACGAGGTACGGGCTCTTTGCGAACGGGAGTTGGCACTGCTGCACGAGAACGGGATGCACCGCAGCGAGCCCGAGCTCCACCACATGCGGGGATTAGCCTTGAAAGGCCTCGGTCGAATCGACGAGGCCTACTCCGCCTTCAAACTAGCGTGTGCGTTAGCTGAAGCCATGCAGGCGCGGCGCCTGCTCTGGCCCTCTCTGGTCGGTCTGGCCGAGTTAGAACGAGGCCGCGGCAACATCGCGGATGCGGCAGCCTACCTGGAGTCGGCGCGAGCCATCGTGGCCAATACGGCCGACCACATTGGAAACCCATCCTGGCGCGCTTCCTATCTTGGCCGCCCCGAAGTCAGGCGATTACTCGACAGCGCCTAGCGGCCTGGTCTCGGTAGGCCGGCTTTACTACTTCAGAGTATCCCGAAACACATTGATCTGAGCGCAGTGTTCGCGCTTGTGTCCATAGAAGGTGTAAGCCAGATAATCGTCCAGATCGTACTCAGCGCCATACCAGGGAATGGCGCCCGTCTGCCGGTAGGCTTCGCGCGGAATGCGGGCAGCAAGAGCCATCACGCGTTTGTGGGTGGCGTCATACTCTTCCATGACCCGGCTCGCTGACCAGCCCTGCCGCGCCGCCACCTGCTCATCGTTGAATCGCTGCGGGTCAGCCAACATGGCGTCGAGGTGTGGAGTCGCCCCTCCGTCCAGGAACAGGCCAAAGACCTCCTCCAAGGTGCGTTCGAACGAGGCCAGATGGGCGACGATATGCCTCACCGACCACCAGCCGCATACGTTGGGTGTATCCCACTGCGCCAGCGGAAGGCCTGCTATCGTGCGTTGCACCGTGTTATTGCCGTACTTGAGTACATCCAGCGTATTCATGATACCCTATGCACTCCGTGAGCATCGGGCGCAGCATTCACTTTCGTAAAAGCGTAGCACAAGGCGCCACGGTCGCCAAGAAAGCGGGTCAGCGCCCTGAATCGCGCCGGCTGGTACCCTACAATGCTCGTCGCGCCATCTCGTGACGGCTGTCTGCAATGAACCTCGAAAAGCGCCCAACCCCAGATCTCGTCGTGCGGGGGCGCGCCATCGTGCTGCCTGAGGGGGTTCGACCTGCCTGTCTTGACATCGTCGACGGCGCTGTTAAGCGTATCCTCCCCTACGACACCCCGTTGAACCAAAGGCGAATCATCGATGTGCGGGATGCCGTCGTGATGCCGGGCGTGGTGGACACCCATGTTCACTGCAACGAGCCGGGGCGCAGCGAGTGGGAGGGGTTCGCCTTTGCCACGCGCGCCGCCGCAGCCGGCGGGGTGACGACCGTCATCGACATGCCGCTCAACAGCATCCCGGCAACCACAACAACGGCAGCGCTGCGCACCAAGCTCGAAGCCGCCCGCGGCCAGTGTTGGGTGGATATGGGTTTTCTCGGCGGCGTGATACCGGGCAACACCAGCGAGCTGCGACCCCTCCTTGATGCGGGGGTTTTCGGCTTCAAATGCTTCCTTTGCGAGTCTGGTGTGCCGGAGTTTTCCGCAGTCGGTGTGGAAGATCTGCGGCTTGCCCTGCGTGTCCTCCACGGGCTGCCGTCCGTCCTGCTGGTCCATGCCGAGATGGACGACATACTTAACTCCCACGTTCGGGACTTCGCGGCACTGCCAGCGCTTTGGCGACGGCAATACCCCCACTATCTGGCTTCGCGACCGGCAGCGGCTGAGACGGAGGCCATCGGCCTGCTGATCAAGTTGTGTCGCCAGTTCGCAGTACCTGTTCACATCGTCCATCTCTCGACCGCGCAAGCGCTCCCGGATCTGGCTCAGGCGCAGCAGGAAGGCTTGCGCATCTCCGTCGAGACCTGCCCCCATTATCTCTTCTTTGCGGCGGAAGACATTGCTGATGGCGCCACCGAGCTTAAGTGTGCGCCGCCCATCCGCGAGGCCGCCAACCGCGAGCGCCTGTGGGAGGGGCTGCGGGCCGGGGTTATCGGCAGCGTGGCCTCCGACCATTCGCCCTGCCCACCCACACTCAAGGTAAAAGCGGCCGGGGACTTCGCCAGCAGTTGGGGCGGCATCGCTTCGCTGCAGATCAGTCTGCCGGCACTGTGGACGTCGGCACGAAAGCGCGGCTTCGACGTAAGTGACGTCGCTCGCTGGATGTGCCAGACACCCGCTGTAATGGTCGGATTGGATCATCGCAAGGGCACGCTGGCGCCCGGCAAGGATGCGGACCTGGTGTGCTGGCGGCCGGATGCCGCCTTCAGGGTCGAAGAGAGCTCTCTGCGCCATCGTCACAAGCTGACACCCTATGCCGGAACAGAACTGTTCGGCATCGTGGAATGGACCATGGTCCGGGGCCAAATCGTCTTTAGTGAAGGACAGGTCCACCCCCAACCTCAGGGTAAGATTCTGTTGCGCGGCACACGGTGAGAACAATGGGCCAAATCAGCACCCATGTCATTGACACCGGCAACGGCCTTCCCGCCACCGGCCTTCGAGTCAGGCTCGAATATTACCACATCCCGCTCCTGCTCGGCCCTCACTCCTACACCATTTACAGAGGAAGATAAAGAACATGCCGGCTCGCCTCCAAGAGAACGCCTACGGCAAGTGCGATGTCCGCCTGGTCAAGGTCGCCCGCGGTCCTGAGCGACACGAGGTCAAGGACCTGACCGTGTCCACGGTCTGCACGGGCGACTTCGAGGCAGCCTATGTCGCCGGGGACAATCGTAACGTCGTGCCGACCGACACGATGAAGAACATCATTTACGCAATGGCGGCCGATCACCCCTTGACAACGATTGAAGAGTTCGGTCTGAGCCTTGCCGAACGCTTGCTGGAATACAAGCAGTTCACCCATACCGAGATTGCCATCGAAGAGAACCTTTGGCAGCACCTGCGCTTGGGCGGGCACCTCTATCCGGCAAGTTTCACCAGAACGCTCGAACGACGAACAGCGCAGATCCAGGCCAGCAGGGCTGGAGTCGTGGTGAGATCTGGCATCGCCGATCTCCTCCTTCTCAAGACGAGCGGCTCCGCTTTCGCCGGGTTCCATCACGACCCCTACACCACTCTGGCTGAGACGGCAGACCGGCTGCTGCAAACTGTGGTGCAGGCAACCTGGGGCTATGTGGACGGAAGCGTCGTCTACACCGAGACCTGGGAGCAAGTTCGCCAGCGCATCCTCGAATCGTTCGCCCGGCACGCCAGCCGGTCGGTACAACACACGCTGTACACGATCGGCGAGGCCATCCTGGATGGCGTGCCGGCGGTGGCCGACGTCCATCTCAGCCTGCCCAACCAGCACTGTCTTGCGGTGGATCTGAAACAGTTTGGGCTTGAGAACAGAAATGAGGTATTCCTGCCGGTGTTCGAGCCGAGCGGCTTCATCACTGCTTACATCGTCAGAGCTTAGACCCAATCTGGTCTGAGAGAACCGCCGTGTGCTTCTGCCCAGCACGATGGACACATCCCAACAGAACGCCAATTGGCCTCACCAGGCATTTGTTTCTATTTCCAGGCAGGACGTCGAGCAGTCTTTGACGGCGCGCTTCGAAGCACAGGTTCGACGATTTCCTGAGCGCCTTGCCGTTAGTTCGGCCGACGAAGCGCTGTCGTATGCGGCACTGAACGAGCGAGCCAACCGCATTGCCAGCGGGTTGCTGGACATCGCCCCACTCCACGGAAAGCCTGTCGCCCTAATGGTCAGCCATGGAACCCGGCAGATTGCTTCCCTGCTCGGCATCCTCAAGGCAGGCGGCTTCTATGCGCCTTTGGACGAGGCTTGGCCCCAGACCCAGCTCCGCCAGGTGATCGATCAGCTCCGCCCGGCCATGGTTCTCAGCGATCGAACGCTGGCGCCGCTGGCCGTGGGCGTCGCCCGGCCTGAACTACCGGTGCTGGTGGTTGAGGAATTGGGCCAAAAAGGTGCGAACGCCAACTCCTTGATTCCGCCGACGAAGGATTACCTGGCCTACGCCTTCTTCACTTCGGGCACAACGGGGCGCCCTAAAGGGGTGGTCGACACCCATCGCAACGTCTTGCATAACGTGATGCGCTACACCAACAGCCTGCGCGTCACACCTGACGATCGTTTCACGCTGCTGCAACATGCCAGTTTCAGTGGCTGCGTGTCCAGTGTATTCACCGCCCTACTCAACGGCGCCTCGGTGTTTTCCTTCGATGTGTGTTTGGCGGGTGCAGTCGGCATAGCCAAATGGCTACACGAAGCGGGAATTACGATCTACCATTCTGTGCCCTCGCTCTTCCGGGCTGTCATGGCGGAAGGAGTGACGCTTCCTGAGGTGCGCCTGGTTCGCCTGGAAGGCGACCAGGCCACGTGGCATGACGTCGAGCTCTACCGAGAGCACTTTGGCCCGGATTGTGTTCTTGTCAACGGCATGGGAGCCACAGAGTGCGGCATTGTCCGCCAGTTCTTCGTCGACAGGGAAACTACGGCCACCACCACCACGCTGCCCGTCGGCTATGCCGTGCCCGACATGGAGGTCGTCATCGTGGATGGCGAGGGCCGCTTGGTTACCCCCGACGAACGCCGTCCGGCAGCGGGCGAAATCGGCATCAGGAGCCGTCATCTGGCGGTGGGCTACTGGCAGCAGCCCGACCTGACTGCCGCCAAGTTCCGCCCGGACCCCCGCGATCCCCTTTCCCGGGCCTACCTTACCCGCCAAGTGGGCCGCCTTTCCGCCCCTTGCCCGCCGGAATG
>CAZHTZ010000107.1:0-11422 GCA_964535455.1 uncultured Caldilineales bacterium
GATGTAGGTGCGGCGATGGCCGCGAATCTCGGCTTCGTCCCGCATGCCGCCCAGGCTCATGCGCGTGAATTCGCGGCCCAGGGCGCGGGCGATGCTCTTGCCCAGGCTGGTTTTGCCGACGCCGGGAGGCCCGACAAAGCACAGGATCGCGCCCATGGCCTCCTGGATTTCGCCTTCGTGACCTTCAGGCGCCTCAATGCCGCGCTCCTTGACCAGCTTGCGCACGGCCAGGTACTCCAGGATGCGGTCCTTGACCTTCTGCAAGTCATAGTGGTCTTCGTCCAGCACCTGGCGGGCGTGGGCAATGTCCAGGTTGTCATCGCTCAAGCTGTTCCAGGGGACCTCCACCAGCCAGTCGAGATAGGTCTTGATCACAGAGTACTCGGCCGCTTGCGATGGCATGCTCTCCATGCGCCTGAGCTCGCGCTGCGCTTCCTTCTCGGCCTCCTCCGGCATTTTGGCTTCGGCGATCTTGCGACGGTATTCGGCGACCTCGGCTTCGGTCTCGTCGTCCTCGCCCAGCTCTTTGCGGATGGCCTCCATCTGCTGGCGCAGGAAGTAGTTGCGCTGCGTCTTGTTCATCTCTTCCGACGCTTCTTCGGCGATCTTGCGGCGCAGCTTCAGCACTTCTAACTCATGCGACAGCACGCCCAGGAGCAGGCGCATCTTCTCGTTGACCGAGTCGGCTTCGAGGATCGATTGTTCCTCGGCCAACTCCATGCGCACATTGGCGGCAATGATGTAGACGAGCTGGCGGTTGTCCTTCACCTGCTCCAGGAAACCCGCCGCACCCTCGGGCACGTTGGGCAGCAGCTCCGCCACTTCCACGGCCACCTGCACCAGGCTCTGCCGCAGCGCCGTCGCCTCGATGTTGTCCTCGGCGTACTCCGTGGCAAGCTGGACGCGCGCCTTCAGATAGGGTTCGCTTGCCGTCCACTCAGCCACACGGAACCGCTCCAGGCCCTGCACGATCACCTGCAGGTTGCCGTCGTCGGTGTGCACCACCTTATGGATCATGGCCACGGTGCCGGTCTGGTAGACCTGCTCTTGCGTGGGCTCCTCGATTTCGGGGTCCGTCATGGCCAGCAGACCAATCAGCCGCGCGCCGACCATCGCATCTTCGATCAGCTTGACGGAACGGGGAATGCCCACAGCCAGCGGGATCACCGCCATCGGCAAGGGCACAATGTTGCGCAAGGGCAGAACAGGAAGCTCGTCAGGAAGCCGGGATGCCAATTCCTGGCCGCTCAGATCAAAACGTTGGGAGCCAAACATATCTCGTAACATAAAAACCTCGTATGTCAGTGCAATAGCTTTGCGGGCGACTTTCAGATCAAACAGGGTACTTGCCCACTGCTACCATTGAAGACGTATTGCATCTGCGGCGCATCAGAAGTAAATTAGCGTTTCGTTAGCGGACAGCAGGATAGGGCGCAGGGCAACGACCCGCCTGACGTCGATTGCCGTGGCTGCCAAGCGCTCCTGGGGCTACTCTGATGCCTGGCTGGAACAGTGGCGGCCGCTGCTCAAGCTTCAACTGTAGGTCTGGCAACGCCTCTCTGGCAGGTTTGCCGGAGCGTCACGCCACCCACAGGGGTGTGATCTCGAACCGGTCGACGTCCACCAAGCCTTGATCGGTCAGCTTCAGGCTGGGGATGACCTCCAGGGCCAGGAAGCTCATGGCCATGAAGGGGTCATGGAGGGGCGAGCCCAACTGATGGGCGGCGGTAATGGCTCGATCCACCTGCTGGCGAACGGTCTCGGCCGGCTCCAAACTCATCAGGCCGGCCAACGGCAGGGGCACCTCGGCCAAGATCTGCTCGCCCACGGCCACGGCCATGCCCCCGCCCAGCCTGGCCACCCGTCGCGCCGCCGACAAAATCGAGGCGTCGTCCACACCAATGGCGACGATGTTGTGATGGTCGTGCGCGACCGAGGAAGCCAAAGCTCCACGCTTGAGGCCGATGCCAGCCACGAAGCCCTTGCCCACTTGCCCCGAATACATGTGGCGCTCGATCACCACCATCTTGACAATGTCGCGGTCAGGATCGGAGACGGCTTCGCCATCCTGAATGGTGATATCTTCGACCAGGTGGTTGGTGACGAGTTGATCGGGAATGACGCCGATGACGCGCGCCCGCCGTCCTTCGGCCGCAATGCGGATATCCACCCGATCCCAGGCCACGTTCATGGTAGAACGCAGGGAGCGCGGCGGCTCACGCCGGGGCACCAACGGTTCGCCATCCTTGGCGACGACGGCGCCGCCGCGCAGCACCAGCCAGGGCCGCGGCGCTTGCAGGTCATCGAAGACGATCAGGTCGGCGCGACGCCCCGGCGTCACCGCCCCGCGGTCGTGCAGCCGGAAAATGCTGGCAGCGTTCCACGAGGCCATACGCAGAGCCTGAATGGGGTCCAGGCCTGCGGCGATCGCCCTGCGCACCATGAAGTCGATATGCCCTTCGTCCAGCAGGTCGGCAGACTGGCGATCGTCGGTGCAGAAGCAGATGCGATGCTGGTTCATCGGCGTCACCAGCGGTAGCAGGGTTTGCAGGTTGCGGGCGTTCGTGGCCTCGCGGATGAAAATGGCCATGCCCAGACGGAGCTTCTCGCGCGCCTCCTCCACCGTCGTGCACTCGTGGTCCGAGGCAATGCCCGTCGCCACATAGGCCTGCAGCGCCTTGCCGGTCAACCCCGGGCAGTGACCGTCGATGACGGCGTTCTTGAAGATGCGCAGCTTGTCCAGCACCTCGGACTCGCCGTTGACCACACCCGGGAAGTTCATGACTTCGGCCAGGCCCAGCACCCAGGGGTCATTTTGCAGCGAAACCAGGTCGTACCAGTGCAGGACGGCGCCGTTGGTCTCCATATTGGTGGCGGGAACGCACGACGACGCCATGACATACATGCTCACCGGCCCGTACTTGGCGCTCTCGAACATAAAGCGAATGCCGTCGAGGCCGAGCACGTTGGCAATCTCGTGCGGATCCGTGATCACCGTCGTGGTGCCGCGCGGGGCCACCACGCGGCCGAACTCGCCCGGCGGCACCATCGAGCTTTCGACGTGCACATGGGCGTCGATGAAACCCGGCGCGACGTAGGCGCCCTTGACGTCGATGACATCCGTGGCCTGATAATCGCCGATGCCGACCACGCGCGAGTGGGCAATGGCGACGTGGGCGGGCGGGAGGACTTCGCCGTTGAAGACGTCGATGACGCGGGCGTTCTTGAGCAAGAGGTCGGCCGGCATGTGCCCGCGCGAGTAGCTGATGAGGGTGGCGAGTTCCAAGGATTCCTCCATGGTCAGAACGCGGTAGGCAGCGAAGTGCTCATAAAGGCAAGAAGAGCACAATCAGGAGTCTGCTAGCCGTCGCCAACCGCCTCCAGGACGGCGCCGCGAATGGCGCCGCCGGCGACCAGATCACGGGCCGTCGCCATCAGGGGCGCCAGCTCGGCGTCCTCGGCCAGGAAAGGCAGATGCTGGCGCAGGATGGCGTAGGCAGCAGCGGTGCCGCGACCCAGTCGGGCCTGGGGGCCCAACTGGCGGCGCCGGAAGTCGATAGCCTGGGCGGCGAGCAGAAGCTCGATGCCGAGAATCTGTTGCAGGTTGCGCAGCACGCGGCGGGCCTGGCGTCCGGAGATCGGGCCATTGGAGACGTGATCCTCCACGTTAGCCGAGGTGGGGATGGTGTCGGCGCTGGCGGGATGGCACAGAGCCTTGTTCTCGGATGCCAGCGCTGCCGCCGTGTACTGGGCGAGCATAAAGCCGGAGTTCAGGCCGCCGTGCTCGATGAGGAAAGCCGGTAGGAGATGACCGTTGCTGGCGGGGTCGACGAGGCGGCTGAGACGCCGCTCGGAGATGTTGCCCAGCTCGGTCATGGCCAGCGCCAGATAATCGAAGGCAATGGCCAGGGGCTCACCGTGGAAGTTGCCGCCGCTCAGGGCCGTCGCCGTGCCATCCTCTTCGAAAAAGAGGATGGGATTGTCGGTCACGCTGTTCAGCTCGATCTCGATCACCCAACGGGCATACGCCACCGAGTCGGCGCAGGCGCCATGGACCTGCGGCATGCAGCGCAGGGTGTAGGCGTCCTGCGGATCGCTGCGCAGGTCGGCGCGCACGAACTCAGAGCCATCCAGCAAGCGGTTGAGCAGGGCCGCTGTGGCCATCTGGCGCGGGTGGGGCCGCACGGCATGGATGCGCGGGTCGAAGGCGCTGGTCGTGCCGTGCAGCGCCTCCAGCGACAGCGCGCCGGCCACATCGGCCACGAAGGCGCAGTTTTCGGCTTCATCCACTGCCAGACAGCCCAGGGCCGCCATCAAGGCGGTGCCGTTGGTCAGCGCCAGGCCTTCTTTGGCCGCCAGTTCCACCGGCTGTAGACCTGCCGCAGCCAACGCCTCGGCCCCAGACATGAGCTTACCCTGCACCTCCGCCCGGCCCTCGCCGATCAGAACCATTGCCATGTGCGCCAGGGGCGCCAGGTCGCCGCTCGCGCCCAGAGAACCCTGCCGCGGCACCAGAGGATGCACACCCCGTTCGATCAATTGCAGAAGCAATTCCAGCGTCTGCAGGCGAATGCCGGAATAGCCCGACGCCAGGGTGTTGGCCCGCACCAGCATCATGGCGCGCACCACGGCTCTGTCGAAAGGCGCGCCGACGCCGGCGCTGTGCGAACGGAGGATGTTCCGCTGTAGCTGCCGGATCTCCTCGGGTGGGATGACCCTGTCCTTAAATGCCCCAAAACCCGTCGTGATGCCGTAGACGACCTTACGTTCCCGGACGATCTCGGCCACGGCGTTGCTGGCCCGCTCCACCGCCGCACCGGACTCGGCTGTCAGGTGCAGGCCCACTTCGCCCGGCCGAGCCCTGGCGACTGCGACGACGTCGGCGATCGTCAGATGGCGGCCATCAACATCGATGGTGTTCATTGTGCGGGCAGTATAGACTGCGGTCATGCGCATGGCAAAAGCGATCTCATCCCCAGTGCAATCGGCGCCTGCGATTTCGCCGCCTATTGCCCGCGCCAGATGCATGTGGCATACTGCCGTTATGACATCCGGTTTCGTGAAGGCCGTCCAGCCCGAGGACGCGGGAATGACGGCGAGCGGTGTCGCCGCTATTGAGTGCTTATTCGATGAACACGACGCGCATGGCTGGCATCCGGGCGCACACCTGCTGGTCGTACGCCACGGGCAGATCGTGGTCGACCGCTTCGTGGGCATCGCCGACCCTCAGCGCCAACGCCCTGTCGCCCCCGACACCCTGTGGTTGTTGTTCAGCGCCACCAAGCCCTACGTGGCCGTGTCCGTGCTGAAACTCGCTACCGAAGGCAAGATCGACCTGGATGCGCCCGTCGCCCGCTATTGGCCCGACTTTGGCCAGCGGGACAAAGGGGCGATCACCGTGCGCCAGGTGCTCACGCATCGGGCCGGCATTCCCAATGCCCACCCCGATCGCGCACCCTGGTACTGGCCAAGCTGGCGCCTGACCACGCGGGCCATCGCCCGTTCGGCGCCCGAGTTCCCACCCGGTGAAGAAGTTGCCTACCACGCCCTCACCTTCGGCTGGATTCTGGGCGAGATCGTGCGCCAGGTGGATGGCCGCCCCTTGGATCGCTACGTGGCAGAGGAAATCTGCCAGCGGCTGGGACTGCGCCACACTTATATGCGCCTGCCGCGCCGGCTTTGGGCAAGGCGCAGCGTCCCCGTCGCCCAGCACGACGACAAAGACTTGCGCGAGGTTGTCAATATCATCAACCGCCGTCTCGTCCGCGGCTCCCTCGTGCCGGCGGTCTCCGGTCATGCCACGATCTACGACCACGCCTTGTTCTACCAGCTTCTGCTGCAGCGAGGTGTGTGGGAGAACAGGCAACTGCTGCGGCCGGAGGTCATTGAGCTGTTGACCACGCCCAGCAATCCCGATCCAGGCCAGATGGATCGGGTGTTGATGCGCCAGTCGCGCTGGGCGCATGGCGTCTCGGTCGGTGGTCCCCCTCGCGGGAGCTATATCACGTTTATGGGTCGCAACAGCGGTCCACACCCCTTCGGACACGGCGGCATGCGCTCCCATTCCGCCTGGGGCGATCTCGACCGCCAGATCATTTGCGTGTACTTCACCAACGGCTTGCTCAATACAGCCACGTCCGATCGCCGCAGCCTGGAAATGAGTTATGCCGTTCTGGCCGCCTGTCTCTAGGGCGTCGCCGGCCCACGTAACCCCCTTGCCGCCCGTGCATCCAAATGAACGTCATTCCCATCGACCTGAACATTTACAGCGATGACGAGGCCCTGCTGACCGGCCTGCGGGCAGGCGACCGCCATGCCTGCGCCTGCCTGCTCAAGCGCTTCGCCCCGCGCGTCTATGCAGTCGCCCTACGGATGACGGGCGACCCGGACGAGGCGGAAGATGTCCTTCAGGAGACCTTTATCAGCGCCTGCAAGCACGTTCAGAAGTTCGAGGGACGCAGCGCCCTGGGAACGTGGCTTCATCGCATCGCCACCAACGCCGCCCTCATGCGTCTGCGACGCCACACGCCCGACGTAGTCTCTCTTGACCAGCCCATCGCCAGCCTGGAAGGCGAAGACATCCCTCGGGAGATCGCCGATTGGACGTTCTATCCCGCCGACCACGCTCTGGATGGCGAAACTCGCCAGGTCATCGAACAGGCCATCGCCCAATTGCCCGACACGCTGCGCACCGTATTCATCTTGCGTGAGATCGAAGGCCTGAGCACAGAGGAGACGGCGGAAATGCTTGGCATTGGCCTCTCCGCCACCAAGGTTCGCCTGCATCGGGCTCGTCTGCGCCTGCGCGAGCTCTTGACCCCCTATTTCGCCTCACCCGCTGAGGAGGCGCCCGCCTTGTGACCGCTTATCCTCACCCCACCCATAACCACGAAAACTGCGCCCAGGTCCTCACGCAGCTCAACGACTACGCCGACCACACGCTGGCGGTTGAGCTCTGCGCCGATCTGGAGGCGCACCTGGCGCAGTGCGAGAACTGCCAGATCGTTCTCGACACGCTGCGCAAGACCATTTACCTGGTGCACCGCCTGCCGGAGCCGGAGCAAGCGCTGCCGCAAAACGTGGAGCAGCGTCTCTTCGCTACGCTCAATCTGGAGGAGTATCTGACGGCATGAGTATGGCGTTATAGGAAGATTGCTCTCCATTTGAATGTCAAGTAGAATACAATCTCTGCGACGCCATCCTTCTGCCACGGGAACGCACGCCATACTGGCTCGGTCCTCGACGGCATCGACTGCGAAGAAGCAGACCCATGGATATCATCAAGGTTTCGGCCCGGTCTCGCTCCTCCTCAGTGGCGGGTGCAATCGCCGGTATTGTCCGCGAGCGTCACTACGCTGAGGTGCAGTCCATCGGCGCCGGCGCCGGCAACCAGTCGATCAAGGCAATCGCCATCGCCCGCGACTACCTCCAGGAGGACGGCATTACCATCGCCTGTATGCCGATCTTTACGAATGTGGACATCGAGGGACTGGAGCGAACCGCCGTGCGTTTCATCGTCTGGGTGGTGGACGAGGCGTCGCTGCCCGAAGCCCTGTTGGCGCCGCTGCCCGACGAGGACTGAATCAGGCGGGCGAGCTGCCTGCCCGATGCAGGCTGTGCAGCACCTGCCGCCAGCTCTCATCGCCTAAGCCGGGGACAAAGGGCAGATAGAGGGCAACACGATCGAGCAAACCACGGTAGCGCTCGTGAATGCGCTGGCCGATCTCGGCCCAGGCGCCCTCCACAGCAAAGGCTACAACCATGTCGTCCGTCACCAGGGCAGGCATTTCTTCCCAACGCTGGCGGATCGCCAGCCGGCCAAGCTGGTCGCCCAACTCGCCCCAGCCGTGCTGTTCCAAAACCGGCCGGTAGGAAGGCGTCGAGGCATAGAAGCTGACTTGCTGGCGCACGGCTTCCCGCGCCGCCGCCCGTTCGGCCTCGGTGTCGCCGACCACGGCGAACACGGTGGTGCTGAACTCGACGTCCGCCAGAGTTCGCCCCGCGGTCGCAGCGCCGGCCGCCACCCAAGGGCGGATACGTTCCCGCAGGTAGGCCTCGGAATGAAAGGGATGAACATGGAAGCCATCGGCGAGCTCGCCGGCAAGCTCGCATAGCTTTTGATTGACACCGGCGATATAGATGGGAACAGCTGGGTGGGGGATGGGACCGGGGTTGAAGAAAGGCGCCATGAGCGTCAGCTTGTAGAACTCGCCCCGGAAGTTCAAGCGGCTGCCGTTCTGCCAGACGTCCCAGATGTGTCGCAAAGCCAGGATGTACTCGCGCAGCCGGGCGGTCGGGTGACCCCAGGGCATGGCAAAGCGCCGCTCTATATGTGCCTGGATCTGCGTGCCCAGCCCCAGGATGAAGCGCCCCTGGCTGTAACGGGCCATGTCCCAGGCCACATAGGCTGTGTGCATGGGGCTGCGGGCAAAGGCAACGGCAATAGCGGTGCCAAGCTGGATGCTGGACGTATAGTCGGCAGCGAGCACGAGCTGTAGGAACGGATCGTGGTTGGTCTCGGAGGCCCACAGGCAATCGAACCCGAGGCCTTCGGCAGCGCTGGCCACGGCCACGATCTGCTGGCTCGTATCGGCCTGAAGAATGGCGTCAAACTTCATAGCGAAGAGTCCTCAAAATGATTTCAATGACAATGAAAACATTTTGCCGTTTCATTTCAGTACGATTGAAGACCTGGTTGGAGTCCGTTCTTTGGCCGGGTGGCTGCTGCAATCGTAAGCTGTTCATTCATCCCCGGCTCCCCCATCTGATCGCCAAGCTTCGGCGTTGTTGTGGCGGGGGAGATCGGCCACCCGCAGCCCGGATTTGACGGGGTCCTGGTAAGTCGTGAAAAAGGTCTCCAGACGGGTCGTGAGCTGCTGCGCCAGTCCCTGGTAGGAGCTTAACCCAAACAGGTTGGTGGTCTCGCGGGGATCACCGATCAGGTCGTAAAGCTCATGAGGACCATCGGGGTAGTGACGCACCAACTTGCACGTCGAGGTGCGGATCATGCGCACGTTGCCGTACTCGCCGAACTGATCAGTGCGCCAGTCAGCAATCTCTTGCCCCTGCAGCAGCGGTCGAAAGCTGCGACCAGGGTAGTTCCGGCGCCGCCGCGTATCCTCGGCCAACGAAACACCGGCGAAATCAAGCAGGGTCTGGAACACGTCCGTGTGATCCACAAACTCGGAACGGACGCTGCCGTAGGCAATGCCACGCGGATAGTGCAGAAGCAAGGGGATGCGGATAGATTCCTCCAGCATGTTGAGCGGGCGGGTGGCATTGCCCTTGCCCCACAAGCGATGCTGTCCGCAGTTCAAACCGTGGTCCGACGTATAAATGATCAGGGTGTCATCCAGAACGCCTTGCAGGTCCAGTTCGTCGACGAGAATGCCCACTTGCTGATCGAGATCGCTCACAGCCGCGTAGTACTGGATGCGGGCGTCCCGCTGCTGTTCGGGTGAGACCGACAGAGCTTCCCCTGCGGGCAGGCCAAATGGGTAGGGCGCATCGTCCGGCAGGTCACGGAAAGACGCTTCGCTGTAGGCGCGTGACCATCGTTCCGGCTGGTCTTTCCAGGGACTATGAGGCCCCGTGTGTCCCACGACCAGAAGGAAGGGTCGCCGGGGGTTTCGCTTACGCAACAAGGTCAAGGCCCGCTGGGTGAGGATATGACTGCTGAAGCCAGAGATCGCCAGGTAGCGATCCTGGTAGCGATAGCGATGCTCGCCCCGATGTGGCGGCAGAGTGCGGCCGGTGCTGAACCAATAGCGGAATCCTGGCTGCGACAGATGGCTGCGGCCACAGTGCCATTTTCCGGACAGGCCCACCGTGTACCGGCCCCGGCTGGCGAGAATCTGTGCCAGAGTGACCTCAGCCCCCAGCCAGTTGCGGCTGCCGATAAAGGGATCCGACTCCAGGAGCCAATCGTGGATGCCGTGCTGCGAAGGTAACCGTCCCGTCAGCAAGGTGGCGCGCGAGGGAGAACAGACTGGCGTCACCGCGAAGGCGTTGGCCATCATCACACCGCTGGCAGCAAGCGCGTCCAACGTCGGCGTACGTATCTCGCTGTTTCCGTAGCAGCCAAGCGCCCACTGCGCGTGGTCATCGGTCAGGATGAGAAGGATGTTGGGAGCCATGAACCATTCCTTGCCGCAACAAAGGGCAGCTCTCAGAGCACTCTAGCATGAGCCTGGACGCGGGGCAAAAGGCGCAGGGTTGAGTAGCTGCTCCAGTCATAGCAGTCAATCCGTACATCTGTGCTAAACTCTGCAAACGGTTGCGGGTTGCGGGTTGCGGGTTGAACGTTGCACGTTTTCCTAACATTCGACGATTCCCTGCTCCACACCCTCTCCCGCACCACCAGCCGCACCCCCACCTATCCCCTCACACAACGTTCCAACGTTCTTACGTGGAACGTTCAACCTTCAACCTTCAACCTTCAACCTCTATGTCCCGAGTCTATGTGGCCGTGGACCTTGAAACCACGGGCTTCAACGCCGATCGCGACAGTATCATCGAGGTGGGCGGCGTCCGTTTTCGCGACGGCGCCGTCCTGGAGACCTTTTCGCAGGTCGTCAATCCCGGCCGTCCCCTCCCGCGCGCCATCCAACAGCTCACCGGCATCAGCCAGGCGGACGTCGACCAGGCCCCTACCCTGGCCAACGTTGCCCCCGCCTTTCGCCGCTTCATCGGCGACGCCCCCCTGATCGGGCACAACATCGGCTTCGACGCCGGGTTCCTCAAGGCCAATAACCTGTTTGCCTTCAACCCGCTGGTAGACACCTGGGAGCTGGCCGTGATCCTGCTGCCGGGCCTTGCGAGCTACAAACTAGGCCGGGTCGCCGCAGCCCTGGGGATCACGCTGGAGAACGCGCATCGCGCCTTCGAAGACGCAGAAGCCTCGATGTTCGTCTTCGAGGCGTTGCGCCAGCGGCTGTTGGCGCTGCCGGCGCCGGTGCTCAAACAGATCAACCGCTTCGCTCAGAACACGGACTGGCCCCTGAAAGAGGTCTTCGTGGAAGGCGAGCGAGAGGCAGCCTTGCGCAAAGGGACGAGCCGGCCGGCGGAGTGGCGGTCAGACGCTGGTCCGCTTTTCGAAGACCTACAGCCGCTGGAGCCAGTGTCGCAGCCACAGCCGCTGGCTATCGATACGCTGGCAGCCAACCTGGAGCCGGGCGGCGAGTTTGGTCGTTTCTTCGCCAATTATGAGCATCGCCCCCAACAGGTCGAGATGCTGCGCATTGTTGCCGACGCCTTCAACCGCAGCGAGCATCTTCTTGTGGAAGCTGGGACGGGCACCGGCAAGTCGGTCGCCTACCTGATTCCAGCCCTGGCCTGGTCAGTACAGACCGGGCAGCGCGTCGTCGTCAGCAGCAACACCATCAATCTTCAGGAACAGCTCTTCCACAAGGACCTGCCCGAC
>CAZHTZ010000107.1:11432-14185 GCA_964535455.1 uncultured Caldilineales bacterium
GCCATGGCGCAATACGCCCGGCAGGTGCCCATTGACTGGCGGGCCATCTTGCCCTACGACTTCAAGGGGACGGTGATGAAAGGGCGGGGAAACTACCTCTGCACACGTCGCCTCAACAACCTGCTGCTGCGTGGCGACCTGACGGCCACCGATGTGAGTGTGCTGGCCCGCATCCTGGTCTGGCTGCCCACGACCACCACCGGCGACGTCAGCGAGCTCACTCTCGTCAACAACCGCGAACGTGCGGTCTGGCAGCGGGTCTGTTCGGAGAGCGGCAGTTGCTCGCCCGCACGCTGCAACACCAGCAAGGCTGTTGAGGACTACTTCTACCGCGCCCGCCGCCAGGCAGAGGCCGCGCACGTGGTCATCGTCAACCACGCCCTGCTCCTGGCCGACATCGCCACCGAAAACAAGGTCCTGCCCCCCTACCAGTACCTGGTTGTCGACGAGGCGCACCATCTGGAAGATGCCACCACAAACGCCCTGGCGCTGGTGGTGGACCATGCCAGCTTCGTCGGCCACCTGCGCGACCTGGCGCCTACCAGCAGCGAGAACAAGGGCGTTGGACTCCTGGCTGACGTGGCGACAGCGGTGCGCAACGCCTGCCCGCCTGACAAGGCCGACCGCATCGTCACTCTGACCGCAGGCCTGGCCGATGCCGTTCCGACCCTCGACCTTCGCATGTTCGAGGTCATGGATGCCATCGAGCGCTTCGTCAAGAACCACTCCGGTGATCGCCGTCCAGAGTCCAACAGCTACGACATACGCCAGCGCCTCACCAACACCGAGCGGGTGCAGCCGGCCTGGGTCAACGTCGAGCTCACGTGGGACAACCTGTCGCTGCTGTTCAAGCGCTTCAACGACGACCTGGAACGGCTGATCAACGGCCTGTCCGACTTGAGCAACTACCCCATCGCCAAGCTCGAAGACCTGGTTGCCGACCTGCAGGCCATCCTGCGGGCCCTGGAGGAGACCTACCTGGTGCTCGATGCGGCCGTGTTCAAACCCGATGCCAACACCATCTACTGGATACGCTATTCCCAACAGTACGGCAGCGTGGCCGTACACAGCGCCCCCCTGCACGTAGGGAACCTGATCCAGCGCCACCTCTTCCTACCCAAGGACACCGTCGTCCTCACCTCGGCCACCCTTCGCACATCCAACAGCTTTGAGTACCTGCGGGGCCGGCTGAGCATGGATGATGCCGGCGAGAAGGCGCTGGACAGCCCCTTTGACTACAAGACGTCGGCGCTGCTCTACCTGCCCACCGACATGCCGGAACCTAACGACCCGGCGTTCCAGACGCGGGTCGAGCAAGCCAACCTCCAGCTTGCGGTCGCCCACCAGGGCCGGCTAGTGGCGTCTTTCCCCCGGTTCGCCCAGTTGCAGCGCACGGCCGAGGCCTTGCGCGTACCGCTGGAGGAAGGCGGGCTAACGCTTTACGTTCAGGGCGAGGGCGGCTCGCGCCAGCAGATTCTTGAAGCCTTCCGGCAGAGCGAACGGGCGGTGCTCATGGGCACGCGCAGTTTCTGGGAGGGGGTGGACGTGCAGGGCGAGGCGCTCAGCGCCCTGGTCATCGTCAAGCTGCCTTTCGCCGTTCCCACCGACCCCATCGTGGCCGCCCGTTCGGAAACCTTTGACTCACCCTTCTACAACTACACTGTGCCGGAAGCCATCCTGGCCCTGCGGCAGGGGTTTGGCCGGCTCATCCGCTCGGCCAGCGACCGCGGCGTCTGCACCATCCTTGACCGCCGCCTCTTGAGCAAGAGCTACGGCCGCCTCTTCATCGAATCGCTGCCCGCCTGCACTGTGCAGCGTGGCCCTCTGGCCAACGCGCCTCTGGCCGCCAAGAAATGGCTTGATGGCGAGACGCCGTCCGGAGAGACGCTGCCCGGCAAACCGTCGCCCGGCAATGTGCCGCCCGCATCCTCCCCGCCGCCAGCTTCCACCGACTACGTGCCGCAGCCACCGTCGCCGGAATGGTGGGAGTGACGGCGAAACCGGCTGCACGCGCAGACCGCCGCGTTTTGACTTTCCCTCTACTTTACCTAAAATGGAATGCGGCCGTGCCCCTCCGGGCGCGGTCTATTTCTGCAAGGAGTCCGTTGTCATGATCGGCGTTGAACAACTACGCAAAGGCGTTATCTTTGAACTGGATAATGACCTTTATAAAGTGCTTGAGTACGAGCACCGCAAAATGGGCCGCGGCAATGCCACGGTGCGCGTCAAGGCGCGCAACCTGCGCTCCGGCGCCACGGTTGAGAAAACCTTTCCCAGCGGCAACCGCGTCCAGGATATTCGCCTGGAGCATGCCACGGTCCAGTTCCTTTATCACGACGACCAGTTCTATTACTTCATGGACAACGAGACGTTCGAGCAGACCGCCCTTAAGGCCGATCAGCTCGGCGACGCTGTGCCGTACCTGATGGATGGCATGGAGATCGATCTGGAGACCTACGAGGGCGCTCCGATCAGCATCGACCTGCCGACCACCGTCGATCTGGAGGTCGTCGAGGCGGAGCCCGGCTTCGCCGGCGACACGGCCAACAGCCCCTACAAATGGTGCACGACCCAAACCGGGCTGCGCGTCCAGGTTCCGATGTTCGTGGAGCCAGGCAACAAGATTCGCGTCAACACCGAATCCGGCGCCTACGTCACCCGCGTCTAGTCAGCCAGCCCCAAACCCGAGCGGCCCCGCGCAGCAATTCCAAATATGACCCAGGCAGATGGGTCAAGCAAGGGTCGTGAAGGCT
>CAZHTZ010000108.1:0-14129 GCA_964535455.1 uncultured Caldilineales bacterium
CAGCCAATGAATTCATTCATTGGCTTCCTCGGTTCACTCATTGCCCTTTACCGATTGAACCCACACATCCAAGGAGCAGATCGATGCCATTCTGGCGCAGCTACGCTCACATCGTTTGGGCGACCAAGAATCGACAACCGCTCATACTGCCCGGAATCGAAAAGGATATGTACGCCTACCTGGTCAGCAAGACTGCGGAAATGGGCTGTTATGTCCATGCCATCAACGGCGTCGAAGACCATATTCACCTCGTCATATCGATTCCTCCCAAGCACAGCGTGGCCTGGGTGGTGAAAACACTCAAAGGGGCCGGCTCGCACTGCGTCAACTACACCCTGCGTCCCTATGAGGATCATTTCGACTGGCAGCGCGGCTATGGCTATCTGACCCTTGGCGAGAGCCAGTGTCCCCGCGCCGTGTCGTATGTGGCGTTCCAGAAAGAACGACACCAGAAGGGCGAGATCAATGGCTGGCTGGAACGATACTCCGATCTGGATGAAGGCCCGGCCATGCCAGAAAGCAACGCGCCACAGGTTGCGACGGACAACAGTCTCCATGAACAGGCTGTTGTGTACGATTCGTTGCAGCAACCGCCGTTCTGAACACCGTGTCCTGTCACTGCTGGCCGACAGGCCACCGATTGAAATCGGCGTCTGGCATAGAAAACCCGGTTGAAACCGGTTGACGTTGGCGCGTGAAGCACAGCGCAACTTCTTGTTTCAAGCAATGAATGAATTCATTGCTTGATCTTGATCACACATCGCTTGATCGCAGAGGATGGGACAAGGGTGCGGCGGTGATGGTTAGCGGGAACCACGCAGTTGTGATATTGTCTGCCAACTCGCCTGGTCCTTCGGATGCGACGGGTTGGGTCAGCGCACAACCAATCTTCCTGCCGTGATTCTTGGGACAGACGCAGGCATTGCCTTCGCTGACCCGGAGACGGGTTTCACCACGCCATGCACAAACCGCTGCTCACGGAGCTACTACCCATGAAACCAACCATCCTCCTTGCGCTGCTCGCAGTTCTCCTCTTCGCCTTGCCGAGCCCGGCCGGCGCCGCCAACGCCGTGGTGGGTACCGGCACGCCCGCCAGTTGCACAGAAGCGGCCTTCGACGCTGCATTGGCTGCCGTCAATAGTGGCGGCGGCACCATCACCTTCAACTGCGGCGCGGCCACGAAAACCATTAGCTTTGCCAGCGAGAAAGCCCTTCTGGCCACCAACATCACCATCAACGGCAATGACCGCATCATCCTGAGTGGCGGCAACAGCACACGCCTGTTCTTTGTCAATGGTGGCGTCACATTCCGCCTGCAACGAATCACGTTGCGTGAGGGCAAGTCTCTTGCAGGCGGTGGTGCAATCGAATCGGCTGGGGCGCAAGTCATTCTGGAGTCTGTCCATTTCCTGGCGAACCATGCCAATGACCAGGGTGGGGCAGTGTACTGCTATGTTGGCACCGGCGGCACTCTGACTGTCAGCGACAGCGTATTTCAGAATAATACCTCGCTCAAAGGCGCGGCCATCTACAATGATGGTTGCGCTGCCACGGTCAGCAATTCCACCTTCCTGACGAATCAAGCAAGCGGCGGTCTTGGCGGGGCAGTTTTCAATGCAGACACCGCGACGCTGGTGGTGAACAACAGTCTGTTCCAAGGCAACAGCGCCGCGGATGGGGGTGGCCTCTACATTGCCAAAGGTGCAACCGCCACACTCAATGCGGTCACCCTGGAAGCCAACAGCGGCGGGTATGGCGGCGGGTTGGAGAACAGCGGCACGGTGACGGTCACCCATAGTCTGCTCAACTTGAATACGGTCACGGGCAGCGGCGGTGGTATTTGGAACCTGGACGGCAAGGTCACTTTACAGAGGAGCACAGTGAGCAACAATAGCGCCTATGAAGGTGGGGGCGTCAATAGTTATGGCAATCACCTGCAAATCACCGATGCCAATATCGTGGGCAATGTCGCCACCGGCTCGCATGGCGGCGGTCTCTACCTCAGCACCGGGACTGCGTTCATTACCAATGCCACAATCAGCGGCAACCAGGCCAATGCCACTTCAGCCAACGGGGGCGGCATCTATCAGAACTCGGATGACAACCTGACCTTGACCAATGTCACGCTGGCGGATAACCAGGCCGGACTGTTCGGGGGTGGTTTCTATCACTATGGCCGCTATGCCATTTTGACCAACGTTACGATAGGCAACAATCAGGCCGGGGCAGCCGGAAACGCGATCTATGAGGATTCGCCCATGACTCCTGCCAGCCCAGGTGTGGTTCAAATGGTCAACAGCGTGATCTTTGGCAGCGCCAACAACTGCGACGGCGGCACCTTCCAGTCGCTGGGACATAACATTAGCAAAGGCACCTGTTCCGCCCTGACTGCTGGAAGTGACCAAGACAACTATGCCGGCAATCTCAATCTGGGCGGCCTGGCCTTCAACGGCGGCGCCTACCCGATGCCAACCATGCTGCCGTTGGCCGGCAGCCCGCTCATCAATGCGGGCGATGCCAACTCGTGTACTGCGACCGACCAACGCGGCGCAGCCCGTGTGGGAATATGCGATATCGGCGCCGTGGAATATGGGGCGACGCTGGCGCGGGCCTATCTGCCCAGCGTTTTGAGGTGAGGTCACGAGCCGGTCGGGCGAAGACGCTGTCTTGCCCGACCGGGAGGTGACTGTGGTCAGGGTGGAGCGCTAACGTACAGCCGGAACACTTGCCTGAAGGTGCATATTCAGGTATCATCCCAGGTACCCTATTACGTACCAGATGGAGTCTGCCCATGAACTCGATACCTGCCCAGGAGATCAAGCGCCGCGGCATCGCCGCCGTTGACGACCTCATTGCCAAGGGCGACGTACATATCATCCGTAACAACCAGCCGCAGTACGTGGTGCTCACGCAAGAGCGGTACCAGGAATTGATCGAAGCGCAGGACGAAGCCTTTGAAGCCCGTGTGCGTGCCTCCTTGGAGGACCTCAAGGCGGGACGAGTTCGCCGTTTTGCGTCGGCGGAAGAGCTGATCAAGGCGCTTGGGCTTGAGGGCGAAGCATAGTGTTCACCCTTGATGCGACTGAGTACTTTCTTCGTCGTGCGCGCAAGTTCTTCAAAAAGCATCCCGACTTAAAGGAACGCTTCGGTCAAGTCGTCGACGACCTCAGGCAGGATCCTTTTGCCCCCCATCTTGCCTACCACTACCTCGGCGGCAAACTGAAGGGCGTGCAGGCAGTCAACCTTACTGAAAGCTACCGCATCATCCTGACGCTTGAGATTACGGACAAAGAGATTATCCTACTGGACATCGGCAGCCATGACGAGGTGTACCGGTAGGGTGAAAGCCTCGGATACCTGTCGCCTCCGACCCGCTGATTGATCGGGTGGTGTACCGGTTGTATGGGCTGACGGAGGAGGAGATTGCCATCGTAGAGGGCAATCATGCGTGACCACGCGATAGCGTCCACCGATGAACCATCTCGACCCTGGGGGCTTTATGAGCTTGCCGCTACGCAGCGAAATCCGATCTGGCACGAAGGTGCAGATCGTCGAAAAGCAGAACCAAGGCAGTGGCGCCGTGACGGAGGGCGTTGTCGCCCACATCCTGACGAGCAGCCCCAATCATCCCCACGGCATCAAAGTGATGCTGGTAGACGGCCGGGTGGGACGGGTGAAAGCGATCCTGACGACCGGCGGCTGAGATCGCCACCTCGGCCGAGGTGTGGCATGACTTTCGTCGTAGCCAATCCGGCCAAGCAACGGCCGTTTATGCCACGGCAGGAAGTGGTTGGATGCGCATCAACTCGGCGTGGTAACCCCGCTCCGATTCCCAAAGATCTCTTGCCTGTTGTGCCTTGAGCCAAAAGGCGGGGGTGTTTCCAAACAGGCGGGACAAACGCAGCGCCATGAGCGGCGTGATGGCGCGCTCTTCCCGCAACAGTTCATAGATCGTCTGGCGCGAGACGCCTAGCGCGGAAGCTAGCGTGCTGGCAGTCAGACCGTAATCAGGTATGAAGTCCTCGCGCAACATCTCTCCAGGGTGTGTCGGCGGAATCTGGCGCGGTTCAGTATCTGCAATTGCCATGGTTAACTCCTTCTCTAACCTGCGGAGCGCTCGTCTCGCCAAATCGGGCGGCAGCCGTTTCGATTTGCCAGTGACAAAGAGCTGCTGCGTTTCTCGGTCGGCAAACGTCTGGATCATAAGCCCATTGTAACGTGTCACGTGACAGTTGTCAAAAAAACCGGCGCGTGGACTTCCTTTTTGACACCCACGCTGCCCGCAGAACCCCTGCTCTTCTTGCTGCTCCTCTTCCCCTCGCCTACACTACGGCCTGCGGCTCTTTTTTCTCTTCCACGCTCGTTTTTCACTACGGCCCATGTCTCTGCTTCGTGTCGGTCTCGTCGGCTTCGGCTACTGGGGTCCCAACCTGGCCCGCAACTTCCACGCCATTCCCACCTGCGAGTTGACTGCGATTGGCGATACCAGCCCTGAGCGATTGGACAAAGCCGGGGTCCAATACCGCGGCGCCCGCCTCTATGACAATGTCGAGGCGCTGCTGGCCAGCGACGTCGATGCCATTGCCCTGGCGACGCCGGCCCGTTCCCACTACGCTCTGGCCCTCGCCGCCCTGGAAGCCGGTAAGCACATCTTGGTGGAGAAACCGCTGGCGATGACGACACAGGAGGCTCAGGTGCTGGTGGACCTGGCGGCCGCCAGGGGGCTGGTGCTGGCCGTGGGACATGTCTTCCTTTACAATCCGGCCGTCCTCTACATCAAAACGTTGCTGGACGCCGGCTCCCTGGGCGACGTCTATTACCTGTACTCGACGCGTGTCAATCTGGGTCGCGTCCAATCCGACATCAACGCCCTGTGGAGCATTGCCCCGCACGACATTTCCATCTATCTGCACCTGTTGGAGCAAATGCCCACCACAGTCAGCGCCCGTGGCGCCCGCTGCCTGCATGGCGCAGTCGAGGACGTGGTTTTTCTCATCCTCAGCTTCCCCAACGGGGTGCTGGCCCATACCCAGGTTTCCTGGCTGGATCCCAGCAAGGTGCGCCACCTCACTCTGGTCGGCAGCCAGAAGATGGTCGTCTACGATGACCTGGCCGATGAGGGCAAGGTCAAGATCTACGACAAGGGTGTTTCCAGGTTCACCGACCCGCAATACGGTGAGTATCAGTACCGGCTGCACGCCGGCGATATCGTGATCCCCAAGCTGCCTTTGGCCGAACCCCTGCGCGCCGAGTGCGATGACTTCGTCCAGGCCATCCTGACGGGCCGGCGACCCGTCGCCGATGGCGTCAACGGCCTACAGGTGGTGCGGGTGCTGGAAGCCGCCCAGCAGTCGTTGGCGCTTGACGGGCAGCCGGTCGCCCTGGCGCCGGAAGCTTGACCTCGCAAACATACGGCGCTCGGGAAGAGCGCGTTGCGCAGATTCGGGATGCCAGCATGCTAGTTAGCTCTCCAGGCCGAGCAGGTAGTCGTACGCCGCCAGGGCTGCCTTGACGCCCTCTCCGGTGGCGATGAGCACCTGCTCGCCATAGGTGTTGGTGACATCGCCGGCGGCGAAGATGCCGGGGCGCGAGGTGCGACAGCGGTCGTCCACCACCACATACCCATCCTGGTCCAGGTCCACGCATCCTCTTACCGCCGCGGACTGCGGGATCAGTCCCAACTCCACGAACACGCCAGTGACCGGCACCTCTTGCTCACGACCGGCAGGGTCGAAGAGGGTGATGCCGTGCAGGTAGCCATTGGTGTGCAACCGCCTGACGGTATGCTTTTCGAGAATGGTGACGTTGTCCATGGCCGCCAGCTTGCGCTTCAAGGGCGAATCGCTCAGCCCTTCTGGCGCCACCAGCACCACCCGTTTGGCTATCGAAGCCAGTTCGGCAGCCGCGCGCAGCGCCAGGTCGCCGCTGCCCACAACGGCTGTCTCCCGTTCCCAGAACAAGGGGGCATGGCTGATGGCGGAGTAGGAGAGGCCACGACCGAGCGCTCTCTCCTCGCCGGCGACGTTCAGCCGGATTGGTTCGACACCCGTCGACAGGATGATGCTGCGGGCGGGGAAGTGTTTCCCAGCCTCGGTGGTGACGGCAAACGTCTCGTGTTCGGCGCCGGGCTTGACCTCGACCTGTTTGACAGTGTCCCGAACATGAGCGAATTCGAGGTACTGAAGCTGGTTGCGGAATTTGCGGACGATTTCCTCGCCGGTAATGTGCTCGAAGCCCTCCAATCCGGCCAGATGCAGCCGGTAGTCAGCCTTGCCGCCCAGGTCAGGGGCGATCACGAGCACTTCCATGCGCTTGTGCAGGCAGTAGGTGGCGGCGGCCAAACCCGCAGGTCCAGCGCCAATGATAATGATGTCGTACATGTTCATGCCTCCGGGGGTTGGGCAATAAAGCCCTCACGCATCATCCACTGAGTGATTCCGCGAGCGCGGGCGATGATGTCGCTTGCCTTAGTATGCAGCTCCTCGGCGCTCAAGGAAATGCGCGCAAGATTCTGTTCCTGGGCTTTCATCCCGACGGCGACCGCTTCACGCGGGAAGACCTCCCAGTCATCCATGGTGGGCAAAATGTGGTCGGCATCCAGCCCGCGTTCCGCTGCCATGTCGGCCAGGGCGGTGGCGGCGGCGATACACATCTCATCGCTGATCGTGCGCGCCCGGACGTCAAGCGCTCCCCGGAAGATGCCCGGGAAGCCCAGTGAGTTGTTGACCTGGTTGGGGAAATCCGAGCGACCGGTGGCGAAGATGCGCACCCCCGCTGCTTTCGCCTCCCACGGCCACATTTCGGGAATGGGATTCGCCATGGCAAAGACGATGGCTCCATCCGCCATCTTCTCCACCCATTCCTGTTTCAGCGAACCAGGCCCGGGCGTGCTGAGTGAGATGCAGACGTCGGCGCCCGCCAGCGCTGCGGCCATGTCGCCTGTGCGCCCTTCGGCATTGGTGATGTTGGACAGGCGCCACTTGTCAACGAACTCGGCCTTACGCCGGCGCAAATCCTCGCGTTCCGGGTGCAAGATGCCCTTGCTGTCGACCACGGTGCACTGCTCCGGCCGGACGCCCCAGGCGAACATGAGCCTACTGCATGCCACGTTGGAGGCGCCTGCCCCCTGGAATACGATCTTGACCTCGTGCGGGCGCTTGCCCACGATGCGCAGGGCATTCATGAGACCCGCCAGCGCCACCGTGGCGGTGCCTTGCTGGTCGTCGTGCCAGACAGGGATTTCGGCTTTCTCGCGCAATGTGTCGAGGATGCGGAAGCACTTGGGCTGTGAAATATCCTCGAGGTTGATGCCACCGTAATTTGGTTGGAGCAAGAGCACTGTGCGGATGATCTCGTCGGGGTCTTTGGTGTCGATGCAGATGGGAATGGCGTCCACGCCGCCGAGATACTTGAAGAGCAGAGCTTTGCCTTCCATCACGGGGATGGCCGCTTTGGGGCCGATATCGCCCAGACCCAGCACGCGTGTGCCGTCTGAGACGATGGCGATCAGATTACTTTTGTTCGTGTGTTCGTAGACTTTCTCCGGGTTGGCCTGGATGTCTTTGCACGGCGCTGCCACACCGGGCGTGTACCAGATGGCAAAATCATTGAAGTCCCGGACCACACACTTCGGAACCACTTCGATCTTTCCCCTGTAAAAGGGGTGGAGAAGCATGGCGTCAGCGGCAGGTTTCTGCGCCTGTGCCAGCATCGTTTCGACATCGGTAGTCAGGGGCTGCCTCTGCTCTGTCGCCGTTGCAGTGGCGGGCTGATCATTGGACATAGTTGAGCCTCCTTGGTCCCTTATCTGGCTCATCGTCGAGTACGACTGCCATCTTACAGAGTAGACCTTCTATGACGCGTCGCGCCATGATCTGTATCATGTTTCCGGAAACTGAAAGCGTGCTATACTGGAACAAGGAGCGAGAGACAATGCCCCATCCACGCCGTATCTTCACAATCAGGCGGTGGACAGACAGGGTTGGCAGGCGCGCTTGGCGTTTTGGGGTTGGAGCCATCGCCGGAACCCTGGTGGCAGCGCCGGGATGTCTCGCGGTTGACCAGAGAGGGGTGGTGCGCCTCGCCACCAGATCAGCACCTTCCCGCGTTTGCGTCGCTTTCCGCGCCGGGCCGGATGCCACAAGACAGGGTCATGTGAGGGTCCCGTCTGGGCGTCTGCCGGCGTTCTCCCCTGTCAGGAGTGGTTGACATCTACTGAGTCAGGCCGTAGAATGGCCCAACTTGATCCTCCGGCCCGTAGGTGTGGTTCCGTGGCCGGATCGTGCCCTTGCAAAGGAGAAACGAACGATGAAGCTCATGATCCAGGTGCACAACGTCGAATTGACGGAATGGTTGGAGCAGTATGTGGACAAGAAGATCGGCAAGCTGGGACGGTACTTGCCCGACATCGATGAGGCCTTTGTGGAGTTGCGCGAGGAGAAAACGCGCAGCGCCGCCGACCGCGCCGTGGCGCAGGTGACGATTCGCAATCCTCGCACCATCTTGCGGGCGGAAGAGCGGTCGGGCGACATGTTTGCGTCGATCGATGCCGTGACCGATAAGCTGGAACGTCGCATCGAGCGCTATAAGGGCAAGCACGCTCCCAATAACAAGCGGGCCGTGGCCCAAGCCAACACCGTCGTCGAAGCCGTGACTGCACCACCTGTGGAAGAAGAACCAGACACCGGCAACCTCGTGCGGGTCAAGCAGTTCGAAATGCAGTCCATGGACCCCGACGAAGCCATCGAGCAGATGGAGTTACTCGGCCACGACTTCTATGTCTTCCAGAATGCCGGCACCGGCACCGTAAACGTGGTCTACCGCCGCCGGGACAACAACTTCGGTTTGCTCCAGCCAGAGCTTGGCTGAGAGTACTCAGTGGGCTGATCTTCCCACTTCGGCTCTTACCCTGGCTTTCCCGGCCCGCCGGCGTACCCCTGCCGGCGGGCCGTTTTGATCCTTTGGGACGCATGAAACAAGTTCTTGTCATCTGCACCGGCAATATCTGTCGTTCGCCAATGGCCTCGGCCCTGCTCTCGCAGGCGCTGGCCGAGGCGGGCCTGACCGGGCAGGTCGAGGTGAGTTCGGCGGGCACGTATGCAGTCGAGGAAGCGCCCGCCAGCCGGGGCGCGATGCAGGCGATGGCCGGTCGCGGTCTGGACCTGTCGGCGCATCGCGGGAGGCAGGTGGATGCCCCCCTGGTGCAGACTGCCGATCTGATTCTGGTGATGGAAGAAGAGCACCGCCGCACCATTTTCTACACCTGGCCCCAGGCGCTGCGCAAAACCTTCCTGCTGAGCGAGATGGCCGGCGGGCACGAGGACATCGCCGACCCCTATGGTCTCGACCAGCCTGCCTACGAAGCCACGGCCGCGCTGCTGGCCGACACGGTGCGCAGCGGTCTGCCTGCCATTCTCAGGCGCCTGGGCGTGTCCCCGCTGTCCTCAGGCGCTTGAAGTTGTGGGGTCGGCCCCCTTATTGGCGCTTCTCCATCTGCTGAAGCCACCAGTATTTGAGTTGCTCGTAGCGGGCCATGATCAGGCTCAGGCGCAGACCGTGCAGGCCATCCCGATAGCCCTGCCACGTGACGAAGCGCCGCCAGAATGCTTGCAGCGGCCGCGTGACCAGGTGACGGGGATGGGCGCGCACACCTTCGGTGTATAGCGTCTTGGCCTCGAACTCCGTGTACCGGCGGTTCTTGGCGTGGAACTGCGTCCAGGTGTCGTAGTTGTAGTGGATCAGGTGCTCGCGCAGACGGTCGGAACCACCCTGCAGGTTCGCGATCTCGTGGACCTCGCGGCTCGGATCGTAGTGGGCCTGGGTGCGGCGCAGCAGACGCAGTTGGTGGTCAGGATACCAGCCGCCGCCGCGCATGACGTGGCCGACGATGTGGTTGTGTCGTGGCGCCCACCACCCGTCGACGCCGTCTTCATGTTGGATGACCTGCCGGACCTCGATCGCCAGTTCAGGCGTCACGCGTTCGTCGGCGTCGACAAAGAAAACCCAATCGGTGTGCAACTGCTCCAGGGCAAAATTGCGCGCCTGGGAGAAGTTGGCGAAGGGGGTGGCGATGACCTCGGCTCCGGCGGTGCGGGCCCTTGCAACCGTCTCATCCTCGCTGTCGGTATCGAAAACAACCACCTGATCGGCGAACAGGCAGGAGCGCACGCAGTCGCCGATGTGCTGAGCGACGTTGCGGGCGAGGATGGCGCAGGCAAGGCTGGGAGCGGAAGGCATGGCAGGGTGACGGGCTGGAATACCAGCTAGATAGGGGTGCTGACCAGGGTCAGCACCTGGCGGTAAGCGTCGAGCCGGGTTTCCAGCTCGACGGACGAGATGTCGCCATGCAGAAACGCTGCGCGACCGCGGCGCATTTCCGCCCGCATCCCCGCCGCGACCAGGCGTCGTGCGGCCCACTGCTTCCAGGCGGGGTAGTGGCGGTGGTAGTACCGGAGACGCGACCGCCACAATGTCACCGTCATGGCGCCGCGGAACTGGCGGGCGCTGCGGCCTTCGTGGTGGGTGATGTGAGCCGCCGGGACGCAGTACAGGGGCCACCCGGCCGTTCTCATGCGCCGGCACCAGTCCATCTCCTCCGCGTACATGAAGTAGGCTTCATCCAGCAGACCGGCGGCCTCGATGGCGGCGCCGCGCACCATGAGCGCCGCTCCCAGGGTGAAGTCAACGGGGAAAGGGTGGCCCCGTTCGTATAGCCATAAAGGATAGCGTCCGTTCAGTCGCGAGTTGTGCAGGCGGCCGTGCAGCGGGAAGAGGTCGAGCGCAAGCTGGGTCAGGCCCGGGAAATGGAAGGCGCTGTGCTGGAAGCTGCCATCGCCATACTGCAAGGCGGGACCACAGCCGCCAGCTTGCGGATGGGCGTGCAGGAAACCGGCAAGAGCGGCCAGGGCGCCCGGCTGGACCTCGGTGTCGGGGTTAAGGAGCAAGACGGCGTCGGGTGGGGTGGCAGCTCCCCCTGCCGGTGCGTCGAAGCCCAGCGCCCGCAGCCCGACGTTGTTGCCGCGGGCAAACCCCAGGTTTTCCGGGCTGGCGATCAAAGCCGCCTGCGGGAATTCAGTTCCCACCATCGCCGCGCTATCGTCGACAGAGGCGTTGTCGACGACGACCACCCTCGTGTCCAGGTCTGGCGTCTGGGCCAGATCTCTGTAGACCGAGGCCAGGCAGGAGCGCAGGAGGTCGCAAACGTTGAAGCTGACGATGACGATGCCCAGACGCACGCTATTTGCCCTGGTTGGGATCGGCGATCTCGACTTCCTGGACGTCGGCGAAGTTGTTGACGACCTCCACATCCTCGTGGAGCAGACCGCCCCACATTTGGAAGGGATTGCGGCCGGGGATGGTGTCCCAGATGAGGGTGCCGTAGACAAGACCCCGTTTGCCCGGGTCCAGGAAGCACTGTTCACGGCCATCCACCATCTCGCAGCGCAGGTCTTCCCGGCGACCCACGGCGTAGCGGAACGGGAAATCCTGTCCGGGGTTGGCCTGAAAATTCAGACCGAAACGCCAGGTGCCAGACTGCTCAAACCAGCTCTTTTCCTCTTCCCGGTAAGCCAGGGTGTTGAAGTTTTCGTTGGAGTGGTAGACCGTGCCCGGCCACGGCCCTGCCGTGCGAATGGGCACCTTGCCGTAGTTCTCGATCGTGGCCGTGAAAATCATGGCGCCGCCGAGCGGGATGTTGAGATCGCCCGAATCGGGGTGGATCATGGTGATCTCCCCTTTGACGATGTCGGCGCGTGGCTTGCCGCCATTGTCGATGGTCAAGGTCTTGGTGACGACCGTGCGGTTGCCGGCGAGGTCCTGTGCATCGGCCACGACAAAATAGTCGCCATCAGGCGGGGGGTCGGCGCCCAGGTCGATGCCGCCATCGTAGTCATAGAAGTGGAAGCCGGGCTCGGTTGGTTTGATCTCGCGCTCGGTCTCGGCCAAAGGATACTTGGGGTTCGGGTTGTCCGGGTCGAGCTTGGTGGGCAACAGGTAGACCTGCAGTTCGTCCACCTTCTTGCTGAGGTAGTAGGTGATCGAGGCGCGGTCGTCGATGCCATCCTGGTTGGGTGTGATGACGGTCGGATTGACGGCGAAGTTCTCGAACTGAGGGCGATTGTTGTCGGCATCGACGATGGTGAGCTCGCCTGTGGCCTGGTCGGTGCGACCGGCATCATCGGTGGCTTCGACGGTCCAGGTGTAGGCGCCGTTGGGCAGTATGCGACCATCGATGACGCCGCCCCAAAGGACGTTGTAGTCACGCGCGGCCCGGCGCCGGTCCTGTCGGAAATAATGGCGCTGGCCGCTGGCGTCGACGAGGTAGATCGACACGTCGCTGGGCCGGTGGATGGTGTAGGAGATGCGGGTGGCGTCGTTGGCCGCGTCGGCGTTGGGACTGATCGTGCCAGGTTCGACACGAGCGTTGGAGACGAGCGGGCCGGTCGAGCAGGCGCTCACGAACACTACCAGCGCCAGGGCGGGGAGCAGGGCTGCGGGGAGCAGGGCTGCGGGACGCAGCGCGCCGGCGACAAAGCGCAGGAGGCGCTGCGCCAGTTGAGGTGAACGAGATAGAGGCAATGTTGCCAAAGGGGATGGGTTCATGGGCGTGAAAGACCCGCCGGGAGGCGGGCCTGCGCAAAGTGTAGCAGATCGGATGCGCAAGAACCAACGCTGCCGATCTCAGGGGCAAAGGCGGCATAGCCGGTGCCAGGCCACGCCGGCGCGTTCTTCGTCCGCCGCGCGGCTGCAGAGTGCAGCCCGCCAAGGGTGATGGCGTCAGGGTACTGGACGGCGGCGATTGCTGCTGAGTTCCGGATAGAGGACACGCCGTGCGTGGCGCCGGTGAATGGGGCTCAGGGTGGGGCGGCCAAATCGAGGGTGTGTTCGCCAAGAGTCCGGCCGGCGCCGGCATCCTTGACGCGCAAATGGAGCTGCATGGGCCGGGTCGCGGTATCCAGGGTTGGCAGCCAGACCGGGTAGGTAGCGCCAGGCTGCCAGCGAGTCGTGGGGAAGTCATATCCTGCAGGACGGCCCTCCTGCTGCGCTAGAACCTCGCCATTTGCCCCAAGTAGTTTGAGATCGACCAGGAGGTCAGGCAGCCCGGCTTGCAGTCCCTGCCAGTACAGCCAGTAGCCTCCCTCCCCCGGTTCTACGCCCATCAGGCGGACCAGCCCACCGAAGTCGGCCGTGGGACCGGCGACGGGCGGCGTCTCAGGGAAGACCTGCCCAGGTCGCAAGCGATAATGACGTAACCCGATGAAAGGATAGGCCGGCGTCGACACCGGCTCGGCATAGCGGTCCAGCAGCGTGGTGACCACCCCCGCCGGATCCACCACTTCGTTCTGCCATAGGAACAGCCAAACGCCGCCCTTGCCTGCCAGGTCGCGGTTGAGCGCCTGTGCCGTCTCCTCCCATCCCAGCACCCGGTTCACGTCCAGAATCTCGATCTCCGGGAGCCGGTAGCGGGTCACACCCAGCGCTGCCGGGACGTAGGCGTCGAAGACAGGGTAGGCGTGGCCAGAGACCAGCAGCGACACCTCGTCCGGCTGGCGGTGGAAGTACATCTGCGAAATGGCGTCGCGCCAGTCGGACTTGGCAAAGCCGGCGTCGGCAAACCAGTTGCGCAGGCCTGCCGTCTGTACAACCAGAACGAAGGTGAGACTGGCGATCGCCACGACCTTGCGGCAGAGTACAGCCGACACCGTACGTACGGCCCTTTGGGAGGTTGCGCCGGGGGCGATGCCACGCCAGAGCGCCGCTACGCCTCCGCCGGCGAGCAACGCCCAAACCGGCCAACTGATCATCAAGTACCGTGGGTTGAACTTGGGGGTGCGGTAAGCCAGGAGGAGGATGCAGAGCGAAGGCAGCACACCCCAGAGCAGGATCAGGATCGTCGGGCGCTGTGACCTGTGACCGGGCGCCCGTCCGGCCGCGATCAGCCATATAAGCGCCGCCAACCCAAACCAGGGCAGGAGCGCCGTCGCCTGCCCTTCGAGCATGGTCTCGGTGGCGCCGGCCGTGAGATTGATGGCCGTATGACGCAGCGCCTCGGCCAGCTTCAGGGTGCCCGACCAGTAGCTGCTATCGGTCTGGAAGCGGGTCAGCATTGCCGGGAGCCAGGGCAAAAAGCC
>CAZHTZ010000109.1:0-9002 GCA_964535455.1 uncultured Caldilineales bacterium
TACTGTTAAGGTGCAATGGCGCTACCCTTATGTTAGCGCATATAGGGCGACCCCCCGTGGTCGCCCTGTGGTGGCGACCCCCTGTGGTCGCCCTGGATCACCGAAAACGCTCCCGTTCTACAGGTGTCCCGATTTCCTGGTCTACAGGTCTCCCGATCTTCATATACCTCACCGGATCCTCACCCTCAAGGACGCTGACCCGGTCCTGGGCCAGCAGCATGTCCAGGTGACCGACGACTTCGCTGATCCCCAGGAAGAAGTCGGCCTGATCGAGCTTCGGAAACAGGGTCCCGGCGATCTGCCAGACCGAGCGCGGGGACTCCGCCAGAAGGGCCTCGATGCGGGCCAGACGGCGGTTGCGGCGGTCGCGACGCTCGACCAGCAAGCTGCGGTGGTCGGTGATCACCGGGCCATGGCCGGGGAGAATCGACGCCACCGGCAAGGCCTCCAGACGATCGAGCGAGTCCCAGTACTGGATGAGTGAGAGACGGCGGTCTCGCTCGCCGGGCCGCGGGGGCTCCAACAGGGCATTGGAGCTGATCTGGGCCAGCAGGTGGTCGTTGCCCAGCAAAATGCCGGTTTCCGGCTGCCACAAGGTGATGAGGTCGCTGGCGTGGCCGGGAAAGAAGTGAACCTGCCAATGCTGCCCGCCTGCCTCCAGCGCATCCCCCTCGTCGAGGCAACGCTGCACCGTCACATTCTGGGCCAGTTGCGGGATGATGCCGTAGAACGTGTGCACCAGGCTATGATGGTCTTCAGGCAGGCCTGCCGCGGTCAGCACGTCGCCGGCCCAGGCGATGGCATGGTTGACGAAGGCAGGCAAGTCGGCGATCTTGGCGCAGGCAGCAGGATGCGCCAGCACGGTCGCCCCGCCGGCTTCTTGCAGCCAGCGCGCCTGCCCGAAGTGGTCCAGATGGCTGTGGGTGAGAACGATTTGCTCCAGGTCAGAGGGGGCGACGCCCACCTCCGCCAGCGCCGCCGTCAGCGCTCGTTGGCTGGGTGGGTAGTACAGCCCCGTATCGACCAGCGTCAGCGGCTCTCTCCACAGAAGATAGGCATGCACATCGCCGACCGCAAATGGCGTGGGCATCGTGATCTGGTAAATGCCGGGGACGATTTCCTTCATGAACGGCGCCAAGCGTTACGCATTACGTAGTTACGTAATGCGTAATGCGTAATACTGTCAAACTTCCGGCTCGTACTTCACCAGCACCGTCCACGTGCCCCGCTGCACTTTGGCCCCGCCCTGGTTCAGGATTTCCACCTTGAGCGTGACATAGCCGCCGCCCAGCCGCGGCATGTCCTTCTTCTCGGCGATAGTGGCGCGGAGGCGCACGGTGTCCCCGATCTTGACCACGCCGCGAAACTCCCACTCCAAACCCATGAAGGCCATGACCGTATCTTCCATGAAGCCCAGCCGCGTGGCCAGGCCCGTGGCGATCGACAGCACCAGCAGCCCGTGGGCGATGCGTTCGCCGGTCATCTGGCTCTTGCTGTATTCGGCGTCGGTGTGTATCTGGTTCCAATCGCCGGAGAGCATGGCGAACTGGACGATGTCGGCCTCGGTGATGGTGCGACCGACGCTCTCGACGCTTTCTCCGATCAGGAATTCCTCGAAGTAGAGGCCGCGCGAGCGGACAAGTTGGGTCATGGGGTTCTCCTATGCAAGATGGCAGGGGTTAGTTCTGCGCGGATTGTAGCCTCCGCTCCGCGATTCTCGCAACCCGCCACCCCCTCTCCCGCCTCTCGCCTCTCGCCTCTCGCCTCTCGCAACCCGCCACCCCTCACCCGCCACCTTTACCCGTCCTTCGTGCTGCGCTATCATGACCTCGCACTTAATTTCATTCTGCTGTTACGAGGAGGACAATGATGTCTCACGTCGCCAAAGTCATCGAGTTGGTGGGTACGTCCGAGGTCGGTTGGGATGACGCCGCCGCCCAAGCCGTCAAGGCCGCGTCGCGCAGTATCCATGGCATCAGCGGCATCGAGGTCACCAACATGACCGCCAAGGTTGAGAACGGCAAGATCGTAGCTTATAAGGCGACGGTCAAGATCGCCTTTGCTGTGGACGTCTGACCTCAGGCGACCTCCACAATCACCGGCAGCACCACGGGGCTGCGCCGGGTGGTCTGATAGAAGTAACGGCTCAGAGCGTCGGTGGCAGTGTTGGTCAAGGCGCTGTTGCTGCGTTTGCTCTGCTTCAGGGCCTGCACCAGGGCCGACTGTGCGCCCTGCAGGGTGCCGCCGGATTGCTCTTTGTAGATCACACCGGTGGTCACGATCTGCGGATCGGCCGCCAGCTCGCGCGTGTTCTTGTGCACGGTGATGACGGCGCTGACGACGCCATCTCGGGCCAGGGCGTCACGCTCGCGCAGGACGGCCGGCCCGATGTCGCCGACGCCGCTGCCGTCCACGAACACGTAACCGCCCGCGGTCTTGTCGGCAACATGGCAGCTCTCCGGTGTCATCTCCAGCACATCGCCATCGCGCAGCTTGAAGATGTGGTCGCGGGCAATGCCCATGGTCTCGGCCAGACGGGCGTGCAGGTGGAGATGGCGCAGCTCGCCATGGACGGGGATGAAGAACTTGGGCTGGACCAGCGCCAACAGCAGCTTCATCTCTTCCTGGCTGGCGTGCCCCGACACGTGCACGTTGGCGATGGGCGGGTAGAGTACCTCCACCTCACGCTCGACCAGTTGGTTGATCATGCGGCCCACTTCCTCCTCGTTGCCGGGGATGGGGTGGGCCGAGATCACCACTGTGTCGGTAGGGGTAAGTGTCAGCTCACGGTGCCTGCCTGTGGCCATGCGGGCCAGCGCTGCTTCCGGCTGGCCCTGGCTGCCCGTAATCAGCAGCGTCACCTGCTTGGGGAGCAGCTTGGCCGCGGTGTCCAGCTTCACTACTGCACCTTTGGGTACCTTGATATAGCCCAGGTCGCGAGCAATCTCAAAGTTCTGTTGCAGTGACCGGCCGGCGATGGCCACCTTGCGGTTGTAGCGGTGCGAGATGTCGATCAGCATCTGAAAGCGGTTGAGCTGGGAAGCAAAGCTGGCGATGATGACGCGGCCGGGCGCCTCCCGCATGATCTTGTCAAAGGCCGGCTCGATCGTCCGTTCCGATGGGGTGAATCCCGGGCGCTCGACGCCGGTCGAGTCCGAGAACAGGGCCAGAATGCCGTCGGCCGACAGCGCCGCCAACTGCGCCAGGTGCGGCCGCTCGCCGGCGCTGGGCGTATAGTCGATCTTGAAGTCGCCGCTGTGGATGATGCGACCGACGGGCGTGTCGATGGCCAGCGCCATGCTGTCGGGGATGGAGTGGCTGAGGAGAATCGTGTGCACGTTGAACGGCCCGATGCGCACGCTGTCGCCGGGCGTCAGCTCGTGCAGATCGGGTTTCAGGCGCTTGCCGAAGTGCTCCTTCAACTTGCGGTCGAGCATGGCCAGCACCAGCCGGGTGCTGTAGATGGGCGCTTGCAGCTCTTCAAGCAGGTAGGGCAGGGCGCCGGTGTGGTCCTCGTGGCCGTGCGTGATGACGATGCCGCGCACCCAGTCCTTCTTATCCCGCAGGTACTCGAAGTTGGGGATCACCAGGTCGATGCCGAGCATGTCGTTTTCGGGGAACATGACGCCGACGTCGATGATGAGGATGTCGCGACCGTACTCGAGCACGGTCATGTTGCGGCCGATCTCGCCGAGACCGCCGAGGGGGATGAAGCGAAGGGGTTGATGCATGGGAGAGGCGAGAAAGCGACGACCGCCGGCCGACAACCGACCGCCGTGCGTCCTCATCGATCCATTGTACCGCCACTTTATGTTTTGTGGGAAGCCGGCGCCATAGGCGGCCCACAAGTAGGGGCGTCCCCCCGTGGTCGCCCCCGCTATCTCACGGCGGTGTCAAAGACCCGGACGGCCTTCCAGTTTTCCTTCTGCCTGGCCACGAACACATCATGCAGCGGCGCCACCTGATAGGCGTCGTGGGCCGCTTTGCTGTCGAACACAACGTGCAGCGACACGTCGAAATCACGGTCATTGATCGGGCGGTTAAGCGCCGTTTCGAGAACGCCGCAGACAAAGGAGACAATGCCGGGCTGAACGGCAAGATAGGTCTTGCAGTCGGCAATGAAGGCGGCGATGGTGTCTTCGGATGCGACGTTTAGGGAAAAATAGACGTTATGAGCATGCACGAAATAATTCCTTTCTAGCTGGGAATGGTGCAACGGCCGGTTCAGCCATGGCGAAAAGTCTAGCTCCTCTGTGGTCGCTTGGCAAAGGCTCATCCCGACCGGACAGTGACCCTGCGAGTCTCCGCCGGGCTTGACACAGGCGCCAGGTGTATGATTTGATCCCGTTGGACAATCGCTCGATGGTGAGCATTTGCTCGCACACTGCATAGGCTTCCAGTCATGACTCCGACCGATCATCAACGCCTGTTGGTCAAGACGGCTCGGCTCTACTATGAGCAGAGTCTGACGCAGGCCGAGATCGCCGAACGGCTGCGGCTTTCTCGTCCGAAGGTGCAGCGCTTGTTGGAGCAGGCCCGCAGTGAAGGCATTGCCCAGATCAGCATCCGCCCGATCATGGGCGTCTTTTCTGAGGAAGAACGGGCGCTTGAGGAGCAGTTTGGCCTGCGCGAAGCCGTCATCGTCGAGACAAGCGACTATGAAAGCCAATCCACGGTGGCGCGGGAGGTTGGGGCGGCCGCCGCCGAATACCTTGTCCGCATCATCCAACCCGGCGATACCCTGGTGATCAGTTCTGTTTGATCACCAGGGCCGTCTGATCCCTTCCGATCTGAATGACTCCGTGATCGGCTTGACCCTGGACGAGATCGGGAGCGTTCCCCGGGTCGTGGGTGTGGCAGGAGGCGCCGCGAAGCTGAAGGCGATACGAGCTGCGCTTGCAGGCAGGCTGGTCAACGTACTGGTCACAGATCACCTGACGGCACAACGACTGCTCGGACAGGTGCGTGAATAGCGTCGCCGCTGGCGTTCCCGGCTCACCGCCAGCGAGCGTGATCACCTGAGCCGGATTGCTGAGTGTCACCAGGAGGACACCATGATCAAGATCGGGATCAACACGGACAACTGGCGTCACGAGGATAAGCCAGTTGACTATTGCTTCAAGGTGATCGCAGATCAGGGCATCGAATACTGCGAGCTTGAGGCGGTCGGCGGCGCGGAGTTCTTCACGGGTCTCGGCTTTGCGCCGTTCATCCCCTTGGACAGCGACCCGCTCGACCTGCGCAAGCAGCTCGACAAGTACGGTCTCAAGGCGTCACAGTTGGATGTCTCCTTCCCTCTCAACCGTTGGGAGTGCATCGACTTCATCCGGCGGGGGATCATGTTCGCCAGCCACCTGGGGGTGCCGTGTGTGGACACCACCGATGGCAAGTACAAGCTGGAAGGCGTGTCGGACAAACAGCAGATCGACACCATCAAGTATCACATCAGCCAGTGTGTGTCGGTGGCCGAAAACCACAAGGTGATTCTCAACGTCGAGCCGCACGGCCCCTTTACCAACGACGCCGAAGTGCTGGTCGATATCGTCTCCCACTTCGAATCCGAGTACGTCCAGATCAACTTCGACACCGGCAACACCTTCATTGCCGGTAACGACCCCCTTGAGTTCCTGAAGAAGGTGCGCAAGTACGTGACGCATGTGCACGTCAAGGATGTGAGCAAGGAGCTGGCCGAGGCCGCCCGCGGCAAGAGCACCGGCATCTCGGCCTCGGTCGTCCACATCGGCGGCGGCGTCAACGCTCCCAACATCACCCAATGCATCGAGTTCCTCACCGAGACCCACTGGGATGGCGTCTTTTCCATCGAAAGCGACGGTGGGGAGAACGTGATCAAATCGGTGGCGTGGTTGAAGGGGCAGGTCGAGAAAGCACAGGCGGCGCTGGCAAAGGCCTGATCCCTGCCATCGTTGAGTCCATCTGAAACCCGGAGCGCTGGCTGGCCGGTTGGCGCTCCGGGTCTCTCCACCATGACCGGCCATGAACCCGGTTCCCTGGTCGTTGCAGAGGGTGAAATCATGAGCGGAAAGACGATCGTTGTACTGGCGACACTCGACACGAAGGGGCGCGAGGCCCAATTTCTGGCTGAGCAGATCGCCGTGTTCGGAGACAAGGCGCTGGTGATGGACGTGGGGGTGGTCGGCGCGCCCGCCGCTTCCGCCGACATCACTCGCGAGCAGGTGGCCGAGGCCGGCGGCACACCGTTGGCCGAGCTGCTGAAACACCCTGACCGCGAAGTGGCGGCGCCGCTGATGGCGGCGGGCGCCACCGTGATCGTCACCGAGCTGGCGGCTCAGGGCAAGGTGCACGGCATTATCTCGATGGGTGGCACCCAGGGCACCACCCTGGCGACCACCGTCATGCGAGCGCTGCCCTACGGCTTCCCCAAGGTGATGGTCTCGACGATGGCCTCCGGCAACGTCGGGCCGTGGGTGGACATCCGCGACATCACCATGATGTTCTCGGTGACGGACATCATGGGTCTGAATCCCGTCATGAGGAAGATCCTGGCGAATGCGGCGGGCGCCGTCTGCGGCATGGCAAACGTGGACGTGCAGCTCGAACGCGCCGCCAGGCCGCTGGTGGCGATCACCACTGTCGGCATCACCACCCAGGGGGTGATGAAAGCCGCCGAAGTGCTGGAAGCCGCCGGCTACGAAACCATTATCTTCCATGCCATCGGGCCCGGCGGGCGGGCGATGGAGCAGATGATGAAAGAGGGCATCATCGGCGCTGTGCTGGACTATTCGACCATCGAGGTGTCCAACGAGATGCACCATGCGTTGCTGGCGGGCGGCCCGGAGCGCCTGACCACAGCCGGAAAGCTGGGCCTACCGCAGGTGCTGTGCCCCGGCGCCGTGGAGGTGCTCGTGTACAACGAGCCGGAAACCGTCCCGTACCCGTTCAACACCCGCACACTCATCCGCCACAGCCCCAAGATCACCGACGTTCGCCTGAACAAAGAAGAGATGGCCGCGGTGGGCAGGGAATTCTGCCGGCGGCTGCAGTACACCACAGACGAGGCGATCTTCATGATCCCGACGGCAGGCTATGACAGCTATGCGGTCGAGGGGATGGGCTTCTATGACCCGGAAGCCGATGCCGCCTTCGCGGCCGAGCTGAAGCTGGGGCTGCCCAAGAACTTCACCATCCTGGAGCGGGACACCCACATCGAAGACCCGGCCTTTGCCGTCGAAGCCGCCCATCTGCTGATCTCGCTGATTCAGAAGCGCAGGTAGGGGCGAGGTCGCCTCGCCCCGATATTCGGATGAAGGTGGCGACCGTTGACGGCGGACTGCCGACAACCGACGACGGACCGCCGGCCGCGGCGTCACCGTCGTGCGTCTAGCTTAGATACAACCGTTCAGGCCGCATATAGCAGCTTGGCGCTGCTTAACACCTCGTCACGAATGAGAGGCTTGAGACCGGACTCAGGCACCAGATCAACCGGCCGTTTGATCAGCTCCGCAAGCTCGCGCTGCATGCGCGCCAGCGCGACGAAGCCGATGCGCGAATCAGGCTCGAACGCTACCAATACATCGACATCACTGTCGGGGCGAAAATTACTTCGCAGCACAGAGCCGAAAAGCGCCAGCTTACGGATATGATGGCGGCGACAGAACGTCTCCAGCAAGCTGAGAGGTAGATCGATGGATGTGTTCAGCATTTGCGGTTGCGGGTTGCGGGTAGGGGCAATTCACGAATTGCCCCGGTAGGTTGTGGATGGGGTCGGCCGGCTGCCGCCCGTTGTCTGCGGTCGTCGGTCTGCCGTCCGCCGTCGCATCCATTCTACCGCCACTTTATGTATGGTGGGAAGCTGAAGCATCCAGCAGCGGCACGAACGGCCTTATGTTAGAATGCAACATCCTGCGCATCCTGCGCACCGGCCTCACTCCACATCCACGAAGCCTTCACCCCTTCAGCGAGGGACTGACACATGGACGCTCGATTCAACCCGTCTGTCTTGGCACTTCGCCGCTGGGCAGGAGTCCTCGCAGCGACGTTGCTGCTACTCATGGTTGCGGGCGCGGCCCAGGCTGGAGAGACACCGCCCGCTGACCGCGTCCGCCCGCTGGACTCCGCGCCGGCGTCCCCGACCGCCGGCCCCTATCGCACGTTTCTGCCGAACGTCCGGGCGGACAATCGTCCCAACAGCTTCGAGCTGATCGATCGCGCGCAGGAACGGGGGGAAATCAACGACGAGACGGCGCTTGTCTACAGTGTGTTCGCCACCTTCGGCGACCTGCGTTTGCCGCTGCGTTTTCAGGGTGACAATACCGGCGTCATCGATTCTCTCGCCACGACCGAGGCCTTGCAGCGCTTCAGCAGCCTGTCGGAAACGGCGAGAACCACTTTGGCGCCCTTTCTGGTGCCCCCGGTCTACAAGGGCAGTTGGTACGACCTGCGGATGCAGGCCCAGGCTGCAGCCGCCACCCCAGGCGTTGGCGGCGCGGCGCCGTCACCCCAGCCTGCGCCTGCCACCCCCCAGGACCTGATCACCGATCGCTGCAAGGAAGTGGCGCAGGGCCTGCTCATCCCCTTGGAGTCCGAGCACTTTGTCGTCTGGTATCCGCCCAATGACCTGGGCTATTGGGCCTGGGCGCAGCAAACCAGCCAGAGCCTCGAAAACCGTGTCTTTCCCACCCTCACTGGCCTCATGAGCCGCACACCCAAAACCGACGGCGGCCTGGGCTGCAATCCCTACGACGCTCGCCTCGACGTTTACATCGTCCCCACCCCCATCACCGGCATGGAGTCCGCCTACGCCGTCGTCTCCACCCACCCGAACGCCGGCTGCAAGAACGCCCCCACCTACATGTTGGTGCTCCAACACAGTCCCAATGATGTCAGCGTCCTTGCGCACGAGTTCTTGCACATGATCCAGTTTGGCTATAACCTGGTGGGAGATTGCCTGACCGCCTATTGGACGAATTGGTGGATCGAGGCCACGGCGGACTGGGCCATGGACGCCTTCGAGGAGATCGATC
>CAZHTZ010000109.1:9102-10924 GCA_964535455.1 uncultured Caldilineales bacterium
TGGTGGATCGAGGCCACGGCGGACTGGGCCATGGACGCCTTCGAGGAGATCGATCCGGCGCCCGACGCCAACTTTGAGCATGACACCGCTCACAGCTATCTGCAGACAGCCATTTCCAGTATTACGGACATGGACGGTGGTCGCGAGTACGGCGCCTACCTTTTTCCATTTTACCTGGTGCGGAGGCTGGAACCGGATCGACCCCAGCTCATCGCCGACATCTTCGCCGCCATGGAGCAGCCCGGCGGCGAAAACCTCTATAAGGTCATCGATGACCACATCGACGGCGGCTTCGCCCAGCGCTGGCCCGAATTCACCCTCTATAATCTCAACCTGCCGCCCAACAACTTCTATGAACAGTGGGATGACCTCAAGCTGAGCTGGGACGACTGGAAGCGCTATCAGGCGCATCCCACCGATATGGAGCTGCAAGGCAAGCCGCAGCAGAAGCTCTTCCTCGGGCCCCATTTCGACAACACCTACCTCGTCCCCGACATGGCTGCGGCGCACATGAATGTACACCTGGCCGATGACGTCCGCCTGTTCGCCTTTGCCAACACCTTCGTGGGCATGCCGGACATGGTCGCGCAGTCGTTAGGGCGGCCTGCCGGCGGCGACTGGAAAGGGCCGTTCGATTGGACCCCGCGCAAATGGAACATCCTTTGTCGCGACCAGGCGGAGCAGAACTTCGAGGATGTCATCATCATGTTGACCAACAGCGACTGGAAGGACCTCTCCGCTCCTGTCATTTCCGACGGACCCTTGCGGTTCGTGGCCAGCAATCTGGGCTGCGCCCGCTGGCAGGGGACAAGCGAATGGCGCCTGCAGGGCGAAAGCAGCAATGGCCTTTCTACGCTTAACTACACGCTGGTGGGAAGCGGCCAGGTGACCTGGGAGCTTGACGCCATGCGCGTCACCGGCGACGATATCGTCTTTGAATTCAAGCCCGTTGCCGGTTCGGTGAGCTGGTCGCATGTGATCGACGGCCGCAACCTGCAAACTGGCCAGACCAACCACTGCGAGCGTTCCGGGGTCAAGCCGCTGGGTGACCTCGCCGGCCAACTCATGGTCGGCGAGACGCTGGGCGGCAGCCAGCTCGGTCGCCAGTTCTTTGGGGCTGGCGTGGCCCACCTCAACGCCTCGGAGCTGTGCCCAGACACGATCGACCTCGGCTGGGATAACCAGGCCTGGTTCCAGACGAACGACGTTTTGCCGTGGCAAGGCAACGACGGCGGCGTCTTGCAGGGCAGCCTCACCGAAACCATCACCGGCGAAGACTACAGCAACACCATCACCTCCACGTGGGACTTCACGGCGATTGGTCCTTGATCGGGCTACCCCGAACTGACCTCCGGGAGGCGCTGGAAAAATCCTCATCCCAGGAAACACTCTGTCAGCGCCTCCCGGAGGTCAAGGTGCGCGTGACGTTTCCCCACCCAAGGAGGCAACTTTCCATGGCCGAGTTGAAGACCAAACAGACCACCACCAGCGTGGATGATTTCCTGAACGGCATCGCCGATACGCAGCGCCGCGACGACTGCCGGGCGCTGGCGGCGCTGATGCAAGAGGTGACCCAGTCTCCACCGTCCATATGGGGTGACAGCATGGTCGGCTTTGGCCGCTATCACTACACCTACGCCAGCGGCCGCGCAGGCGATTGGTTCGTGGTCGGCTTCGCCCCCCGCAAGCAGGACCTGACGCTCTACCTCATGTCGGGGTTTGAGCAGTACGAGGCGCTTTTGAGTCGCTTGGGCAAGCACAAGACCGGCAAAGCCTGCCTCTACATCAAGCGCCTGGCCGATGTAGACATGGCGGTCTTGCG
>CAZHTZ010000109.1:11024-14043 GCA_964535455.1 uncultured Caldilineales bacterium
GCAAAGCCTGCCTCTACATCAAGCGCCTGGCCGATGTAGACATGGCGGTCTTGCGAGAACTCGTGGCGCAGTCCGTGGCGCATATGAGCTGAGACCTCCGGGAGGTGCTAACAGAGCGTTTCCTGGGAAGTGGGTTTTCCCAGCACCTCCCGGAGGTCAAGGTGTTCTTGCGGATGCGCACGCCATGCTATTGTGGTTAGCGGTATCCATAGGTCGGGGTCATGGCTCGTTGTCCAATCCATTGGCGAGTGGTACACTGCCACCAGTTAGCTCTGGGACACTCTGAGCCACGGCAGTAGAGGAATGTATGGCGACTCTCACTGAAAACACACTCACCATTCCCTATCCGAACGCGCTCTTGCTTGCGCTGAAAGAGGATAGGAATGAGTTTGAGCAGGAGGCCCGCCTTCTCCTGGCAGTCAAGCTCTTTGAAATGGGGCGCGTTTCCACCGGTATGGCCGCGCGTCTGGCGGGCATGGAACGCGTGGCCTTCATGTTCGCACTTCAGCGCTTTGGCCTCTCGCCCATAGGAGTCGAGCCGGACGACCTCGAGCAAGACCTGGCCAATGCCTGATCTGCAGCAATTCAACCGCTGATTGCGCGCCTGGAGCACGGAGGAATCCGTCTCGGGGAGCCCTTGGTCAAACGGACTCTTGAATTGGCTGGCGAGTCCTGATACCGGCAGCTTGCAATTCCAACCGCAGCCGGTCGCTCAGGACCACACCTCCCCTCGAAGGTCCTGGCTAAACTATCCTGACCGTATGAGGACGGTCAGGGATTTTGTTTCATAGAATTGAGGCATGCTTCGATGAAAGTATTGGTCATCTACGATTCAGCTTTTGGCAACACGGAGCAGATCGCCCAAGCAATGGGCGATGCACTTCGTTCCCAAGACGATGCCGGCATCGTTCACGATGCGAACATCGTCCGGGCGGGCAGCGCCAGACTGGAACACCTCAAGGGCTTGGATTTCTTGATCGTCGGCTCTCCCACCCAGGGATTCAGAGCGACGGAAGCCACCACCCAATTCCTCACCAGCATTCCCGACGAGGGACTCAAAGGCATCAAGGTGGCGGCATTTGACACCAGGTTCAGCATCGAGGACACCAAATCCTTCGCCTTGCGACTGCTTTTGAAGAAAGGCGGCTTTGCTGCCAAGCCTATCGCCGATGCACTCGTCAAAAAGGGCGGCGAGATGAGGGTTCCTCCGGAAGGGTTCATTGTGAAGGAGAAGAAGGGCCCGCTGAAGGAAGGCGAGCTTGAGAGGGCGGCGGCCTGGGCCAAGCAAGTCGTGGCAGCCCAGCCGATCGCCCAGCAACTGGATCCAGTCGTCGCTTGATGGAGAAGGCTTTTTGATCACCGCCTATCGCACCAGCGCCATAAAGGAAGGTCTACGAATATGGTCGACGTAAAAGTCTACTATGATCGTCTCGGTAACACCCTCACCGTCTGGTTCGGCAAGCCGGAGGACGAGGTGGAGGCTGAAGAGACGGGTGCAGAGATCGTTCTGATGAAAGACGCACATGGCGCCGTCATAGGCTTTGAGAAGCTCAATTTCGTGACGCCGCCAGCGGAGTCTGTGCGCGTCGCATTCGAGACCGTCGCCGTCTGAGCCACACTTCTTTGGCGCGGAGGCGTGGGTTATGGGGATAAAAGACCCTAAAGGTCTTCAAGACCTTTAGGGTCTGGTCGCGCAGTATTTGTGATCGGCCTTCGTCTCCGCTAGAATGTAGCTACATCTGTAGCCACATTCGTGGCCACATCCGGCAGGAGACACTTCTATGCCAAAAGTCGGTATCCGTGAACTGAAGAACGATGCCTCGGAGATCATCCGGGCCGTGCGCGAGGAACGAACGGAGTACATCGTCACGTATCGGGGTGAACCGGTGGCCATGATTGTGCCCGTAACCGAACGAATCGATGAGACCGGAGTGGTCATCGAGCGACCCGATGCCGCTTTTTGGGAAGAACTGGCCAATCTGCGCAAAGAAATCGAGGCTAACTGGAAGAGTGAGAAAACGGCGGTCGAACTGGTCGAAGAGCAGCGACGCCAGCTATGACCGAACCGACCAGATATGTGCTCGACGCCAGTGTTTTGGTGGCGTTCCTTCGGCCTGGAGAACCTTCCCACTCCGATACTGACACGCTGCTCGCGGCATTGACCCTCCGGCAGGCCACGCTCTCTGTGCCCGCCATCGCCTTCGCCGAGGTTGCCGCGGCCATCGCCCGCGGTGAAGACGACGCGACTCAGGCAATGAATGCCGTTGTCATCGTCAGTAAATTGCCCGGGCTGCATGTGGCCCCTGTTAATGGGGCTTTAGGCGGATTGGCGGCACGAGTGGCCGCGCAGCAGCGCATCCGTGGCTGTGACGCCATCTACGTAGCTCTGGCGCAGGAGCTTGGTGCAACCCTGATCACGTTGGATCGGGAGCAGCGAGAGCGCACACCAGCGACCGTCGTCACCCTGACGCCCGGCGAAGTCCTGGCGGACCTACCCCGGTCATGAACAAGCCCTGTGGAGGCCGATGACTGATGGCATCAGTGGACGAGCCCGCCTTGCGCGCCTTGGTGGACGGATCAGCGGCGCTCGCCCGCGGGCAGGACGGTCGTGAGCGTGATCGGCACGGTACCGGCGCTCGCGTAGGGGTAATGTGTGCTGGTTCACGGATCGGGTTGACGAAACCGCCATTTGCGTGCACCCTACTCGACGAACCGGCTTCAGCCGGGCTTTTTCTGCTAGCCTGCGACCTCGGTCGCAGGTTTCCATCAGCCTACGATCTCGGTCGCAGAACCCTGTAAGAAAAAGGACACGCCTTGGTGCCACCCCCTATCATGCCACCCGAAGAGACCCTCGACCCCGACAACTGGGACGACCTAACTGCCCTGGCCCACCGCATGGTGGACGACATGATGACGTACTTGCAGACCGTGCGCGAACGTCCTGTCTGGCAGCCCATCCCGGCTGAAGTCAAGGCGCACCTGCACCAGCCACTGCCGCTGGAACCGGAAGGCGCCGAGC
>CAZHTZ010000110.1:0-14023 GCA_964535455.1 uncultured Caldilineales bacterium
CTCGTTGATGATAGTCCCCCCTATCGTCAACCCATAGTTTTCCCCCCGCTTGCTTGTCTTGACCGCCAGGCCTGCTTTGTCGGTAACCCCCGCCGACGAGGCGGTATTGGTCGACCGGGCCGCTCAGCGTGACCCCGGCGCCATTGCCTCCCTCTACGATTTATACGCGCCCAAAATCTACAGCTACCTGTATCACCGGTTGAGCGATCCGACGTTAGCCGAGGATCTGACCGGGCAGGTGTTCTTGCAGATGATCGAGGCGGTGCGAACCGAAAAGGGATGGCGAACCTCCTTTTCTGGCTGGCTTTTCCGGATTGCCCACAATCTGGTCATTGACCACTATCGCAAGCGAACCCACGCAAACCTCACCGACCTCGACGATTCGCCGAACCTCGCCGCCCCGAACGACGATCCTTTTGCCACAGCAGTGGCGGTTCTGGACAGCGATGAGCTCATGCGTGCTATCAGGGAGCTTACCGACGAGCAAGCGCATGTCATCACGCTGCGCTTTCTCGAAGGCTACAATGTCGCCGAAGTGGCCGTGCTGATGGACAAGACCGAAGGCGCTATTAAGGCGCTTCAGTACCGTGCCATCAGCAATCTGCGTCGTATCATGAGTGGGGTGGCGCCATGACCAGCGAAGATCTCCGCCACATCGAACTGTTCCAGCAAGCGCTGGAACGCCTCGAAACAGGCGAACCTCGCCAGGATTTGGCCGCGAGCGTGGATGAGGGGTCCGCAGACATCGGGGGCATGCTGGCGCTGGTGGCGCTTCTGCAGACGAAAGTGGCGCCGGTTCCTGATGCGACCGCTGCTTTGGCTCGTGCGAAGGAACGGATGCTGGCTTCGCTGCCACCCGCAGCGCAACCTGCTCCAGTGGCGGCAGCGCGTCCTGTTGCCCGAGCGGTGACCGCACCTGTGCGGCCCCAATCTGCCGGACCCGGCTGGTGGGAGTGGTTGATGGCCCCGTTCCAGGCCCGCCGCATTCCCGCCCTGGCGCCCGTGATGATCGCCGTGTTGGCCGTGTTGGCGCTGACGCTTACTGCCACCGTGCGTGTCTCTGCAAACGCCTTGCCAGGTCAACCTCTCTATTCCGTCAAGCTGGCCACGCAAGAGATCAAGGTCATGTTGACTCTCGATCCTGTGCGCAAGGCCGAGGTGGTGCAGGAGAATCGGGCCATCCGCAATGACGACGTGAACAAGGTGACGGAGCAAGGGTGGGAGGTTCCTGTCGTTCTCGAGGCGCCACTGCTGCGAACAGAGGACGGAAGGGTTTTTGTGGGCTCCCACCAAATCACAGGGGACATAGGCGCCCTCGACGACATTCCCTCCGGCGCCATGGTCTCAATTGTGGGCGACACCAGGAAGGATGGCTCCATTGTCTTGCGGAAGTGGAGCCTGATCGACACCTCGGAGACCAGTGAACCGGCCTCATTGCCAGAGAAAGAGCAGGCGCCGGCCACAGCCACCCGCGTCAAGAAGGCGGCCACGACTGCGCCCGGTGGTGTGACGCGGCCGCGGGCGCTACCCCCCACCGCCATTCCAAAGCGCCAATCCCCACAGAACAACTCCAGGCCAAAGCCAACCGTCGCCCCCACCAAACAACCAGGCACAGAAGGCTCAACCCCCCCGACCGCAACACCGGCGGACAACCCGACGGAAGTACCCACGGAGGTGGCGACGGTCGAACCGACGCCGATCCCGACTGAGGTCCCAGGTGAGGTGCCCACCACTGGCCCGACGGACGTCCCGCAGGAAACACCGGTTGGCGAACCGACGCAGGCGCCGACCGCCGAGCCGACAGCGGCCCCGACCGTGGCGCCCACAGACGCTCCTATAGATGTGCCGACAGCGGCCCCGACGGAGTCGCCTACGGACATTCCGACTGAAGCGCCGACCGCGGCCCCGGCAGAGGCTGCAACCCCAAAGCCAACGGAACAAGCTGTACAGCCAACCGCGGAAGCCCCGCCCGTCGCCCCGACTGAAGCTCCTACGGAAGCACCGCCTGACCGTCCTCAGCCTACGCCTGTGGAGTCGCCGCCGGACGTTGCGCCCACCACGCCCGTCGAACCTGTTGAGGTCCCGACGCAGGCGCCAACTGACAATCCACCACTACTCGTGCCTGATGCTCCGACCCAGGAGCCGGGTAACGAACGGGTAGTAGTGCCTACCGAGGCGCCATCCCAGGAGCAAGTCCCGTCTGTCCCAGCGGCGCCAGCCAAAACGCGTTTGGGCAAGACGGTGCGTTTCGGCGGCACGATCTCGAAGGTGCAGGGCGGCTTGCTTGTCATCGGCGGTCGTGCGGTTGATATCAGCGGCGCCGCCGTAAGGGGCAAGCCGGTCACGGGCGCCAGGGCAACCGTCGTTGGCCGGCAGCGCAGCGACGGCGTGGTCGTCGCCAGACGGGTCGTGATCATCGCCCCGCGCAAGACGCCAAAACCAAAGCGCACCTCCACGCCTGACCAACTACCGGTGGCGACGCCGGCGCCCGACAAGCCGCCAGCGCCCGATCAACCGCCCGCCCCCACCGACACGCCACAAGCTCCAGAACCTCCGCCCGCCTCGCCGGAATCTATCGACGCGCCGGCGCCAACATCCCCGCCGGTCGAGTCCTCACCGACCCCGAAGAAACCAAGGCCGACCAAGACGCCCAAGCCGAAACGCACGCCGGCGGTGCAGAGTCCTGCCGATACTCCTGCCGAGCCGGTGCAGGTCACTGAACCTCCGCCTGCACCTCCAGAGATCATCGACGCGCCGGCGCCGGCGACCCAACCGGCTGAGGCGCCGCCGACCCCAAAGAAACTGCGGCCGACCAGGACGCCCAGGCCGAAGCGCACGCCGGTCGTGCAGCCGGTGGAACCTGCGGCGCCACCGCCTGCGGCGCCAGCTCCCATCGGGCCTGTGGAAGCGGCGCCCGCAGCGCCCATAACATCGGATGAGGCGCCGCAGTTCAAGCCGACCAAGAAACCGGCGCGGCCAAAGCGCCCAACGCCGCGGCCGCGGAAGCGGGCGACACGAGTACCCAAGAGGATGCCGGTTCCGTCGTTGACCCCGACTCCGGTGCAGCTTCCGGCTGTTGAGGCTACGAGTGCACCGGAGTAGGGACGAAGCACCGGAAGATGCCGGTTCCATGTCCTTCCTTGCTGCGGGCTTGATTCCAGGAGTTCTAACAGAGCACGGCGTACGGCCGGTCGTAGCGAATGCACGAGCGGGTCGCATCAGCGGGTCGAGGGAGCGGGTTGCAGTGGCGGGTGGAATTTGACCGCTGCCAGCTCAAAAGCTACAATTGTCGTTCGGCGCGCTGACAGCCGAACCTACTTTTATGCCTTTTTGCCGTGTTCGATAACCTTAGCGACAAACTTCAAGAAGTTTTCGACCGCCTTGGCCGTTCTGGTCGCCTGACCGAGGCCGACGTTGACACTGCTTTGCGTCAGGTGCGAATTGCCCTGCTCGAAGCAGACGTCAACTACAAGGTCGTCAAGGACTTTATTGGCCGAGTGCGCGAGCGCGCCGTCGGCGCCGATGTTTTGCGCAGCCTTACCCCGGGCCAACAGGTTGTCAAGATCGTCCATGAGGAATTGATCGCCACGTTGGGCGAGTCGGCCCGTCTTGACCTGTCCGGGCAGCCGCCGCACGTGGTCATGCTCGTGGGTCTACAGGGCTCCGGCAAGACCACGATGGCCGCCAAGCTTGCCAACCGCCTGCGCACCCAGGGCCAGCGCCCGCTGCTGATTGCTGCGGATACCTATCGTCCTGCGGCCGTCACCCAACTAGAGGTGTTGGGCAAGCAGATCGACATTCCCGTACACAGTGAGGGCATTCAGCCGACTCCGCCCGACATCGTTCGCCGTGGCTTGCGCAAGGCGCGCGAGGAGGCACGCACCGTCGTCATCGTCGATACGGCCGGTCGATTGACCATCGATGACCAGATGATGGAAGAGCTGGTACAGATCAAGACCCTGGCCCAGCCCGCAGAGGTCCTGCTCGTAGCGGACTCCATGACAGGCCAGGAGGCGGTGCGCGTCGCCGAGGACTTTCACAAGCGAGTCGGCCTGACCGGGCTGGTCCTGACCAAAACCGACGGCGACGCCCGCGGCGGCGCCGCCATCTCCATGCGGGCGGTCACGGGCGTTCCTATCAAGTTCCTGGGAACAAGCGAGAAGGTAGACGGCATCGAGGTGTTCTATCCTGACCGCATGGCGTCACGTATTCTCGGCATGGGTGACATGCTCACCATGATCGAGAAGGCGGAAGCGACCATGGATCAGGCGGAGGCGGTGCGCATGGAGAAGAAGCTGCGCGAGGCCTCCTTCGACCTCGACGACTTCCTCAAACAAATGCGACAGATCAAGAAGATGGGTCCTCTGACGGGCCTGTTGGAAATGATCCCCGGCGTCGGTCGCGTGGCCAAGGAACTTGATCCGCAGGCCACGGACAAGCAAATGAGACGGATTGAGGCCATTATCTGCTCGATGACACTGGCAGAAAGGCACAACCCCGGACTGCTCAACGGAAGCCGCAAACGCCGTGTGGCTGCCGGTTCCGGCACGACCGTCCCAGAAATCAACACGCTGCTGAACCAGTTTCGGCAGATGCAGCGTATGATGAAGCAGCTGCAATCCGGGCGCCGCGGCGGCATCGCCGGGCTGCTCGGCCTCTAACGCCAGGCGTCTGGCGCTCAACTCGTACAACCCATTCACTGCGGCCCCTTTCGCGGGCCGATTCTATCAGGAGTCAAAGCACAACATGGTTCGGATTCGTCTGCGACGCACAGGTTCCAAGAAGCAGGCTTCATATCGCGTGGTGGCGGCCGATCAGCGGTCCCCGCGCGATGGGCAGTTCATTGAGAACCTCGGCCACTATAATCCCCGTACCAACCCGCCCACTTTCGAGTTCGATCGTGACCGCGTGGCCTACTGGCTCGAAAAGGGCGCTCAGCCCAGCGATTCGGTAGCTCAGCTTCTGCGCGATGTCGATCTATCGGCGGAACGGGCCAAGGTGCGCGAAGTCAGCAACGCGTGATTCCGAGAGACGTGGTGCGTGATGTTTCGCGTATTCGACCCCGTCACGCACCACGTTTAGATGCGAGCCTGTGATGAAAGAACTAGTGGAATTCTTGGCGCTGGAGCTTGTCGACCAACCCGACCGTGTCCGCGTGTCGACGCGACGAACGGGTCCCAATCTATTCATCGATCTGACCGCGGCGCCGGGGGATGTTGGACGACTCATCGGCCGCCAAGGTCGTACGGCCGAAGCCATTCGCACCGTGGCGAGAGTGGCCGGCGCGCGCAAGGGTTTGCGCGTCACCGTTGACATCCGCTAGACCGTTCAGTTTGGGCAGATAGTGAGGGGCATCATGACCAGGTCAACGCTTGCCCCCTATCTGCTTGTGGGGCATATTCTGGCACCGCACGGCTTGCAGGGCGAAGTCAAGGTGTCGGTCAGATCGGACTTTCCTGAACGATTCGCTGTGGGCGCCGAGCTCTGGGTGGAAGGGGATGATGGGCCGTGTCTCGTGGTCTCGTCGCGGCCTCATGGCGATTACATTCTTCTCCTTCTCGATCGCTACAGTGACCGTACACAGGCTGAGCTGCTGCGCAATCGCAACCTGGTTGTGCCCCGTGGCCAGGCAAAACCATTGCCTGAAGGTGAGTACTATAGCGATGAATTGGTGGGAATACAGGTCATCACCGCTTCGGCCCAGGATTTAGGCGTTTTGGTCGATATCTGGTGGACAGGTGCTAACGAGGTTTATGTAGTGGAAGGTCCGCTAGGTGAGGTGTTGCTTCCGGCGATTGCAGAGGTGGTCCAAGACGTCGATTTGCAAAATCGGCGAATGGTGGTAAAGTTGTTGCCTGGTCTCGTGCCTGAACTGGACGCGACCGGTTTGGAATAGGCAGTCATCGTCGGTTGATGGTGGGAAACGACTCAGGTCGTTCAACCGCAGCTTTTCACCTTAGTGCAGACAACTGCACCGCTCAACCACAAAGGAGAGGAAAGAAGCAATGAAGCACCAACGGTTCGTGATGATCCTTATTGTTACGCTGCTGCTATCGCTTCTCATCTTGCCGGGTCTGGCTTTGGCGGAATCATCCGAGAGCAGCACCGTCTATAGCGCTGAGCAGTTTGCGGCTCCCAGCACCACAGACAATCCTATCGCGCTGTACCCTTATGCCCGTACCGGCAAGTGGATCGAGATCGACCTTTCCCGCCAGCGGTTGATTGCTCACCAGGGAAGGCGGGTCGTACTCAGCACTCGTGTGAGCACCGGCGTCCCCGGCAAGGCGACGCCTGTCGGCACCTTCCGTGTTCGGCTGAGGATCCGCAGGCAGACAATGTCAGGCCCCGGCTACCGCCTGCCCAACGTGCAATGGGTTCAGTATTTCGTCGGCAACTACGCCATGCACGGAACCTACTGGCACCACAACTTCGGGCGCCCGATGAGCCATGGCTGCGTCAATCTCACCAACCGCGACGCCCGTTTCCTCTATGGCTGGGCATCTTACGGCACACCCGTAGTGGTTCACCGCTAATCTCCCTCATTTCCTCGCCTCCCGGAGGTCATCCCCCGCCCCCGGGAGGCGGAATCGATCTACTTGCCCGCTGGTAGACGGTCCGACTGCAGGAAACGTTGGAAACGGGCGTCCTGGGTGATGGTGCGCTGAAAACCCTGTGAGAGCGAGACGCGAGGTGCGTAGTCGAGTAGGGCGTGGGCTTTGTCCAAATCGGCCATGAGGCGAGCAACGCCACCGCTTTGCTGTTCGTTGCGCAGGACGTGGGCATTGCGACCCGTGACGATCTCAACCTCGCGCACCAACTGCTCGACGCTGGCTTCGGTGCCGCTGCCCACGTTGATCACCTGACGGTCAATGCCTTCACGTTGGCCTGCCTCGATGAGCGCCGCCACCACATCATCGATGTACACATAGTCTCGTGTCTGTTTGCCACTGCCGAAGAGCACCACGGTGCCGCCGCTGACTACCTGGTGGATGATCTGCGGAACCACGGGAGGGTAGGCAGGAGGCAAAGCCTGACTGGGACCATAGGCGTTGAAGATGCGCAGCGCCACGGTTTCGATGCCGTAGTGAATGCCGAGCGTGAAGACGTAGTGTTCGGCAGCGAACTTGCTCACGGCATAGGGTGTGAGGAGCTGCGGCACCACTGCCTCGTCCACAGGCTGGCGCTTCTGGTCACCGTAGATGGTGGCCGAAGAGGCCAGCACAATACGGCGGGTACCTACGGCCCGCATGGCCTCCATCAGCGTCACCGTGCCGCCAACGTTGATGTCGTTGTAGTCGCGGGGATAGAGCACCGACTGGGGTACAGACACTTTGGCCGCCAGATGGTAGACGCAGTCGATGCTGTGCAGCAGGGTCCACAGCTTGGGCGCGTCGCGCACGTCGCCGCGTGTGAAGAACACGCGTTCGTCGAGGGCGCTGGGGTCGCCGGCGCTGAGGTCATCGAGGACACGCACGTGGTGGCCGAGGGCGACGAGGCGGTTGGCCAGGTGATGACCAATGAAGCCGGCGCCTCCGGTGATCAGGTAGTTCATAGCGTCGTGGGCAAGGCTGGCAAGAGGGCTGAGAGGTGCACCGCCGGGTAAGAGGGCGGCGGCCAAGTTGGTGGATTATAGCACAGACCTCCTCCCCTTCCGCTTGGTTGGAGGCACCTTGCCTTCACGTCACTGCCTGTTTTCGCGACCCGGCGCCTATCGTTGTCATAACATCGTCCACGTGCTACGATCTCCTGATGTTAGCGGTTCAACCCGCCGCCTTCGCCACTGCTCTCTCGCTTCCACCGGCTACCGCCCGAACCATGCAGGAGGTCGTCGGTGCTCCGTTTGCCGCGCCGGTGACAGAGATGGCAGTGGTCGCAGCGCCGGCAGGCGCCGTCGTCGTGGCTCTGGGTGCGACCGCGACGCCGTTATTGGCCTCCGGCCGTCACTGTCTGGTCATCGATCCAGACCCTTTGGCGCTGCTGGCGATCAGTGTACAACTGTCCGGCCCCCTGGCTGTGGACATCGGTCGCGCCTTGACGCAATTGCTCGATGCGCCCTATCGGGGACGGCCCTGGGGACACACCTTGCAGGGGCTCTACGTTACTTCATGCCCGGCCTGTGGCCGGCCGACAACGGCTCGCGCCTACCAGTGGCAGGGTTCGCCGCCAGCGATCATCAGCCGCACCCTGCACTGTGAGCAGTGCAGTTTTGCAGGTGAGACGCCCGCCGAGGCCGAGGACCGCAGCCGGGCGGCGGAGGCCGAACCGGGTCGAACACTCTACTGGGAGACCATGGAGCGAGTGGTTGCTGCCACCCATTCGCTGCGCGGTCGTGCCGAACAAGCAACCGGCTTCTATACGCCGCGCAGCCTCTGGGCGCTCTGGCAGACACTACGCATCCTGCGTGATCTCGATCTGCCTCAAGACCAGCGGCGGGCGCTGCAATGGGTGTTGGCTGAAGCCTTGTGGCATGCCAGCAGCCTGGAAGATCAGCCTGAGCTATTGTGGCAGGCGACCGTGCGACGGCCGCGACGATTCGTGGAGCGCAACGTCTGGGAGGTGCTGCACGAATCCCTGGCCTATGTGCAGAGTCTCTCCGGCTGGGTGCAGGCTGGCACGGCGAAACAACCCGACGTGCACCTTGTGCAACGCTGGCCGGCCGACTACCTGCAACGTCTGCCTGCGGAATCCATCGCCCTGGCGTTCATTCAGACGCCACCCTCACTGCCGCTCTACTGGCTGCTGCGCTTTGTGTGGAGTGGTTGGTTGTTCGGTCCGCAGGCGGCGGCCGCTATGGCCGATTTGCTCGCCCTGCGACCGGGCGAGTGGGAACTCTTGCAGAGACGGGTCGGAGACACGTCCAAAGCGGTACAGGCCCGGCTGGCTCCAGATGGGAATATGGCCGTACAGTGGCGGTGGCGAGGCGAAGCTGACCCGAGCGCGGCGGTGCTGGCTGCCCTGCCAGCAGAGGTGGATGTGAGCGTGGCCGCGGTCGGCGGCGACGAGTGGGTGGCAGCGGCATTGATGACGACCGGGGCGTCGACAGCGGCGAGACCGCTGGCTCCCATTTCGCACCCTTCACCGTCTGCGGCTGCTCTGGCCCCGGATGCCGCCTTGTTGCAGTCGCTTGTGCACCTGCGGGGAGAGCCGGAGGTTGCAGCGCGTCTGCGCCCCTCTCTCCTGGCCGCCTGGCGTCGTCGCGGTGACATGCCTGCTCCCGACGACTGCGAAGATGCGCTGCAGGCCTGGCTTGACCCACAGGCGCCTCCTGCCGGAATCCAGGTGTGGGGCAGCAGCGGCACGGTATGGGAGCCAGGCGAGACGCCCTGGTGGTGGGTGGACGAGCTACCCCACCCCTGGTTGCCTGCCAGTGACCTGTCTGAGCGCCTGGCGCTTGACCTCTTGCAGCAGACCGCGACCTCCTCGGTCGATGAATTGGGTTGGCAAATGACTCTGCGGCTGCCGCCAGCTTGCGCACCCGACCGGGACTGGGTTGAGGCCCTTGTGGCCTCGTACGGCGACATGGTGGGGAGCGGGTTGTCGCTGCGAGAGCAGGATCAGCCGGGGCGACGCCAGGCCGAGCTGGCTGAGTTGGCCGCAGACATGGTGGCGACCGGACAACGCATGGCTTTTGAGACGACCTCCTGGACCGAGGAGAGCCGCTGGACCGTTGAGTGGCGGCAGGCAGGCCAGCGCCGCGCCAGTTTCCTGCTAACGGCCACGACCGACCTTACGGCGCGACTGTGGCAGAGTCGGGCGCCTATCCCAGGTCTATTGCGTTTCCTGATTGTGCCCGGTGGACGGGCAGGATTGGTGCAGTGGCGCATCGACCACCAACCCCTCTGGGCGGCCGCGGCTCTGGCCGGGGGTTGGACTTTTGCCAAGTTTCGGCACCTGCGCGATATGCTTACCCAAACCGATCAAGAGCCCTACCGGTGGTTGGCGCACCTCAGTCTCGACCCCATCACGGCGATCCACGTAGAACAGATGCGGCTGCTCTAGCCGGTCTGTTCGTGGGTTGGGTCGCCATCCGATCACAACAGTCTTGCTTTCCCTCAAACATGCGCATCGACCTTCCCAGTTTTCCACTGAGCCTCCTTCCTACTCCGCTGCACCCTTTGCCGCGTTTCTCGGCCTGGCTTGATGCCGGTGTCGAGGTGTGGGTGAAACGCGATGACCTTACTTCGCTGGCGTTGGGCGGCAACAAGCTGCGCAAGCTGAGCTACCTGGTGGCTGCAGCCCTGGCCGAGGAGGCCACCGACTTGGTGACGACTGGCGCTATCCAGTCGAATCACTGCCGGCAGACGGCGGCCGCTGCCGCCCAGGCTGGGCTGGGCTGCCATCTCGTACTGCGCGGCGGTCCGGACGATCGTCCCGGTGGCAATGTATTCCTGGACCGGCTGTTGGGGGCTCAACTGCACTGGGCCGGCTCACCAGATACCTTGCCACTGATGGCTCGCATCCTCACAGAACTCGATCGACAGGGCCGGCGCCCCTTTGGCATTCCCCTGGGCGGCTCCACACCGACGGGCGCTGCCGGCTATGCGTATGCCTGGATGGAGATGGCGCAGCAGGCGGAAACTCTGGGCGTTGAGTTCGATGCGGTGGTGTTTGCCACCAGCTCGGGCGGCACGCAGGCAGGCCTGGCTGTGGGCGCGGGTGAGAACGGCTGGGACGGCGAGATACACGGCATCTCCGTCGACCACAAGGTCGCGCAACTAGACGCCGTTGCCGAGCCCCTGACCGCGGCGACGGCAAGCCTCCTGGCGGCCCGTCGCATCTATCCCGTCCTGGTGCACGATGCTTACCTGGGGGGCGGCTATGGCGTCGTGGGTGAGCCGGAGCGGGAAGCCATCTTCGCTCTGGCCCGTAGCGAAGGCCTCCTGGTCGACCCGGTTTACACCGGAAGGGCGTTGGCCGGCTTGATTGATCTGGCGCGGCGGCGGACGCTGGCCGGACGAGTGCTGTTCTGGCACACGGGAGGAACACCCGCACTTTTCGCCTACGAGCGTGAACTCTCCGCTCACTGACGCACGGTAGCGCTGATAGGTCGATCGTCCTGACACCTCGCCCAACGTTCAACCTGAAACCTGCAACTCTCCTCTGGTCGCTCGCCCGGCGTTCGGGTATAATACTCCTTTGTCTGACTTCTCTCTACGCAAGGGCATTCCTATGGAAATCACCTGGTATGGTCTGGCCTGTTTCCGGCTACGCAGTCGCGGCCTAACCGTTGTCACGGACCCTTTCGGTCCCAACTTCGGCCTCACTTTGCCGCGCCTCCGTGGGGATGTGGTGACTATCAGCCACGACGCGCCGGGCCATAACCATGCAAACCTGGTGCGCAATGTCGAGCACGTGTTCGATGGTCCGGGTGAGTATGAGATCAACGGTGTCTTCATCACCGGCGTCGCCACCTTTCATCGCGGCAAGGTGGGCGAGCGCGAGCGTAACACGGCGTTCGTGTATGAGTTTGAGGACCTGATCATCTGCCATCTGGGTGATCTGGGTGTGCTGCCTGATCGCGACCAGGTGGAAATCCTCAGCCGGGCCGATGTCTTGCTGTTGCCCGTGGGCGGTGGTGATACGCTTGACGCAGCCAGGGCCGTGGAAGTCGTCACCGAGCTGGAGCCGAGCATTGTGGTGCCGATGCACTATGGCCTGCCATCGCTGACCCTCAAGCTGGACACGATCGACAAGTTCCTCAAAGAGTTGGGCGTTCCCCGCCCTGACCCGGTGCCCAGTCTCAAGATCAGCCGGTCGGACTTGAAGAGCGAGGAGACCCAGGTGGTCTTGTTGGATGTTTCAGGGGCAGGCAATGAATAGAAAGTTTGTCTTGGTCATGACACTGGTGTTGTTTATGTTCGCCCTTGCGGCTTGCGGTGGGTCGGACAGCCCCACCCCGGCGGCAAGCACGCCTGGCGCCGGGGCCTCCACTGTGGGTGATGCCGCGTCCTTGCTGGCGTCGGGCCAGTCAAGACTCAGCGCCGGCAGTCTCGACGCCGCTGTAGCTGACTTCCAGGCCTCCCTGAGCAAGGGCAAGAGCCTTGACGGCTATTTTGGTCTGGGCAATGCCTACACCCGCCAGGGCAAGCTCGTCGAGGCTGAGAAGGCCTACAACGAGGCGCTGAAGATCAACCCAAATCATGTCGCCTCCCTCTCCAACCTGGGTGTTGTGTACTATCAGCAGGCCAAACTGGCCGATGCCAAGCGGACGTTTGCACGGGCGTTGACAGCCAAGCCTGACGATGCCGAGACCCATTATCTGCTGGGCGCCACCCAACTCCAGCTCAACGAGTTGGACGCGGCGGAGAAGTCTCTGCAACGGGCTCTGGAGCTGAAGCCGCAACTGCCCGAAGCGCAGTTCGGAATAGCGATGCTGAGGCAGATGCAGGGGCGCACTCAAGAAGCCATTACCGAGTTCGAAGCCTTTCTCAGCGGCCCGCCGGCCCAGGACCCCCAGGCCAGGGTCGAGGCGGAGAAGATGCTAAAGCAACTGAAAGGACAGTAGAGATTGAACTTAAAAGATTACAAACAGACTGTCCTGCCCAATGGGCTGACAGTGGTCACTGCTCCGATGCCCGCTGTTCGTTCGGTGAGCATCGGGCTGTATCTGCGCGTCGGCTCGCGCTATGAAGCTGCCAGGTTCTCGGGTATCAGTCATTTTCTCGAACACATGCTTTTCAAGGGCTGTGAAGGCTGGCCCACGGCGCTCGACATTGCCAACGAGGTCGAGGGGCGTGGGGGATATCTCAACGCTTCCACCGGCTACGAGTACACGTCGATGTGGGTCAAGATCGGGGCGAGGCACTGGCAGCGTAGTTTGAGTCTACTGGCCAGCATGGTGCAGCGGCCGATCTTCGACGTCGACGAATTCGAGCGGGAGCAGACCGTCATCCTCGACGAAATCAACATGTACCGGGATGTGCCCGAGGACTACGTGTCGCAGCTCAGCAGCGAGGCCTTGTGGGGTGATCACCCCTTGGGCCGGGAGATCGCTGGCGAAACCGAGACGGTGGCGGCGCTGACGATGGCTGACATGGCTGCACACCATGCCGCCGCCTATCGTCCCAACCGGGCGGTGTTGACCGTGGCAGGCGCCATCGACGCGGAGGCCGTTTACAGGGCGGCGGCGGAAGCCTTTGTCGGTTGGACGGCCGATGGCCTCATCCCTGCCTTTGCGCCTGCGCCCATTCTGGAGGCGCGCCCACGTTGGCGCGTACAGGTTCGCGATAGCGAGCAGTCCCACCTGCAATTGGCCGTACCGGGACTTCCACGTCTCCATCCTGACCGTGTCGCCCTGGCAGTGCTCAATGCGCTGGCAGGCGATGGCATGAGTTCGTGGCTTTGGCAGCGCCTGCGCGAGCAGCTGGGCCTGGCCTACAACATCGGGTCCTATACCAGCCTGCACGCCGACTGCGGCGTACTTGGCGTGTATGGCGGCTGCGACGCCACGCGGCTGTTCGAGACCCTCGACGAGACGATGACGGTGTGGCAGGAGCTGCAAGCTCAAGCTGTCGCCGAAGAGAAGCTGCAGTTGTTCAAGGAGTATCTTAAGGGGCGGCTGGAACTGAGCAGCGAAGACTCCTCAGCCGTGGCGTCGTGGTGGGGCAGACAGATCGTCACCGACATGCCGCTACAGAGTCTTGACCAGGTTCTGGCCAACGTTGATGCCGTGACTCCGGGCGACGTTCAGCGCCTGGCGCAAGAACTGTGGCAACCCCAGCGGCTGACGTTGGCGTATGTGGGTCCGCTCGCCGACGAGGCCGCCCTGACCGACTGGCTGCGCGGTTCCGTGAGGTGACGGGGGGGCGGCTGCCTACGCGCCCCGCTGCGCCGGCAAGTGCACGGTGAACACGGTTCCCGCCTCCGGTTTACTGGTCACATGGATGGAGCCTTCGTTGGCTTCAACCAGGTCACGCACCAGCGCCAGGCCCAGTCCGCTTCCGCCCTGGCTGCGCGCACGCGCTTTGTCGACGCGGTAGAAGCGGTCGAAGATTCGCGACAGCGCCTCGGGTGGGATGCCAAC
>CAZHTZ010000111.1:0-13844 GCA_964535455.1 uncultured Caldilineales bacterium
CGCCCGCCACCGGCTTTGAAGACCGGGGCGCCCACCGGGACACAACCACCCCCACAAGCAATCCTACTCGACAGCGGCGCTGCGGTCAAGGCGGGAAGAGAGAGGCGAGAGGCGAGTAGGGGCGACCCCCCGTGGTCGCCCTGGGTGGCGGGTGAGGGGGTGCGGGAAGAGAGAGGCGAGAGGCGAGAAACGAGCGACGAGCGGCGAGTTTCGGGACGCCTGTACCATACTGGCTTGAACCGGCTCCGATAGAACCCTGGGCACGTCAGGTCGTGAAAGCCACGCCTGACGTGCCTCGCGTACACTCTCCAATCCGCTACTTTGTTGTCAACGGCCAGAACAGGGGGAGGACGATCATGACGATGACGAACAGCAGCAGGGTGAGCGGCAGGCCAACGCGAAGATAATCGCGGAAGTGATAGCCGCCCGGTCCCATGACCAGCACATTGACGGGATGTCCGAGGGGGGTCACAAAAGCCAACGAGGTCGCCAGCGCCACCCCCATCGCCAGAGCGCGTGGGTCCAGGGCGGCCTGGTCGGCGGCCTGGATGGCAATGGGCGCCATGATGCTGGCGACGGCGACGCCAGCCATCGTCTGGGTCAAAAGGATAGTGACAAGGACGATCCCGGCCAGCAGAGCCAACGGGCCGAGAGGCGTCAAGTGGGTGACGAGCGCGTTCGCCAGGAGCGCCGCGGCACCGCTCTTACTCATCGCCAAACCGAGGGGCAGCATCCCAGCGACCAGGAACACGCTCCGCCACTCGATGGCGCCGTACGCCTGGTCCAACGAGAACAGGCCGAATAGCACCGTCAGCAGCGCCCCACCGAGCATGATCTCACCCACGAGCGGTGTGCTGACCGAGGCCAGGATGACCGCCCCGGCCATGATGAGCAGCGCCAGTCGACCCTTGCCGGGGGTCTGGACTGAGGGACGTTCAGCTTCACCGCGATCGAGGACGATCAGGTCTAGCTCGGTACGCAGAGCCGGGATGCGCTCGCGAGGGCCCTGCAGAAGCAGGGCATCCCCGAACTCCAACGGCAAGTCGCTCAAGCCGCTGCGCAAAGGCTTGCCCGCTCGCCAGATTCCCAGGGCGGCCATCCCATACTTTTCGCGAAAATGGGCAGCCCGCAGAGTCTGGCCCAGCAGACCCGACCGCGGTGCGAGAACGGCCTCGATGACGACATTGTCCGGCGTTGCCAGGTCGCTCTCCTGCCAGTCTTGCACCGGCAGCAGTTCCAGACAGTTATCCGGGTCCAGGCTGCGCAGATTCTCCTGTTTCCCAGACAGCACGACCACATCTTGTTCGGCAAGGACGAGGCCGGCGGGTGCCGGAGCCAGGAAGCGCCCGTTCCGGACCAGGCCAACCAGGTTGACACCGTAGGCCTCTCGCAGGCCGCTCTGCTCCAGAGACTTGCCCGCCAGGCACGACCCGACAGGCAAGCGAGCGCGAAACAGCCGTTCACCGAGACGGTAGATTTCAACCAAATCAGATGTTTGTTCGTTGCCTGGCTGATCCATGGTCGCTCCCGCCGGCAGCATTCGGCGACCCCAAAGCGCCATGTAGGCGATTCCGGCCACAACAAGCGGTATGCCGACCGGCGCAAAGGCCAGGACGCCGAAGCCTTGGAGATCATGACTGCGCATAGTGCCGCTGACCACGATGTTGGTGGTCGTGAAGAGCGTTGCCATGCCGCCAAGAATGGTCGCGAACGCCAGGGGCATCAGCAATCGGGATGGGCTAACGCGGGTCTTGCGGGCAATGCCCGAGATGGCAGGAAGCAAGATGGCGGCGGCGGCGATGTTGTTCATCACCAGGGACAACATCGCCCCGGCTGTCATAACGATCACGACCATACGCCGCTCATTGCTTCCTGCCACGCGCAGGAGCATTTCGCCTGCCTGGTCGGCCACCCCGGTCACACGCAGCGCCTCGGCGAGAATGAAGATGGCAACGATTGTGACTACCGCCGAGCTGCTAAAGCCTGAAAAGGCCTCACGAGGGGTCAGGACACCGGAGATACCCAGGGCGACGACGACCAAGAGTGCAACCAGGTCGGCGCGCAGCCGGTCCGTCAGCAGCAAGATGACGGAGAGGACCAGGATGACAGTCGTGGCGATCAATTGGCTGGACATGGCACCCGCGCCATCATAGTCGTAGGAAGGCCTATCGCCGACACGCTCTCATTCTACATCGTCTTGTCATGTTTGGACTGCACAGAACTTGTCACCCGCCATGGGTTTGACTATACTGCATGTCTCGATCACTCACATTTTCTTGAGGCCAAGGACAGGTAGGCGACGTCATGAAGAAGACCGGCGTTCTCACCAAGGTTCTGGCTGTGATCGGCACGGTGCTCGTGTGGTTGCCAATCGTGGCGACGGTTGTGTTATCTGTGGTCGGGTCGCTCGCAGACCGCGTGTTTCGGTTCGATTATCTCATGCCCGCCGAGCTCTTCCCAGTTGCTCTTGTCGGCGGGGGACTGCTCTTGTGGGCTTCTCTGCGAGCGCGCTCGCGGCGGGGACTTATCGGCTGGGGTCTTGGACTCATGCTGGGGCTGCTGGTCGGCGGTCAGGCGCTTGCCGTCTTAACAGGGCTGGCATCGGGTGAGATCAAACCGGTCGGCTGGCCATGGGTCCTGGTCACCGCGTCGATCGTCGCCTACACCCTGGCGCTCGTGGAGATCGGCATCGCCGGTGTATTGCTGGTGCGCGATGTCTTCCAGCATGGCAAGATTGGTATTCATGAATAGCAGCCCTCGCCAAAATGGCGGTCAGTCGGATGTGAGCTAGATGGGCTTTCGTAGCTTGGCGCCAGTCTTGACGGCGACAGGGGCGTCATGAACTTGCGACTCATCCAGCGTTTGGGTATACTACTCTTCGCTGCCGGGGCGTAGCGCAGTTCGGTAGCGCGCTTGAATGGGGTTCAAGAAGTCGGGCGTTCAAATCGCCCCGCCCCGACCAGTGGGGCCGATGGCTACACCGAACCATCGGCCCCCTTTTTTACCCTCACCGCAGGCCCTTTTCTGTGGATCAACGAAGACCGCAGTGAACTTGAGCTATTTGTACATCGACGAGCCAATGTGGGGCGAGAGGCTAAGTGGCCTCAATCCCGAAGAAGGGGCCTTGTTGGGGCGGGTGCTTGCTGCCCTGCCACTGGCAGCCGACATCTCGCGTTCGGATGTGTTCTTGCAGGTGCCTCGGGGGGAGGACCGCTTTGGTGTGGTGGTCCATGCACTGCCGCATTCGATGGCCACCCTCTATCCGGAATCGCCGGTGGGGCGCTCCTACTCCAGCGCCGAGCGACCCTGGCTATGGTCCACCATGGTAGGCGGCCTACGCCGCACTCGCACCGAACCGGAGGTGCCGGAACAGCGACCGGAGATGAGCCAGGATGTGTGGCCGGTGCTGGCCGCGAACCGGCGGATGCTGGGGGCGGTGGTGGTGTACACCAATGTCATCGAGCGTGAGCGGCACCGGCGCCGCGAGACCTCCTTCAAGCGAGCCCTGGGCCGATTCTTGCAGATGGTGGCGGATGGCCAGCTGCATGGGGCCGAGGTCGTGCCGCCGTTCCTGGAGCAGGATGGCATCATCTTTGTGGACCACATGGCGCGCTACCGCTATTTGAGCGGTCAGGCGAACAACGTCTATCGTCGCCTTGGCTACCTGGACGATCTGCGCGGTCGCACGCTCGATGAGGTTGCTGCCGGCGATCTTGAGCTGGCGCAGCGAGGCTGGGACGAGGCGCGGTGCCAGTTCGCCGAGGAAACGGTGCGCGGCCGCATCCTGCAGCGGTCCGCTGTTCCTTTGTTGGGGAAGCCTGACCTGGAAGGCTGGGAGCGTCTGCGCCATTGGCCGCGTGTGCCTGGCCGATACGGAGCGCTGCTGCTGATCAAAGACGTCACCGAAGAGCGCGAGAAGGAGCAGAAGCTCAAGGTGAAGGCAGTGATGATCAAGGAGGTGCATCATCGCGTCAAGAACAACCTCCAGATGCTGGTCTCGATCATGCGGATGCAGGCAAGGCGGGCCTTTACCGAAGAGGCGCGCCAACTGCTCTACGAGTCAATCAATCGTATCCTGAGCATGTCGGCCATCCATGAGTCACTGTCGGAGGGTGAGGATCAGTCGCTGAATCTACGGGAGGTGACCCAGCGTCTGCTGCGCTACCTGCCACAGAGCGCCGTCGGTCCTGCTCGTGATATCCGCCTGGTGCTGGAACATGCCGACGACGTAATGCTGCCCACGAACAAGGCTACGGCCTGTGCGCTCGTCATCAACGAGCTGCTGCTCAATGCCGTCGAACATGGCTTTTCGGGCAAGGGTGAAGGCCGCATCGGCGTCTATATCTACGACCGTGGTCCCGCCGTGGAGCTGCGGGTCGTGGACAACGGGCGCGGGCTGCCCCCTGATTTTTCGCTCGATGCAGAAACCAGTCTTGGTCTTGACATCATCCGCACGTTGGTGCACGATGATTTGAAAGGTCAATTTGAAATATTGCGCCGGTCTGAGGGTGGAACTCAGGCCACCGTGTGTTTTCCCAAAGGCGTCCCCGGAGGTCCCGTATGACGCAGCCGATGTCCCCAAAACGCAGAAGAATCGTGATCTGCGATGATGAATCCTTGATTCGTCGTGATCTGCGCGAAATGCTTACTAATTCGGGTTACCTCGTGGTAGGTGAGGCAAGCGACGGCCAGGCCGCCGTGGAGACAGCCCGCAAACTCAAGCCCGACCTTGTCATCATGGACATTCGCTTCGAGGGCGAGCATTTTGACGGCATCGACGCCGCCCGCGTGCTCACGGAAGAGGGGATTGCCCCTGTTTTGCTGCTGAGCGCTTACAGCCAGCGCGACCTGGTGGAGCGGGCGCGCAGCGCCGGAGTGGTAGGCTACCTGGTCAAGCCGTTCACCGAGGCCGATCTGCCTCCGGCGATTGAAACGGCGCTGGCCCGTTTCGAGGAGTTCGAAACGGTCAAGAAGCAGGCCGATGACCTGAAGGATGCCCTTGAGACCCGCAAGCTGGTGGACCGGGCCAAGGGCCTGCTGATGGATATGAAGGGCATGACCGAAGCCGAGGCGTTTCGGCGCATCCAAAAGCTGTCGATGAACTACCGCAAACCCATGCGCGAGGTCGCCGAGGCCATCATCCTGGCCCAACAGATCAACGCCAACGAATAAAACAGCGTTTGGCTTGTGTTTTTGCAGGCTGCCAGTGGCTGCCCTGACGCTGATCGGTGGGCGGACGGGGGAGCATGGCGGCGCTTGCGGCGGCGCCCGTGTGGTTTGGCCGGCGCGCCGGCGCTGGGGTAAAATGACAGGATAAGTAGGGGCGTGACGCGTTCGCGCCCCTACTGTTGTGTATGACATGGTAAGGTCTCTCGCCGCATGAAGCTTGAAGAGTTGCAAAAGAACTGGAACAAGTTTGGGAGCTCTGATCCCTTGTGGGGGATTCTGGCCTGGCCGGAAAAGTCAGAGAATCGCTGGCAGATCGATGAATTCTTTGCCACCGGCGTGCGCGAGATCGACGACGTCCTTGCCTATGTGGTGGGTCTGGCGCTGACCGTCCGGCCGGGGACGGCTCTGGACTTCGGCTGCGGCGTGGGGCGACTGTGCCAGGCGCTGGCCCGGCACTTCGACGCCGTGCACGGCGTCGACATCAGTCCGGCGATGCTGGCGCTGGCCGAACACTACAACCAGGCAGGCGAGCGCTGCCACTACCACCTCAATGAGCGGGCTGACCTGACCCTGTTTGGCGACAGGAGTGTCGACTTTGTCTACTCGAATATTACGCTTCAGCACATGCAACCGCGCTATAGCAAGGCCTACATGGCCGAGTTTGTTCGGGTGCTGGCGCCCGGTGGTGTGATGATCTTTCAGGCGCCCGATCGGGCGAAACGCTGGCGCCATCGCCTGCTACAGCCTGTCAAACCCATGTCGATATTCCGAACCTACCAGAAGCTCCGCTACGGCGACAAGCCCGTCATGGAGATGTACGGCGTCCCCCGTTCCGAGGTGGAGCGGCTGTTGACCGCCCACGGCGGTCGCGTGGTGGATGTACAGCCTGACACCAGCGCCGACGCCCTGTGGTACAGCTATCGCTACTGCGTCACCAAGACCGCCTGAAAACGACCTGAGAGGAGAGCATGCGTCCCGAAAGGGAGCATAGGGAAGCGAGATGAACGAGCGAACGATCCGCTACACGGTGATGATGCCGGTCTACAACGAGGGGCGCACGCTGCGCAGCATTGTGGCCCACGTACGCACCCTGGCCGACCTGCATCTCGACGTGATGCCGCAGCGAGGCGAGGTCCCGTCGGAGCACTTCCATCTGGTGCAAGAGATCGTGGCGGTCGACGACGGCTCGACCGACAACAGCGCCCAGATTCTGGCTGATCTGGAGGCCGCCGGTCAATTGCGCGCCGTCTACCATAAGCAGAACCAGGGCAAGGGTGCGGCGATCCGCACCGCCATCCAGCATGCCACCGGCGAGATCCTGCTGATCCAGGATGCGGACCTGGAGTACGACCCCCGCGACTACCCCATGCTGCTAATCCCCATTCTGGAAGGGAAGACGGACGTGGTGTATGGGTCGCGCTTTCTGGGAGGGCCGCGCAAGGCCATGTACTTCCGCAACATGCTCGGCAACAAGCTGCTGACCCTCCTTACCAACGTGCTCTACGACTCTATCCTCACGGACATGGAGACGTGTTATAAGTGCTTCCGCCGCGAGGTATTGGACGGCGTGCCCCTGCGGGCGCGGCGCTTTGAGCTGGAGCCGGAGATTACGGCGAAGATCCTGAAGCGCGGCCATCGCATCTATGAGGTGCCGATCAGCTACGCCGGCCGCGAGTACGACGAGGGCAAGAACATTAGTTGGCGGGATGGCTTCCCGGCGATCTGGACCCTTATCAAGTATCGCTTCGTGGATTGACCACGGACGGCGGACCACCGACGACGGCGCACTCATTGCGACCCAGTCCGATACTGTTATGCTGAACGAAGTGAAGCATCTCACGCATCCCGGTAGACTCTTCGCTTCGCTCAGAGTGACAGACTTGGAGGCCGTGAGCGTCTGGCTGTGGCGGGAAGCCGTTTGGGTGATAGGGTGGCTGGCGGTGGGCATGCTCACACGGCTGTGGGCATTCGGCTGGTTCCCGGTGCGAGAGGACGAGGCTTTGTACGCCTATTGGGCGCGGTTGGTGTCCTCCGGCCTGGACCCAATGCTGGAACACGTGGCAGTCGACAAGCCGCCCTTTTTCATCTACATGCTGGCCCGGTTCTTCACCTGGCTCGGCCCGACGCTCACGGCCGGGCGCCTGCTCAACGAGCTGTGCTCGCTTCTGGCCATGGTTTTGCTGTGGGCGCTGGCGCGTCGAGTCTATGGTCCCGGCACCGCGCGGATTGCCCTGGCGCTGTTTGCCCTCTCGCCCTTCGCCATCAGCTTCGCACCCACGCTCTACGTCGACCCGATGCTGGTGGCCTGGCTGCTGTTGGCGCTGCTGGCTGCATCCTACGGGCTGGGACTGGGGGCCGGTCTGGCTCTGGGCATGGCCTTTGCCACGAAGCAGAACGCGGTGCTGTTCATTCCCCTGGTGGCGGGCGCCCTCCTTCTCGGCGCGCCACCGGTGTGGTGGAGGCGACGGCAGACGGCAGACGGCAGACCGCTAACCGCCGACCGAGGACGGACGACGGCCGGAACCATCGTTCCCCTGGTCGCGGCGGGGTTGGGCTTTTACTTCATCTGGTTCAAGGTGTGGCAGTGGGACGGCTGGCGCATCCTGCCGGCCGAGATACCGAACTTCTGGCGCCAGGCCTGGAACACCTACGGTGGCGTCAACCTGACGCCCGTGGCTGTGTGGGGCGAGCGTCTAAGGGCCTGGTCGGAGGTCTGGCGCTGGTTGGGCGGCTGGACAGCGGGGACGCTGGTGCTGGTTGGGCTTGGCCTTGTTGCCACCGCTGTCGCCCTACGCGACCTTTGCGTCATTTGTGAATTTCCGTCACCTGCTACGAAGGGCGACCACGGGGGGTCGCCCCTACGCGCCACCCGCCACCCGTCACCCTCCACCTCGCTTTGGACGCTTCTCTTCGCCGGCTACACTCTGGTCTATCTCCTGGTCCATGCCGCCTTCAGTTTCCAGGCCTGGGACCGTTACTTGCTGCCCCTGGCGCCGCTGCTGGCGCTGCTGGCGGGTCGAGGGTTGGAGGAGCTGTGGGCGCGAGGGCGGGGACAGGAGACCCGGCGTCTGGGTTTGACCGTGGCGCTGGTGGCGGCGCTGGCCTGGGGGGCCGGTCAGGCCACGCGGGCCCGCATCCCGATAGGTGGGGATCACGGGGCCTATGGTGGCATCGAGGAGGTAGCCTCGTACCTGCACGAGCACGTGCCCGCCGTGCGCGGGGTGCTCTACCAGCGCTGGCTGGGCTGGCAGTGGGACTGGTATCTCTGGGACGGGCCGCGTGACCGCGTCTATTGGTCCGACCCCGGCATGATCATCGCCGACCTGCAGGCCGATCCTTACGGCTACGAGCGGTACGTAGTCTTCCCTGGCTGGCATGAAGCGGAGCGACCGGCGCTGGAGGCAGCCCTGGCGCCCTACCAACTGCGCCTGGCGCCCGAGCTGACCGTCCGCGGCGCGGATGGAGGGGTCCAGTTCACCGTCTACCAGTTCGTGCGCGAGGACACCCGATGAACCTGCGGCAGCGTCGCCGCGACCTGGTGGCGCTGGCGGTGCTGGCGCTGGCGGTGCTGGCGGTCTATGGCCGCGTGCTATTCACAAACCTGACGCCGGCAGGGGGCGATTTCCTGTTCTACTTTGTGCCCTACTGGGACCAGGTCAACTCTGCCCTGAGAGCGGGGCATTTGCCCCTATGGAACCCCTATCTGTTTGCCGGCGCACCCTTTCTGGCAAACCTGCAGGCGTCGGTGTTCTACCCGCTGCGGTGGCTTTTTGTGTTGGTCGGGGCAGCGAAGGGCATCGTCTTCTCGGCGGCGCTGCACGCCTGGCTGACGGGGGTGTTCGGGTATGCGTTGGCGCGGCGGGCAGGCGGCGTGCGCCCGTTGGCGGCCCTGGTGGCAGGGCTGCTGCTCGGCCTCAATGGCTGGACGACCGGCCTGTTGGCCCATCCCAACCGCGCCGCCACCCTGCCCTGGCTGCTGGCGGCGTTGGTGGCCTGGGAATCCGTAGGATGGGAGGCAGGTTGGGGCGTTTTCAGGTCGCGTCGCGACCGGCGCCGGCTGCTGGCTTGCGCCTTGTTCTGGGCGCTGGCGCTGTTGGCCGGACATTCGCAGACGTTCTACAACCAGGCAGCGCTCTTTGGCCTCTGGGTGCTGATGGCGCCGGTGTGGCGGCTGGGCCGGAGTCTGGGCAGGCGAGCGTTCAACTTGCGCCTGGCCTGGGACACGGCCGGACCTACGGTGGCGGCCCTGGCTGCCCTGTTTGGGCTGGCCGTCCTTCTCAGCGCCGCCCAACTGCTGCCGACCTATGAGCTTTCCGGTCTCTCCTATCGCAGTGGTGGGCTGCCCTATCGTGACCATGCCGCACTCAGCCTGCCGCCTTGGCGGTTGGGTTTTGCCCTGCTGCCGCACTATGCCCGCGACCTGGGGCGGTCCCTGGCGACCGACGCCTACGGCGAGTGGGTGGCCTATGTGGGGCTGGCGGGGCTGGCGTTGGCGGCGCTGGGCGCGGTCAGCGGGCTTTCCCGTCGCCTGCGCCTGCAAGCGCTGGCTCTTGTGGTGATCGGAATCGTTCTGGCGTTCGGCGCCTATACCCCGCTGGACTACCTGCTATATCGCCTGGCGCCCGGTTGGAGTTTCTTCCGTGTGCCCGCACGCTGGCTGCAAGCGGCGGTGTTGGGCCTGGCGCTGCTGGCAGCCCTGGGGATGGAGCGGATGCTCTTGGGATGGCGTCCCCGCTCCCGGCTGCCGCAGGGGCGCCGAAGGCAGGCAGCCGCCGTCGGCGCAGGGTTGGCGGGCGCGGCGCTGGCGCTTCTCACCCGCCCCAACCTGTGGACGGTGGCCGGGTGGGGTCTGGCCTTGTTGGCGCTGGGGCTGGCCTGGGTCCTCTACAGGCGAACAAGTGGCCGCTCTCACACCGCGGCAGCAGGGCTGGTGATCCTCGTCCTGTTTGTCGAGCTCTATGCCGCCAGTTGGGTCCTGCCCATCCAACATCCCACCGCCCCCCAGGCTATCACTTCCTGGCGGACCGCACCCACGCGTATCGCCGCCGAGATGGCGGGCGCCGGGTCGGATGCCGCTTCCTGCCGCACCCTGAGCCTGAGCACCACGACCTACGATCCCGGCGACCTGGCCGACCTGCGCACCATCTACGGTCCGTTCCTGGACGAGCGGGCCTTTGCCGACCTGGTCGTCGCCACCAAGGCAAAGGAAGTGCTGGCTCCCAATCTCAGCCTGCTGGCGCGGCTGCCCTCGCTCGACGGCTTTGACGGCGGCCTGCTGCCCACGCGCACCTTTGTAGAGGCTATGGGTCTTTTTCTGGCCGCCGACAAGGTCGTGGCGGACGGGCGGCTGCGCGAGCAGCTCCATGAGGTCCCAGAGGCCCGCCTGCTCTCGCTTTTCCACGTCTGCTACGTCATCACCGACAAGAACTTCGATGCCTGGCAGGACGGCGTTTACTATGACCTGGCCTTTGGCGAGGCCCTGACCGCCGAGCAGCCCAATCTGGACGTGGGCGGCCTGCCTGGCTTCCCGGCAACGGCGGTGGGGATCGTGAGCCACCTGCAAGGGGGCGCTGGGCTGCCCGACGGCACGCCCGTTGCGGAACTGCTGGTGGGCTTTCAGGACGGCCGCGAGGTGACTGTGCCCATTCGCGCCGGGGTTGAAACGTTCGAGGGCGCCGACGCTGCCGCGGGTCTTGCCCACAGCCGCGACCTGCCGGCAGTGCGCTGGCGCTACGATGCGCCCGGCCAGGACGCCATCGCCCGGCTGCACCTGCCAGAGTCGGGGCAGCCGGTCTCGCTGCGCCTGCGCCTGCTGCAGCCCGACGTCCAGTTTTTCGTGCGCGGTCTGGCCCTGATCGACGAGGTCAGCGGCGCCCACGCCACACCAGTCGTCTCGCGCCACCCCTGGACCCGCATCCACTCCGGCGATGTCAAGGTCTATCGCAACGATGGGGTGCTGCCGCGGGCGTTTCTGGTGGCCGAGGCGGAAGTCAGCCCGGACGATCCGGCAACGCTGTCGCGCCTTCGCGATCCCGGCTTCCACCCCGACGAGCTGGTGCTTCTGGCGGACGGTGGCGCCCCAGACGTCACTGTCAGTCCTGCCGCGGCCATCGCCGGCGCTGAGGTGACCTGGCTCGAGTCCGGCTCCGAAACCCTGCGCCTGACCGTGAGCACGCCGGCGCCTGCCTGGCTGGTGCTGGCAGATGCCTGGTATCCGGGCTGGGTTGCCCGCGTCGACGGCGTCGAAACGCCCATCCACCGCGCCGACCTGCTCCTGCGGGCCGTGCCCGTGGCGGCGGGTGACCACACGGTCGAGTTCCAGTTCGAGCCATCCAGCCTGCGCTGGGGCATGGTTGTCACCTTGTTTGCCGTGATTGCCCTCATCGTCCTGTTTCTGCTGTGAACGATGGCCGAACACGGACCGCCGGCGACGGAGGGCGATTCGTGAATAGGGGCGATTCGTGAATCGCCCCTACACGACACCCGCACCCCGCCACCCCAATTCGCAATTCGCAATTCCCAATTCGCAATTCCCAATTCCCGATCCACCCTTTATAATCCTTGCAGCGCCGTCTTGTGACTTTGTATCCGGCTCATTCTTATGAACGCCTTCAACCGTCTGATAACGTTTCTGATCATCCTGGGCCTGCTCGTCCTTGTCGTGGCCGTGGCGTTGTCGCCGATCAATGCCCTCAATTGGCGCCAGGGGCAGATCGCCGTTCTGGCCACAGCGATTGCCCGGTATCAGGCGCTGGAGCCCACGAACCTGGCCATTGCCCGCGCCGCCGCCGTCATCGCCGCCCTGGTGATTTTTGTTCCTCTGCTGTTGGCCGAGCTGCGGCGACGCAAGGGACCCCCCCTGGTGCGGATGCACACAGCCACCGGCGAGGCGCAGGTGACGGTCGAGAGCATCGGCAAGCGCCTGGCCTGGCACATCGACCAACTGGCCGACGTGGTGGCTGTGCAGCCCATCGTACGACCGCGCGGCGACTCGGTGGACGTGACCCTCAACGTCGAAACCCGTCCGGAAATCGAGGTTCCCATGAAGACGGAAGAGGTCATGCTGGTGGCACGCGAGGTTGTGGAAGAGCGCATGGGGCTCAAGTTGGGACGGCTCGACGTCCGCATCCATCACAGCGACTATCCTCCCCTTGGCTGAGCCCATGGTTCCTGCTGAAATGGCGCAGGAGTCTTCGGCGCAGGTGGCAGCAGCGGAACAGGCCGTCCTCCCTCTGCCGCCCGAAGCCACCGACATCGACGACGCCCGGCTGCAGGTCCTGCTGGAGGCCCTGCTGTTCGTGGCCGGGGAACCTGCGCCCGTATCGCGCCTGGCCGCAGCCCTCAACGTTTCCGTGGAGCGGGTCGAGCAAGGCCTGCTGCAGATAGGCGAAACCCTGCAGACGCGGGGCATCCGCCTGCAGCGCCAGCGTGAGGTGGTGCAGTTGGTGTCGGCGCCGGAAGCGGCCGACGTCATCGAGAGCTTTCTGGGTCTGGACCTGAGCTCGCGGCTGTCGCGGGCGGCGCTGGAAGCGCTCGCCATCATCGCCTACCGCCAGCCCGTCACCCGGCCCCAGGTGGACGCTGTGCGCGGGGTCAACAGCGACGGGGTGATGAAGACCCTGCTCAATCGCGGGCTGATCGAGGAAGTGGGCCGGTTGGAGCAGGCTGGTCGTCCCATTCTCTACGGCACCACCTTCTCCTTCTTACAGTACTTCGGCCTGTCCACCGTGGAGGAACTCCCGCCTCTGCAAGAGGACGCGGTGGAGCATCTGTCCGAACTGGCGACGCTGGCAGTGTAGCGTTGCAGGTTGCAGGTTGCAGGTTGCACGTTGCACGTTGCACGTTCAAACGTTCAAACGTTCAAACGTTGGAACGTTCTTACCAGCACTTCCGGCAGGCGCACCGGCGTGCCGTCGTGGGTGATGCAGATGTGCCGGGTGAAGCCGGTGACGAGCACGTCGCCCTGGGCGTCGACGACCTCATAGTCGATACGTAGACCCCGGCTCCTGACTTCCGCCAGCCAGGTGCGCACGGTCACCAGGTCGTCATAACGCGCGGGCTTGTGGTAGCGAATGCCGGCCTCGACCACGGTGAGATAGAAGCCCATGGCCTCGAACTCGGCATAGGTCAGCCCGGCCTGGCGCATCCAGTCAGCGCGGCCGATCTCGAACCAGGGGAGATAGCGGCTGTGGTGGACGATAAACGAGATGCGAGAAACGAGATGCGAGAGACGAGAAGCAAGAGACGGGTAGCGGGTTGCGGGTGAGGGGTAGCGGGATGGGGTGGGCGAGGAACGTGCAACGTGAAACGTTCAAACGTGTAACCTTCAACCTGCAACTTTGACACCGCCCGCATCCCTGGCTATAATCCGCGGAGTTCTGGCCCGCTAGCTCAACTGGCAGAGCAGCTGACTCTTAATCAGCGGGTTCATGGTTCAAGTCCATGGCGGGTCACCTAAGTCGATACTCCGTGGTTCGCAGGAGCCATATCTACGACACCTTGTGGTCCTGTAAGGACGCAAGGTGTTTTTTTTGTTTGTCGTGGGATGATGCACCGACACGGCGAGATTGGGTCATTACGGCCTATCTGTCCAGACACCTAAGTGGAGGTAGTATCGAATGGCAGCGAAGTTGATCTTCAACTATGACCGCGAAGCCGATATTCTCTACATCGAC
>CAZHTZ010000112.1:0-13794 GCA_964535455.1 uncultured Caldilineales bacterium
GTCTATCTACTGTTAAGGTGCAATGGCGCTACCCTTATGTTAGCGCATATTGGGCGACCCCCTGTGGTCGCCCTGGTTGAGGGGCGACCCCCTGTGGTCGCCCTGGTTGAGGGGCGCCCCCCCGTGGTCGCCCTGGGTTTCGGGTGAGGGGTGGCGGGGTGCGGGGTGAAGGCGGTTGGATGGTCGCCCCGGCGGTCGGTGGTCAGTGATCAGTGATCAGTGGTCGGTGGTCAGCAGTCGGCGGTCAGTGGTCGGTGGTCGGCATTCACCGCGGAATCACCGGCAGGACGATGTGCGAGGGGTAGTTGCTGGTGTGGAGAATGGCCTGGAGGGCCTGGCGGATGTCGGCGGGACCATCCACGCCGAGAGAGCGCCCCGTGTTGGGGTTGACGTCGAAGCGCGGCCAGGAACTGCTGGTGATGTCCACACGCAGGCAGTGGCCGGCCCGGAAGACATTGCTCGTAGCCACCAGGTCGATAGTGTAGTGGTAGACCTTGCCGGGCGTGATCGGGTTGGCTTGCTCGAAACCGGCGCGGAAGCGAGCGCGCAGGATGCCCTCACATAGGATGCGGGAGGCGCCGTCCGCCGACACGTCGCACAGGCGCACCACCCAATCCGTGTCGACCGCGGTGCTGGTCGCCCACAACTCGAAACTGACCGGGCCGGTGACCTCCAATGGCTGTTGAAACGGCTCAGAGGTGTAGGTGAGCACGTCGGCGCGGGCTTCGACCTCACGCTGATCCATCGGGCCGGCGTTGGCCGCCAGCCGCAGACCTGGCAGGAAAACCGGGTCGCCGACCGTGGGCGCGGGCTGCCTCGGGTCATACAGATACAGGTCGATAGGCTCCGACCCCGGCAGCGTCGGGCTGAGCGCCCCGCCCGCCGTGTTCGCCCGGCCGTCGCTGTGCAGGAACCAGGGAATGTACTGCGTGCGGGCCAACGGCCACTCCCACTCGTCGCGCCAGCGATTCTCGCCCATGACGAAGAGGCGCACAGGTGGTTCCTGGTCAAGGCCATTGTCCAGATCCTTCAGATGCCGGTCGAAGAAGCGCAAGGCCCGTCCGTGAACGTCGACGGCGTCGAAATTTGCTTCCACACCAAAGCTGAGATCGGGATAGTCGCCGTTGAGCTTGCCATGCGCCCAGGGCGCCAGCAGCAGCCGCTGTCCCGAACGGGCGACTTCGGAGCCACCCTCCTCGCCCATGCGTGAGAAATTCTCCAGGGTGCCTTTGAGGAAAAGGTCGTACCAGCCGCCCACGTTGTAGGCCGGGACCTGGACGCGACCATACTGCCGGTTGATAGCGAGCGCCTGCCAGTAGGCGTCATTGGTCGCGTGCGCCAGCCAGTCAAAGTAGTAACGGGCAACCTGCGAATCCTGCAACAGGGGCAAGGTGGCAAGGGGCTGGTGGCGGTAGTGTTCGTCGATGCGGTCGACCGCGGCCATCAGGCGCGCCGCCTCTTCCGGATCAGTGATCCCGGCCTGGGCCAGGCGGTTGGCGGTGTCGGGTGCAAAACCCGTCAGCACCCACAGCAAGGCGAAGCCAAGCTGGAATGCCCCGCCCTGGTAGGTCCAGCCCTCGTAGTATTCCGAGCTGGTGACCATCGGGAAAATGGCCTTGAGGTGCGGCGGCTGTTGCGTGGCCGCCAGCCACTGCGTGGCGCCAAAATAGGAGGCGCCGACCATGCCCACGCTGCCGTTACACCAGGGCTGCGCCGCCACCCACTCAACCGTATCGAAGCCATCCTGCGCCTCGGACACGAACGGGTAGAAGTCGCCGCCCGACTGGTAGCGCCCGCGCGTGTCCTGGAACACGACGGCATAGCCAGCCTCCACCGCGCGCACGGGATGGATGGCCTCCATGTGCATGGAGAGGTCATCCTTGTTGTAGGGCAGGCGGCTGAGAATGGCAGGCAGGACGCCGTCGCCCTCGGGGCGGTAGACGTCTGCGGCCAGAACCGTGCCATCGCGCATCGGCACGGGGACGTTGCGGTCAATGAGGATACGGGGCATGGGGAGGGGAAAGGTACGGGTGAAGGGTGAGGGGTAGCGGGTTTGGTAGGGGCGTCCCCCCGTGGTCGCCCTGGGTGGCGGGTAAAGGACTAAAGAGGTGCGCTGGCACGCAGGTCGAGTTGGCCTTTCTGGCGCAGCGCCTGCCGGCGTGCGCGTATCTTGTCCACGTCGATGGGATAGACTCCGTAGTCGTGTACCGTACGGTACATGGTGCGGATATTGACCACAGGCACGAGATCGTGCACCTCGCTGGACGAGCCGATGAAGATGCCGCCCTGGGGGCCGATCTTCTCGATGATCTCCAAGGTTTCGTCCTCGACATCGTAGGGCGTCCCATAAGGCAGGATCTGCGCGCAGCAGACGTTGCCGAACAGGAGCTTGTCGGGATAGGCCTGGCGGATGGCGAAAATGTCGTTGCAGCCGTTGCGCTCGATGGGATTCAGTCCGTCAGCGCCCAACTCATCGAAAATGAGGGGCAGGAAATTCCCATAGCGACCGTCGGAATGATACAGGAATTTCATCCCGGCCGCATGAATAGGGTCCACAATCCAACGCCAGCGGGGCAGCGCTTCCTGCCGCACCCAATCGGGCCGGAAAATGGGACCAGCCGTGCTCGAGATATCTTCGCCCATGAACAACAGCGGCGTCTTCCCTACCTCTGCATAAGTACGGGCAATGTAGCTCGAGAAGGCGCCGCAGCAGTCCATCACATGCGCCACCAACTCTGGCGCATCGTAGATTGCTGTGCAGAAAAGCTCCATGTCGACGTAGGTATATGCATCGGTGAGCGGACCCTCCAGGGCGCCAATGAAGACGATATCGTGCTCGGCCATGACCTCTTGCATCTGCTTGATGACCGGCGCGTACCACTCTCGTACCTCTTCATACACGGGCATCTGCGGCATGTGCTTTTCCAGACCTTGCAGGTCGGTGAAAGGGCGCTTTGCGATCCAGGCCGTGCCACCCGTGGTGTCGATCTTCCATGCACCGGGGTCCACATGAAAGAAGCGAATCCAGTTGACGATCTTGCCGCCCATCCAGTGAGCTGCCGGATCAAAGACGAAGCGGGTCACGTTTAGACCCGCATTCTTCCATGCCAGGGCGTTGACTTCCAGAATCTCCTCTCAGGTGTAACTGCGGGAGCGGTCGTAGCCTCCGAGCTGCACCAGCATGGGTTCACAGTCGGCCAGATCGTAGGTCAGGATGCGGTCGACAGGCTGCCAATGGATGGCCTTAGCGAATCGTTGCAGGTTGTTCATGGTATTTCATTCCGGTGATGGATGAGACCGGGGCAAGCAGGTTAGCAGCCGGCGCAGTCGGTTGACGAGTCCTGACGCGTTTGCCTAGCGGTAGTCTCGATTCGCCTGGAAGGCATCCCACATGGCCATGTAATTCTGCGGCGACACCGATGCCTGGGTGTTGTGCACGGTGGTGAATACCCACCCGCCGCCAGGGGCCAGGGCTTCGATGTTTTCCAGGACATCACGCCGAACGTCATCGGGCGAGCCCTGGTCGAACACTCGCTGCGTATCGACCCCGCCGCCCCAGATCGTCAGGTCTTTGCCGTATTCCTTCTTGATGGCTTTGTAGTCGATGCCGGCAGCGCTCTTCTGCAGTGGATTGAGGATATCAGCGCCTGACTCGATCAGGTCCCACAAGATGGGCATGAGGGCGCCGTCGCAGTGGTAGAAAAGCTTGGCGTTGGTGCGACTCTTGATGAAGGAGAACAGTCTGGTGTGGCGCGGTTTGATGAACTTGAGGTACTGGTCACGGCTGAAGAACAGACGGTCCTGCCCGGCCAGGTCATCCGCCTCGACGACGACATCCACCAGGTCGCCCACTTCCTGCAAAGCTCGCTCCCAGAAGGCGATCTTGATATCCACTACCGTGTCCATGATGTATTCGGCAACCTCAGGATTCAGGTAGAAGTCGGTGAAGTAGTTCTCGAAGCCCCGCGTCCAGGCGTGCATCTCCGAGACGCCGGCGGAAATAGAGCCAATCACGACCGCCTTGCCATCGGCGATGGTGGCCAGCGCCTTGTCGCGCAGACCGGCAAAGCGGGCAGGATCGGTGGGGTCAGGCCACTTGTAGTGCTTCTTGATATCATCGATGGTCTCGGCCTTGGCCAACGGCCACTCGTACATGTCGTAATAGAGTCCACCTTCCTTGGGGCTGCGCCAGGCAATACCCCACTCGTCGGTGTAGGCGGTGTAACTGCCCTCGTCGCGGTACTCCAAGTTGTAGGCAGCAGAGGAGCGGGGGGCAATGTTGTAGACGTCCACCTGCAAGCGGTTTGACAGATCCTGGTCGATTACTGCCAGATTCTGGATGGCGTCGGAAATACGTGTCGTCACCTTGGGCAGTCCCAGGTAATCGCGCAGATTCTGATAGGCGATGTAATGCATGCCCGACATGGGGCAACCCGCCAGATCAAAAGGAATCTTGTCGGGTTCTTGATGGTTGAGCGCCATTTGGACGCGTTCACGGGAATTCATGAGTTGTCACTCCTCCTCATAGGGTGAATGGAAGAACGGTCTCCAGATGCATTCGGAGTGGCGTTTGCCAACGATCATCCGCGTGCAAGCCAACGTTGGATCAGGACGGCCAAGATCAGGAGAACGCCCTTGGCCACAAACTGGTAGAACTGCGACACGTTCAGCAGGATCATCCCATTGTTCAACACACCCAGAATGAGCACGCCCAGCATGGTTCCCAACACCGTTCCCTTGCCACCGGAAAGGATGGTGCCGCCCAGGACAGCCGCCGTGATCGACTCCAGCTCGAGGCCGGTGCCTGAATTCGGCTGGCCGGCGTTGGAACGGGCTGTGAGGACAAGGCCAGCCAGTGCGGCGGTGAAACCGCTGAGCCCGAAGATGGCGAGCTTGTAACTATTGATGTTGATGCCCGAAAGCCGCGCAGCCACGGCGTTACCGCCGATGATGTAGACATGGCGGCCGTACCGGGTCAATGTAAGGAAGATATGATACGCCGCCATGACTACCAACAGGATGATGATAGGAAGGGGAATGCCGAATGCTCGACCTGAACCGATCTTGTTAAAAGTGTCGCTCATGATGCCGATGGGGGCGCCGTTGGTCAGCATAAAGGCGGCCCCGCGATAGACTGCCAGTGTACCGAGCGTGGCAATCACAGGCTCCAGGCCACCCTTCGTGATTAACAGCCCATTGATCAGACCGGCGACAAGGCCCACCCCCAGGCCTATGGTGATACCAAGGACCAGGTTGTCGTTGTCACGCATGGCAAAGGCCGTGAAGATGGAAACCAGTCCCACGAACGAACCAACGGACAGATCCAGGCCGCCCATGATGATGACAACCGTCTGGGCCAATGCCACGAGACCGATGAGCGTGATGGCCTGCCCGATATTGAGCAGGTTCTTGGGATGAAAGAACACGGTAGGCTTCTGGACGCCGATGAAAGCCACCAGCACCAACAAGGCAATCAGAAGCCCCAAAATGAGCGGATCGACACCGCCCAAACGTGATCTGCGTGCAACAGTCGTGGTTGTCGATTCCATTGGCTCCAGCGCCTCCTGCGTGGTTCGCTACGCCTCGGCATCAAGGCGAACGAATAGCTGCCAGGTGCAGGTTTCACCCGGCGGCAGCACGGCAACCCGTTGGTTGGCCCAACCGGTCGCCAAATTGTCGTAGTACGCGGTCGTGGGTTCGATGGCTACATCGGCCACCTTGTTCAAGTAGCCCTCGTCAATCCAGACGCCACAGTAGGGAAGTGATTTTGCGTCCCACTCCATGTGAAGCTCGCAGCCGAGTTTGGGCTGTCGAAGGCCTGCCCAAGCTATCGGGCGTTCCGGTGGCAGATAGAACTTGCGCCCCCCTTTGCGTTCAGGCGACGCTACCACATCTTGTCTCGCCAATGCCCCGTTTGGCAGCTCTTTCACCGGCCAGGGGTTGCGTGTGCCCGTTGCACCCCATTCAGGCCCCCATTCCAAGGGCAGTACGTTGATGACTTCGGTCACGTCCGCAGGAAGCAGGATGCGTGCTCCGGGTTCGCAGGCAAACTGCGGATGCGCCGACCAAAGATAGGCCAACGGTTCGGCCCCCAGGTTGTGCAGCTCATAGGCGAACAAGACGGTACTGGGATCAATAAATGAAAGCGATCGCGCCAGGCGGTAGGGCAGCGCCTGACCTTTCATGGTCAGACGAATGTTGCCGTCACCTGTCCCGCCGTCGGCCCACTCCGCCGTCCACGCTTCGCCATGGTCGGGCAAACGAGTACCGTACCAGGCGCCAGGCGCCGGATAGCCGCAGGCGAGGATGGTGGGAAACATCTCGTCCCAACCGCCCGCCTGGTTGGGGTTGTACTCGGTGTTTGGGGCGAACAGACGGAAGGGATTGGACTGTTCCGGCGTCACCAGCCACTCAAAATCAACCCGTTTGTCAACCAACGACACGATTCTGGCGCCAGCCGCGGGGATGACGATCAGTCTCACCCGCTGACTCTCCAGTTGCAAACCCTTATATCCTCGCCAACTCAACTGGCGCAACGTGACATTTGCCATCGCCGCCTCCTAAGCCGTCATTGCGCGGCCGGGTCTCTTGCTCTTCTTGAACGCGGCTGCCCGGCGAAGCTGCCAACCCTGGACCAGGGCGGCAATGATGAGCAGCATGCCACGGGCCACGCGCTGGTAAAAAGTCGGGATACTCAACAAGATCATGCCGTTGTTCAGCGTGCCAATGATAAGTACGCCGAGCATGGCTCCCACGATGGTGCCTTTGCCACCCCGGGTAGAAACGCCGCCGAGAATGGCCGCCGTGATCGCTTGCAGCTCCAATCCTTCGGAGCCCGAGATCGGCTGACCCGACTTGGTGCGTGCGGTCAAGATAATCGCCCCAATTCCCGCCATTAAACCGGCAAGTGTATAGACCCCAATCTTGTAGCGATCCACGCGGATACCCGCCAGGCGAGCCTCAACGGGATTGCCGCCGATCGCAAAGATGCTGCGACCCATTGTTGTGTAGCCCAGAAGCACAATGAACGCGGCGACGGCGACAACCAGAATGATGACGGTCACCGGCAGGCCGAGGATGGTCGCGGTGCCAAGACTGTTGAAGGTGTCGTTTCGCACATTCACTGCATAGCCACCCGGTGCGATCAACAGAGCGAAACCACGGTAGGCCGTGAAGGTGCCAAGGGTGACGACAACCGGATCGAGTTTGCCTTTCGTAATGATCAGACCATTCACAAGGCCGCCCAGCATACCGACTCCCAAGGCCACGGCCAGGCCAACACCGGCGTTGTCAACCGAAAGCATGGCCACACCAGCAGCAGCCGAGCATAACCCGACCAATGAACCGATTGAGATGTCCAGTCCGCCCATGATCATGACGATGGCTTCCGCCAGGGCGACAACCCCGATCAGGGTAATGCCTTCGCCGATTGAAATCAGATTGGTGCCCCGGAAGAAATCACCAGGAATGCGAAAGCCAAAAAAGATCAACAGAACGGCAAGGGCGATCAATAGCCCCAAGATCTGCGGGTCGATCGCAATCCGTGGTCTTGATGATGGAGCGCCCTTCACTGCGGGCAACGGGCTCATGGGTGCAGTTACTCCTTGCGGTCACTCGCTGAGATGGGTGGCCATGGCCAGGCGCAGCACGGCTTCTTCCGTGGCCTCAGCGGCCGGCAGCTCACCAGTAATACGTCCATCCTGCATGACGATAATGCGATCACTGACCCCTAGCACCTCTGGCAGCTCGGACGAAATGAAAATCACGGCAATGCCTTCGGATGCCAGCTCATGAATCAGTTTGTAGATCTCGGCTTTGGCCCCAACATCGACGCCGCGCGTCGGTTCGTCGAGGATCAGGACATCGGGCCTCCTGGCCAGCCAGCGCGCTAACACTACTTTCTGCTGATTGCCGCCGCTGAGTTTGCTCACTTCCTGCTCGACGCTTGGTGTCTTGACACGCAGTTTCGCCACCAACCCATCGACGATGTGCTTCTCCTTGCGGCGACTTACAAAGCTCAAGCGACTGATCGCGCCCAGGACCACCACGGTGATGTTCTCGCGTACGGTCCGCGTCATTACCAGCGCTTCTTTCTTGCGATCTTCGGGCGTGAAGCCAATACCCGCGCGGATAGCGCTTTTGGAGCTGTCGATGCGCGTGGCTTTGCCCCTGACAAAGATCTTACCCGCTTCGATCGGCTCCTCACCAAACAGGGCCTTGGCCAGATCAGTGCGTCCGGCCCCAACGAGTCCGGCGAAGCCAAGCACCTCGCCCTTGTGGACCTCAAAGGTGACGTCATCCACGCCCGACGTTGTCAAACCTTCCACCCGAAGGGCAACTTCTGACTGGACATACGACGCGTGCTCGAAACGACCGGTCAGTTCGCGCCCCACCATCAGGCTGACAAGCTCCGACTCCGTGGTTTCGCCGCGTTTGCGCAGCGCCACCAATTTGCCATCGCGCAAGATGGCGATGCGGTCTGCCAGTTTGAGAACCTCCGGTAGGCGATGGGAAACGTAGATGATGCCGGCGCCCGCCTGTCGAAATCGTTCAACGATGTCGAACAAATGGGCGGAATCCGCCTCGCCCAAGGAAGAGGTGGGCTCATCCAGGGCCAATACGCTGGCATTGGCTTTGACAGCCCGCACGATCTCCACCATTTGGCGCTGCGCTGGGGTCAGCGTTCCTGCCTTTGCGCGTGCCGAGATGGCGCCGCCCACACCCAGCCGATCAAGTTCCGCCTGGGCTTTTTCATAGGTGAGATTCCAGTCGACAAGCGGTCCCAGGCGTCGTGGCAGCTCACCCAGATAGATGTTCTCGGCCACAGTCACATCAGGAAGCACTTCCGGCTCCTGGTAAATGATGCGAAAACCGCGCGCGCGCGCTTCAGACGGGGACTGGAAGGCCACCGGCTCGCCTCGGAACTTCATGCCACCACCATCGGGCTGATAGTCACCATTCATGATGCGTAGGAGCGTCGACTTGCCGGCGCCGTTTTCACCCACAAGGGCCAACACCTCACCCGGAAGCACTTCCAGGCTCACCTGGTCGAGCGCCTGCACGCCTGGGAAACTCTTGCTTATCTCGTTGAACTCAAAGATCGGCTGTCTTCCTTCCATAGACACTCACCTGAAGCCTTCACCTGGGAACTCGAAGCCTGGAGGATGGAACGTGCAGGTTGGGAACGGGAGGGAGGCGGCGGAGCGCCGGTCGCGGACACCGCCTCACTGCCCCGTCCCAACAAGAGTGTGTGGTTAGTTCTGGCCGGTCAGTTCCGCCCAGTTGTCCGCCGTCATCACGGCGGCGGGGATGAAGGTGACATCCGGAATCGGCTTGCCGTTGACGACGCTGTCATAGATGAACTGGACGGCCGTGCCGCCATGTCCCTTGGCCTGAGCCATCAGCGACGCGCGCAAACCGGTCGGCTCACCCTTCTTGAACTCCTCCGCCGCCAACTGCCCGTTGATGCCAACGCCGATCACGTTCGCTGCCGATACGCCCGAATTCTTCAGCGCTCGCCAGGCTCCCAACACGCCATCGTCGTTGCACGAGTACAGCAGCCAGTGCGTCACATCCGGGTTCGCCGTGATCACCGGTCCCATGGCATCCATGCCGCTGTTCGCCGTGTTGTCATACGGCAGATGAATGATGTCATCAGCCTTCAACACGCCCAACTCGATCAGCTTGTTCGACGCTCCGTCCGTGCGCAGGTTGCACACCTCCAGGTCCTGGTCCTCCACTGACACCGCCTTGATCTTGGCGTCCGCCTGCTTGTCCCAGCCCTCGTCCTTGTAGTACTGGGCGATCAACTCGCCAACTTTCAACCCTGCCGACGCTGCATCGAATCCCACAAAGGGCGCCGCCTTCCCCGATTCGTCCAGAATCGTGTCATCCACGGCAATCAGCGGAATCCCTGCCTTCTTCGCCTTCTCGATCACCGCCGGCCCAATCTTGGTGTCGGGCACCACGATGATGATCCCATCGATGCCCTTGCCAATGTACGTGTCCATGGCCGTCATCGCCAGGTTCGAGTCGAATTGCAGGTCCTGGTTGAAGAACTCCGCCCCCAACTCGTCCGCCTTCGCCTTCGCCCCGGCCACCTCTTCCACAAACCATGGATTGTCCCCCATCTTGTTCAGATAGGCGATCGAGATCTTCTTGCCTGCGGCGCTGGCAGCGGGCTTCTCTTCCGCCTTCTGGCCAGTCAGCTCGGCCCAGTTGTCTGCCGTCATCACGGCGGCGGGGATGAAGGTGACATCCGGAATCGGCTTGCCGCTGACGACGCTGTCGTAGATGAACTGGACGGCCGTGCCGCCATGTCCCTTGGCCTGTGCCTGCAGCGACGCACGCAGACCCGTCGGCTCACCCTTCTTGAACTCCTCCGCCGCCAACTGCCCGTTGATGCCAACGCCGATCACGTTCGCTGCCGATACGCCCGAATTCTTCAGCGCTCGCCAGGCTCCCAACACGCCATCGTCGTTGCACGAGTACAGCAGCCAGTGCGTCACATCCGGGTTCGCCGTGATCACCGGTCCCATGGCATCCATGCCGCTGTTCGCCGTGTTGTCATACGGCAGATGAATGATGTCATCAGCCTTCAACACGCCCAACTCGATCAGCTTGTTCGACGCTCCGTCCGTGCGCAGGTTGCACACCTCCAGGTCCTGGTCCTCCACTGACACCGCCTTGATCTTGGCGTCCGCCTGCTTGTCCCAGCCCTCGTCCTTGTAGTACTGGGCGATCAACTCGCCAACTTTCAACCCTGCCGACGCTGCATCGAATCCCACAAAGGGCGCCGCCTTCCCCGATTCGTCCAGAATCGTGTCATCCACGGCAATCAGCGGAATCCCTGCCTTCTTCGCCTTCTCGATCACCGCCGGCCCAATCTTGGTGTCGGGCACCACGATGATGATCCCATCGATGCCCTTGCCAATGTACGTGTCCATGGCCGTCATCGCCAGGTTCGAGTCGAATTGCAGGTCCTGGTTGAAGAACTCCGCCCCCAACTCGTCCGCCTTCGCCTTCGCCCCGGCCACCTCTTCCACAAACCATGGATTGTCCCCCATCTTGTTCAGATAGGCGATCGTCACCTTGCCGTCGTCTGCCGGTTTCTCTGCCGCCGGTTGTTCGGTGGCAGCGGGTTGCGCGGCAGGCGCCTGTGTCGCGGGTGCGCTGGAACATGCCTGAGCGACCAGCATCACAGCCATCATGAGCAGTGCGAGAACAAAATACTTGCGACTCAACATGTGTGACCCTCCTAGTAGGTAAGCGATGAGAAAAGAAAGACCGGCCAGGTACGGATGTGGGTGGATTGACTGCGCCTCTCCTCCTTCTGACAGTTGACGGGTCGTCGCCGGCGCTGGCTGGCCTTCGAATGCCTAGCCCGTCCAGGCCGCTGAGGGAACGAAAGCGCAAACCAACGATTTCGCAGCAGCGCCGCTGCGTTCGCTGAATGTTATCGTTCCCGGAATCGTTAACAGGATGATAGCATACATCGCTCTTGCGGTCAACAGGAAGTACGGCCACAGAAAGGGTGATTCTTAACCCGCACCTGCTCGGCATCGACCAGGGTGATGATGCCGGCCAGACGCAGGTAGGGCCGGAGAACGTCGGCCTCGAGCACGGCAGCGATCTGATGCGGCTTGGACACGCCGCTAGCCTCGATCAGGATGGCTTCGGGCGGCTGGGGCAGGCGCAGAAGGCGCTGGAAGACATCGATCAGGCTTCCGAACAGTGTGCAGCAGATGCAGCCATTGGGCAGGTCGATCATCTGGCCGGCGCGAGGGACGTCGATCAACTGGGCATCGATGTTGACCGCGCCGAAATCGTTGACAAGCACCGCCAGCCGCAGGCCCAGGTCTGCCTGCAAGATGCGGTTGAGCAGCGTTGTCTTGCCGGCTCCCAGAAACCCGGCGATGAGGGTGACGGGGATGGGGGCGTCAGAAGTGGCGGCAGTGGTCATGTCAGTTCAAACGATGCTGCAGGTACTCGAACACGGCCCGGCGACCGGAACGCAAGTCGCGCTGCACGCCATCGTAGCGTCCGCCCTTGAGCAGCCCGACAACCGGCGAGTACTGTGAACAGATGACGACGCCGCGGCGCCGCAAGGTGGCCAGCATCTCATCGAAATAGGCTTCATAGTCCACCGGGGTGAAGTCGCAGACAAAGAGGACCACACGGCCGTCGAGCTTGTCCTGGAGCTTCGCCACGGAGGGAATGTTGTACAGGTTATAGATATTCAGCGCCTTGAGGCCTTGTGTCGCCAGGAAGCTGTCGGCATGGTGTGTGGCGTTGCCGCAATAGTGGATGCAGCCGCCGCCGAACTCGGTGAGGATGCGCGAGTTGTAGGGCACCACGAACTCGCGGTAGGTGTCCGGCGACATGAGCACGGCGTCATCGTCTGAGAACCAGACGCCCGCATTGGGACCGATGTAGACCTGCTGGTCCGAGATACACCAGTTCAGCGGCTCGCCGATGACCTCTTTCTGCTTCTTCACCCAGCGTATCAACGACTTAGTGACGATCTCCATCAACCGGTGCATCAGCTCCGGGTGGTCGAACATCAGGTAGATGAGCTTGTCGTAGCCCATCAACTGGTTGGCCGTGGTCAGCGGGCCCTGGAAATCGGTGATCCCCACAGGCAGGAAGCTGTTGGCTTTCATGTACCGCAGGAATTCCAGCACCTTCGGCATCAGGCCATCTTGCTCGGGGTCAATCGGCTCCAGCCGCCTGACGTCCGCGGGTGTCTGTACGGGATAGTGACGGGGGTTGGCAGCGGGATCGGCCTAGGGGTAATACTCGATCTTGCAGCCAAAAGCCGAGGCCGTGACGATAGTGCCGAACCAGGGCATCAGGTAAGGTACGAAGTCGTCATCGATGGATTTGACCTGGTCGTAATAGGTCTGCTCCTGGAAGTTGGTCATTGCCGCCGGGTCATCGAAATAGCTGGCCGGCAGAGTCTCCGTATCCAGACCAAACACCCAATACAGGGCGCTGTTGACGATAAAGGGGGGCGCCTTCATCTCTCTGAAGGCAAAGACATCCGCGGTCTTGGCATCGACCTTGGCCAGTCGCGCTGCGAACAACTTGCGAAAGTCCTCGCGCTCGGACGGGGTCAGGGGTTGAGAGATTTCCATCATGGGCCTCTTTTCGACTGTGTCACTATGACGCCTCATCACCGAGAGCGGCAACTCCCATCGCCCTGGCCGCTGGCTGGAACCAGGAGGTGGGGATGGTCGTGGACCACCCCCACCTCCCAGCGTGAAGCTGTCGACTTACTTGTGGTAGAAGAAGTCGGCGTTGTCCTTGTCGATCACGATGACGCCCGTATCCACCGATTCGGGCATGGGGACGATGTTCGCAGCCTTGTTGTCGGGAACGATGGGCACAGGCGCATGGTTGAGGTAGTACATCAGCTTGGTGCCCAGGTAGGACATCAAAGCCGTCTTCTGCGCCACCGATGCCATGATGGTGCCGTCCTTGATGAAGTCCAGGGTGCCGTCGTCGCGGTCCATGGAGACGATCTTCAGCTTGCCGGCCATGTCTAGCTCTTTGGCCGCGGTGGCAGCGCCGACGCCGCCGGCCGCCTCGACGCAGCCGACGCCCGCCAGGTCAGGATAGCGCTGGAGAACGGCCTTCAGGCCCTCGGCAGCCTTCGCCGAATCGGACTGGTCGTCGATGATCTGCACGATCTCGACATCCGGGCAGCTCTCGGCCATGTAGTCCTTGTAGCCCTGGATGCGCTCTTCCAGGTTGCTCTGGCCGACCTTGGTGAGCAGGGCAACCTTGCCCTTC
>CAZHTZ010000113.1:0-13727 GCA_964535455.1 uncultured Caldilineales bacterium
CGAGCCGGTCGGCGAGCCAGGGGTCGACGGGTGCGGCCGGCCCGAGGGGTTCGGCGCTGGGGGGCGGACTGGGCGTCGCCGCGGGATCGACAGCGATCACGGAAGCCGCACCCAGCAGGGCGCTGATCGCCAGCACCAGGAGCAGAACGAGGCGGCGGATGTGCATGCAAGGTCCCCGTCGCTGGCGTCCGGGCTGCCACCACGGGTCGCGCCGCCGGAAGACCTGAGCCGTCGGCCGGATCGACCAGCCCCTGGAAGGCCAGGTCGCGCACCCCCAATTCTGGCTGTTCAAACACCGGCCGATCCTGTTCAAGACCCATGACGATCGCATCGAAGCCGGTGGCCGCGGCATAGACCCACTTTTTGAACCCCAGGCGCGCTTGCTCGGCCCGATACCACCTCTCCACAGGCTCGTGCTGCGGATCCGCCGGGTGACGGAGACTGGTCCAAAGACTCTCGCCCGTCGTGGGGTAGCGCGGGTTCACGCGCAAGATCGGCGGGTCACCCACAAGGGCAGGCGCCGATGTGGCCCCGGTAATCCAGACCGGGACGGACCCGTGTCCCAGCGTCGCCAACCAGTCGCTCATAGCTGCCAGTCCGGTGTAGTCTGCCAGAGAATGCACGGCCAGGATGTCGTAAGCGTCGCCAGCGGCCAGGATGTCAGCAGTTGCCAGGACGGCGCCACACACCGCCGGACTGACGTTGCTGACCACATCCTGGAGACCCTCGCCGGTGGGGAAGCCATCCAGCAAATCGAGGGCGGGCGCGGAAGCTGCCAGGATACGGACCTCTGGCTCGGCCGCGCGGGCGGCTGCCGATGCTGCTCGCAACAAGGTCACGTACTGGGCAGTTGCGGTCTCAGGACTATCGCCCTGCCACCACACCCCGTTGGCAGCCTCTTCTTCGATCTGGTAGTAGCGCACCGGGTTCGGGACTCCATCCCCATCGGCGTCGCCGAGCATCGGGGCATCGTCTACACCGTCGGCGTCATAACGTTCCACCACGGCCCCCACCCAGGCAGCGTAATCGGCGGCATGTTCGGGCAGGGGGGGCGTCGATGCTGCTGCCGCCGCGGCGCCGCCCTGTGGCGCCGATGCCCGCGCCCACGAGTTCCAGGCCCGCAAAACTATCACCGGCTCGAAGCCGGCATTCAGGTACTCGCGTACACGTGTGTCCAGAGCTGCCTGGTCATTGTCCCATTCGTAGACATGGGCCTCACCCTCCGGCGCCGCAGGCTCGATGAAGCCCCAACGGACATCGTCGAGCACGGCCAGTTCCGCCCCAGTCTGCCGCAGCGCCTGTGGCAGGTCGAAGGGAAACTCACGGCTGGCGTCTATCACTCCCAGCCGCAGTGACCCACCCTGCAATCGCTGACCGGCGGGATACACCACCGCGCCCAGATCGCACGGCGGATTCGGGATGCTACAGCCCGCCAACCATCCGGCCGCCAATAACATGAGAAGAAAATAGCGCACGCGCATGAAAGGCTCCTTACCACGAGCGATGGGGAGAGGGCAGGCGGCCGGTGGCTGCATGATAGCATATCACCGCCCCGCTCGTGGCACACGACGGCCCCGCTCGTGGCACACGACGGCCCCGCTCGTCAGCCTTCGTGGCGCAGCACTTGCTCGACAGGACAGAAGTGCGTACTGCGCCCTCCCACCACAATGCGCCGAATCGGAGCGCCACACGAAGGGCAGGGTTCATCGGTGCGCCGAAACACCTGCAAACGATTCTGAAAGTTGCCGAGTGACCCATCTGGCCGCCGGTAGTCACGCAGAGTGGTGCCCATCTCCGCCAGCGCCTGCTGGATCACCGTCCGCACTGCCCCGACCAGCGCCTCCCGCTGTGCCTCGTCCAGCGCTCCTCCCTCGATCAGGGGATGGATGCGCGCACGATACAGCGATTCATCCGCGTAGATATTGCCGATGCCGGCGACGATGCGCTGGTCGAGGAGGAGGGATTTGATGGGCGCCCTGCGACCGGCCAGCACTGCGGCCAGATGAGAAGCTGTAAACGCGGGGCTGAGCGGCTCCGGTCCCAGCCGGCCCACAATCTGCGCCGGATCATCCACAAGGTAAGCGCGACCGAACTTGCGCTGGTCGCGAAAGCGCCACTCCTGACCGTCCGCCAGCCGAAAAACCAGGTGGTCGTGCCGATCCAGCGGCTCCGACATCGGGACCACGCGCATCTCCCCGGTCATGCGCAGGTGCATCACCAGCCAGCGGTCATCATCCAGCCGGAAGAGCATATACTTGCCGCGGCGCCCCACCTCCAGGATGCGGCGTCCGCACAGGGCATCGATGAACAACGCCGGCTCAGGACTGTCGACCACGCCTGCCCACAGGACGCTCACGGCGGTGATAGTCTGGCCGACAATCAGCGGGGCCAGAGCATCGGCAATAGTTTGCACCTCAGGCAATTCGGGCATGGCCGTCATTGTAGGCGATGTCGTTGGCGCCCGTCCAGGCTGAAGGCAACGACTGTGACCAGATTTGCGTTTCCTGGAACGTCGTTCACTTTTCTGACGATTTTACTTGTGGTATGATTCACATGAGTGTGGCAGTCCTCATCGCTGCCCCTTCGCCCATGATCCACGACAAAGTCGCGCTCGAACGTATATCACCCACTGCCCTGGTGGAATCAAACCTGGAGCGGATGCTGGGGGACGACCTGGAAGCAGTGCGCGAGCGCCTGCAAAACGCGATCCAGAGCGGCTATCCGCTGCTTGACGATGTGCTGGCTTCCCATCTGCACAGCCACTATCCACGGGCGATCATCGTGTTGGGCACCAGCCGCTTGGGGCATACCGACCGGCACAAGCGCGTCGCTCTTGCCGCCGCCATCGAGATGCTGCATCTGGCCACCAACGTACACGATACGCTTCCGCGTGGGGAAATCGAGGCCAATGAGCGCAATCGCCTGATGGTGGGTTCGGCGATTCTGGTCGGCGATTACTGCTTTAGCAAGGCATCGGCGCTGGCGGCTGAGACCGAGAACCCTCCGGTGGTGGACGCGTTTGCCAATGCGCTGGCGCGGCTATCGGAACACCGCGTCATCACCCTGGTCGCCAGCCCTGACATGCCCCACGCCGACGACGCCATTCTCTATGCGGCGGCGGCGGAAGCGGCCGCCTTGCTCGTGGGGCTGCCCCGGCCCATTCGCTATGCCCTGCGTGAGGCTGCGGCCTCGTTCGGTGAGGTCCTGACCGATTCGGAAACGGCGCTCCCCGAAGCCATCGCCCGACTTGAGGCCCTCTTGCGTGATCGCCCCGTCGCCAGACCTTTCGTAAACTGGCTGCGCACCCGCATGACGGCGTGATGCGGGCCTTCTGGTCACGCCGATCCCCAGCCAAAACAAAAACCCCCGTGCGTTTGCACGGGGGTTTTTGTTTAACAGTACTGTTACTACTCGAGGGCGGAGTAGCCAGGTCCCTCGCTGAAGTATTCGGCGTTCTTCGCCGTATCCCCTTCGTATTCCTCAGGAACATCTTCCTCGGGGAAAATGGCCTCGACGGGGCACTCTGGCACACAGGCGCCACAGTCAATGCAAGTGTCGGGGTCAATGTAGTACAACGGCCATTCTTCTTCGGGCAGGCCAGGGATGATGCACTCGACGGGGCAGACCTCAACGCAGGCGCCGTCGCGAATGCAGAGTTCGATGATAACGTGAGTCATAAGTCTTCTCCTTCCGGCCCGACACCAAAATGATTTGCAGGGGTCTGGGCAAGTCTCGGTTGGTGAACGAAAAACTGGCTGTTTAAGGACGGTGGGCCAACAGAACACCTGCTTTGTAGCAGATAACTTCACAGAGATCAAATTGGAGAGACGGTCACATAAATCTGCAACCGGCGCCAACCGTCGGCCGGAAGGATGACCATCGCAGCCTCCGAATCCAGCTCCCGACCGTCGATCTGGGCCGTTGCCACGGCCCCACCGTGCAGGCACACGGCAACCTGCCGGTAGGCCGGTAGGTGGCGTCCCTCCACGCTCCGGATGATCTCCAAGCGGTCACCCGACTGCTGCATATCGAAGCGGGTCAAACGGAAATCGCCCTGCCGGTAGTCCAGGCTCTCGCCGTCATCCTCATAGAGCCACGAACACCCCTCGCCCGGAAACACATGGAGTTCAAGCGGCGCCTCGGGTCTGTCGCCAGTATGCTGCCGGACCGGTCCCAACGGCAGCACGGCGCCCGCGGCCACGTGTAAAGGGACAAGATCAAGCGGCGCTGCCCGCGTGATCGACGTCACCCCTGCCAGGCGTTCATCCGTCCAGAAGTCATACCAGCCCTCTTGGGAACGCCAAGCTCCAGCTCGGCGAATCTGTGGCAGCAGGAGCGTACGTACGGCCACACCTGCCTCCAACACAGGTGACACCAACAAATGATCCCCCAGCAACCACTGGTCGTCAGCCTGTTGGAGGGCGGGAGTGGAGGCGTCGGCAAGAGCCAGGGGCCGCATGATCGGCACGCCGGTCTGGCTGCACTGCCAGAAGGCCGTATACAGATAAGGCAGCAGGCGATAGCGCCAGCCGAGATAGGTCCGGGCGATGGCTTCCACTTCCGGCCCAAAGGACCAGGGTTCCTGTGGCGGCGTGTGTTTGGCCGTGTGGGTGCGATAGAACGGCGTGAACGCTGCCATGCTGATCCAGCGCGCAAACAACTCCGGCGTCGGCTCGCCCGTGAAGCCACCGACATCACAGCCGGTAAAGGCCAGGCCAGAAAGGCCCAGGTTGAGCAGCATGGCGGGCGTGATGCGCAGATGCTCCCATTCGCTGGTGTTGTCGGCGGTCCAGCCGCTGGCGTAGCGCTGGACCCCGGCATAGCCGGAACGGGTGAACACCCAGTTGCGCATGCCCGGACGCAGGCGATTGAGACCCTCATAAGTAGCCCGCACCATCTGCATCCCATAGGCGGACTGGCCTTGGCGATGGTCGCCGCCTCGTCCCTCCAGGCTGTACTGGGCGGCATCTGGCAGCGTCGCCTTCCCGAAGACCGTCGGCTCGTTCATGTCGTTCCAGAAGCCATTCACGCCCGTTGCCACCAGGCCCTGGTACAGGCCACCCCACCAGTTGCGAACGCCCGGATTCGTGAAATCGGGGAAGAAGCATTCTCCCGGCCAGACCGGGCCGTGCACCGGCGAGCCATCGGGCAGCTTGATGAACATGTCCTTCGCCAGGCCGTCGGCGCAAACGGCGTATGTCGGGTCTACCTTGATGCCGGGGTCGATCATCGCCACGGCCTTGAAGTCCTGCCGGTGCAGGTCGGCGACGAGGCCAGCCGGGTCGGGGAAGGTCTCCGGATTCCAGGTAAAGCAGCGAAAGCCATCCATGTAGTCGATGTCCAGATGGATGGCATCGCAGGGAAGCTGGCGGGTGCGAAACTCGCGGGCGATCTCAGCCACGCGGGCGGCGGTCTCGTAGCTCCAACGCGATTGGTGGTAGCCCAGGGTCCAGAGCGGGGGCAAGGGCATCCGCCCCGTCAGCCCGGCATAGCCCTCGACCACTTCGGCCAGGCTGGGGCCCAGGAGAAGGTCAACCCGTATCTCCGGACCGCTGGTCCGATAGCACAACTCGTGGGGTTGAGCCTGACCCAGGTCCAACTCGGCGCTGTGGGTGCTGTCGAACAGGAGTCCGAACGCCCGCCCTCTCTCCAGCACGAGGAGGAACGGGATGTTCATGTACAGCGGGTCGTCGCCGGGGCGGTAGCTTTCGGGGTCGAGAGTCGTCAATTGGAACCGCCGGCCGTGCAGCGCCAATGGCGCCGCCCGCTCGCCCATTCCGTAGAACTGGGTCCCGGCCGAAACCTGGCAGCGCAGCCAGCCGCTGCGCTCATCCCAGACCAGGTTCACGCCCTCTAGCAGAGACTCGCCTGCTGCCGTAGTGATGGCGATGCGCAGAGGCTGCCGTTGCACCGAGACCTTCAGGGTCTCGCTCTGCAACTCCAGGTCGGGCCCGTCCACAGCAACGACAGCGGCCACAGGCTGCGGTTCCAGGACGGTCGCGTAGGAGAAATACGACGGCATCGACGCCTGGCGCACGGCCCGCAGGCGCACGGTGTGCCCATCGACGGCTTCGACCGTCAGGTAGCCTTGAGTCCCCTGTACGGCGAGGCCCTGGGGAAGGGCTTTCGCGGCCACGACCGCGTCGATGGGCGGTGGGGGAAGGACAGCGGGCCGCGCGCGGAAGAGGTGACGCGGGTAGTGGCGAAGCGTTCGTAGAAACGAGCGTGACCGCGCCGGCGTTCCTGGGAGCAGCTCATAGCGGGCCTGATGCCATGCCCGGCGAAAGCGGTAGCGCACGACGCGAGCAACGTCGCCAAGTCGCAGGCGACGGGCCATGTGCCATGTTTCGATCAGGGTGCGGTACGAGTTCCTGGGCATCGGCGGTGATGAGAGCGGTGGCGGCTGCCAGTCAGATTGTAGCCGCCACCGCCGGCAACCGCAATGCGATCGGGCGGCGGCGAAACCGCAGGGATCGCGCCGGGCAATTGCCCATCGTGCGCAGCCGCGGGTAGAATCAACCCAGCCCCCTTTGGGGCCTCCTCCGCCCATGGCCACTCTATCAGCTGCGCGGGCGCACCGCCTCGCCAACCTCCTCACCTACCTGCTTCTTGGCCTTCTGACACTGTGGCTTGCAGCCTACGCCGTCCTTTCACTGCAATGGCGGATGACGCACGATACGCCTATTGTCTTCTATCCGGCCTTTCTTATCGACCGTTTCGGGTTCGTCCCTTACCGTGACCTGTTCACCGACACGTTCCCAGGGACGCTGGCTTTCCACATCGCCGTGGGCAGGCTGATCGACTACAGCGATGGCATCCGCTTCCGTTTGGTCGACCTGTCGTGGCTGGCCCTGATCGGTCTTGTCACCTGGGGCGTCATGCGGCGCTTTGGCCGACAGGTGGCGTGGGCGAGCGTCGTCTTGTTCTCGCTCTTGTACCTGCACGAAGGCCCGATCCTCAGCTTCCAGCGCGACTACCTGGGGATACTGCCGATTGCCCTGGCGACGTGGGTGAGCGTCTCGCAGGACCGGCTCAAAGTGGGCATCGTATGGAAATACCTCCTCATTGGGTTTCTCTTCGGCCTGGCCGCCACCATCAAACCGCATATGGCATTGGGCGCGCCCCTGCTCCTGCTTTACATGGTGGTAGAGACCCATGAGGGGGCGCCGCTGTGGCGTCTTGCACGCATGTGGATCGGGGCCGGCCTGGTTGCAGCGGCGGGTTTCGTGCTGCCCCTGGCCCTGGTTTTTCTCTGGTTATGGCGCAGCAGGGGTCTGGCCGGCTACCGCGAGATATTGACCTATCATCTCCCCCTTTACCTGTCACTCACGGGCGAACACAAGGTCATCACCAGCCAGGTCCTGCGCTGGCTTTATGACCTGCAACAAGTCGGCAAGATCGGCGGGTTCGGCATCTGGCTGACCCCGGCGGCCCTGGGGACCTACCTGGCCCTGCAGCAGGCAGGCCTCGACCGCAAACGGCGGCTATTGATCCTCCTGCTGGTAGGGCAGCTCGTGATGTATGGCATCTACGTCGTTCTTGGAGCCAAGTTCTGGCCCTATCATTGGCTCCCCTTCCTGTACTTCACCACGCTGCTGGCTTCGCTTTGCCTGCTGCCCTTGCCGGCCAACACCGGCGCAGCGGCGCGCCTGGCTCCCATCATCGCCTTGGCGGTCGTATGCTTCCTGGCCTTCCCTCCCTCCAACGACTTCTACGGCCAGCTCTGGGGCCAGACGCCGCGTCCTCCCGAAGGCGGCCGCGCCGATGCCATTGCTGCCTACCTTGCGGACCATCTACAGCCCGGCGACACCGTGCAGGCTCTGGACTGGACAGGCGGCGGCAACCACGCCCTACTGATAGTGAAGGCCAAGATGGCCACGCCGTTCTTCGAAGACTACGAGTTCTACCACCACATTTCCAACCCGTTCATCCAGGAGCTGCGGCGCCGCTTCGTCAGCCGGCTGCAGGAAGTCAAACCGCGATTCATCGTGGATGTGTTGGTCAAACCGCGCGTCTTCGGTCCCGACACCACCACGGAGTTCCCAGCCCTCCGCGAGTTTATGGATGAACACTACACCGTTGCTTCCACCGGCAATGGCTATCTCATCTACGAATGGCGTCAGTAGCCTTCGCCAGTGATGCCATTGCCACCCTTGAGGTGAACATGCTCCCCAATTTCGACCCATTGCTGCAAACATACGCCGAGCTGGTCCTCAACATCGGGTCGAACCTGCAACCAGGCCAGCGTCTGGTGATCATCGGCTTGCGAACTGATGGCGTTCCCCTGGAGGCAGCGCCCTTTGTGCGCCAACTTGCCGCCGCCGCCTACAAGTCAGGTGCACGGCTGGTGGATGTCTACTGGGGTGATCAGCAAGTGCGCCTGGACCGCTTCCGCTACGCGCCTCGCGACTCTTTCGCCGAATACCCGTACGGACAAGCCGACGCCCTGCTGCAGTACATCGACAAGGGGGATGCCGTGCTCACTGTCTCGGCGCCCATTCCCGGGCTGCTGAGCGAGCAGGACCCTGCCGTGCTCGCCACCGCCGAAAAGACGATCCAGATGGAGAATAGGTCCTTTATGGGTCAGATCATGCGCGACGCCACCAACTGGTGCGTGGTGACCGCCGCCGTCCCCGCCTGGGCGTCCGTGCTCTTCCCCGATGACACGCCCGACGCTGCCCTGGACCACCTGTGGGACACCCTCTTCCGCATCTGTCGCGTTTACGAACCCGATCCCGTCGCGGCCTGGCGAGAGCACCTGCAGCGCCTGGCGGCGCGGGCGCAGTACCTCAATCACCGGCGCTTTGCCGCCTTGCGCTTCCGCGGTCCCGGCACTGACCTGACGGTCGGCTTGCCCGACGACCACCTGTGGCGGAGCGGAGTCGGACACAGCGGAAGCAGCATTGACTTCGTCGCCAACGTGCCCACCGAAGAAGTCTACACCATGCCGCACCGCGGTCAGGTGGACGGTGTCGTGCGGGCCACCATGGCGTTGAGCTACAGCGGCGACCTGATCGATGATTTCGACCTGGAATTTGCCCACGGCCGCGTGGTGGGCCTGCGCGCTGGCAAAGGCGAGGAGACACTGCGCAACCTGGTCAGTATGGACGAAGGCGCCGCCTGCCTGGGCGAAGTGGCCCTGGTGCCGCACAGCTCTCCCATTGCCCAGACCGGCCTGCTGTTCTACAACACGCTGCTGGACGAAAACGCCGCCAGCCACCTGGCCCTGGGCAGGTCCTACAAGACCAACCTTATCGACGGCGTCGGCCTGTCGGATGAAGCCTGTTGGCTGGCAGGCGCCAACACCAGCCTGGTGCATGTCGACTTCATGATCGGCTCGGCAGAGATAGACGTCGACGGCATCGCCGCCGGTGGCGCCGCTGAGCCGATCATGCGCAAGGGCGAATGGTCGATTACTCTTTGACCGGCGCGGCGAGCCATCCATGAGCCCCATCCTGGCCATCATCGGCTCGGTCGTGATGGATATCCTGGTGGAGACGCCGCGGATGCCTCTGGGGGGCGACAACATCCACGTGCCCCGCATCCAGGTCATGACCGGAGGCAAGGCCGCCAACGCCGCCGTCGCCTTTGTCCGGCTGGGAGGGCGGTCGCACTTGATCGGAAACGTGGGCGCCGACGCTTTTGGCCCTCTGGCGCTGGCGGCGCTGGAAGCTGAGGGCGTTGACGTCGCCGGGATCCATGTCGACGCCGCTGTCCCCACCGGCGCCGGTGTGCTCCTGGTCGAGCCGCACGGGCACACGGCCTTTCTCATTGCTCCCGGGGCCAACCAGACGCTGACGCCGGGCCAGCTTGAGTCCAGCCTGCGTCCCTTACTGCCCCACCTGGACGGCCTGCTCTTCAACTTCGAGTCGCCGGAGTCTTGTCTGCTGCTGGCGGTGGACATGGCCCGCGCCCAGGGCATCCCCATTTTCGTCGATGCCGGACCCTACCGCCCCTATTCCCCGGTGTTGTGGCGCCATGCCGCCATCATCACCCCCAACGTGCCCGAAGCTGCCGCCATCATCGGCCACGCGGTGGAGGATGACGCCAGTGCCCTGGCCGCGGCCCGGACGTTGCTCGCCCAGGGTCCGCAAGCGGTCGTGTTGAAGTTGGGCGAGCGCGGCGCCCTGCTGGTCACGGCGGACGGCCACGCCTTCATCCCTGCCTACCCCATCCAGGTGGTGGACACGGCCGGGGCCGGCGATGCCTTCACCGCCGGTCTGGTGGGGGAGATGCTGCGGGGCCGGCCCCTGGCCGAGGCCGTACGCTACGCCAACGCCTGTGGCGCTGTGGCCGCCAGCCGCTTCGGCACCATGGTGACCATGCCCACGCAGGCGCAGGTCGCCGAGCTGATGAGTCGAGGCTAGGCCAATGACTCCAGGGCCAAGGAAGCGCTCTCACCAGCCTTGACGCCGTACTGCGCATCCACGATGCGACCGCTCTCGTCGACGACGAAGTGGCTGCGGCTGATGCCCATGTACTTCTTGCCGTACATCGACTTCTCCACCCACACGCCATAGGCCTCGGCGATCTGATGGCCTTCGTCGGCGACAAGGGTGAAAGGCAGGTTGTACTTTGTCTTGAACTTCTGATGCGACTTGACCCCGTCGGGGCTGATGCCCAGCACCAGGGCGTTCTTCTCCTCGATCGCCAGGTAGCTGTCGCGGAAGTCGCAGGCCTGGGTGGTGCAGCCGGGTGTGTCATCCTTGGGGTAGAAATAGAGAACCACTCGCTTGCCAGCCAGCTCTGACAGCGTGATCATGTTGCCGGCGTCAGTGGTGGCGGTGAAATCGGGTGCGGTGTCGCCAATTTTCAGGATTGCCATCGTGAATGGGGCTCCGTGTTCTGATAGAATAGATTGCGTGGAAGCGTGCGTTCGCAACTCGCAAAAGCCGCTCGCACTTTCTTACCGGTAGTCTACTCTATCTCCGTCACGCCGTCAAGGTTTTTCCCTCACAATCTCCAGTATTTGTACAACTCATGTCCGGCAAATACTTCGACGAGCTCCACGTCGGCCAGCGCTTTGAGCATCCCCTGGGACGCACGGTGACCGAGATGGACAACGTGCTCTTCTCGGCGCTGACGATGAACACCCAGCCGCTGCACATCAACGAGGACTTCGCCGCCAAGACGCAGTTCGGGCAGCGCATCGTCAACGGCATCTTCACCCTGGGCCTGGCGGTTGGCCTCACCGTCTCCGACCTGACCGAGGGCACCATCGTCGCCAACCTGGGGTACGAGTCCGTCCAGCACCCGCATCCGCTCTACCACGGCGACACCCTCTATGTCAGCACCGAGGTGCTGGAGATGCGGCCCTCGCGCTCGCAGCCCGATCGCGGCGTCGTCAGGCTCAAGCACACCGGCCGCAACCAACACGGCGTGGTCGTGATCGAGCTGACCCGCACCGTTCTGTTCCTCACCAAACCTTCGCCCGCTGCCGCCTGAGGCAAACCCCGGCTCGGCCCGCCATGCCCATCGTCATGCACCCCCGACGCGCCTTGCTCTTCATGCCCGGCGACAGCGTGCGCAAGATCGCCAAGGCCACGACGCTGGACGCCGACAGCATCGTCATGGATCTGGAAGACGGCGTCGCCTTCAGCCAGAAGGAGACGGCGCGGGCGGTGGTGCTCGCCTCGCTGCAAACGCTGGACTTCGGGCGCCGCGAGCGGGTGGTGCGCCTGAACCCGGTAGGCTCCGGGCTGGAGCAGGCCGATCTGACCGCCACCGTAGCGGGCCGGCCTGATGCCTATATGCTGCCCAAGGTCCACTCGCCAGAGCACCTGGTCTGGTTGGACCGTGCATTGGCGAAAGCCGAAGCCAAGCATGGCTGGGAGGTGGGTCGCATCCGTATCCTCGCCCTGATCGAGACCGCCCTCGGCGTCATGAACCTGGCTGCCATCGCCCAGGCCAGCCCGCGGCTACAAGCCCTGCTGTTCGGCGCTGAAGACCTCGCCGCCGACATCGGCGCCGTGCGCACGCGCTCGAACTGGGAAGTGCTCTACGCCCGCAGCGCCGTCGTCACCGCCGCCGCCGCCTATGGACTCCAGGCCATCGACATGGTGTTCACCGATCTGGCCGACGAGGCCGGCCTGGCGGCCGAGTGCAGGCAGGCGGTGGAGCTGGGTTATCAGGGCAAGATGGCCATCCATCCCCGCCAGGCGCCCATCATCCAGGCAGCCTTCACCCCCACGCCCGCCCAGGTCGCGGCCGCCCAGCTTCTGGTCGACGCCTACCGCGCCCAGCAGGCCGCCGGCGCCGGGGTCTTTGTCCTGGACGGCCACATGGTGGACGCCCCCATGCTGGCCGCAGCGGAGAAGGTGTTGGCAAGAGCAGGAAACCGGTAGACCGGGGGAAGCAGGAAACCGGTAGACCAGGAAAACCTGTACACCTGGCACACGCCCGCCCCACCGCACAACTCCAGGGCAATTCCCCAGGGCAATTCGTGAATTGCCCCTACCCTTCTCGGCCACCGGGCGCACAGACATACACCCCTACCCGCCACCCGCAACCCCCATGCCCCTCGCCCTCGTCCATGACTGGCTCAACCAGGTAGGAGGCGCCGAAGATGTGCTCATCGAGCTCAAGCGCCTCTTCCCCGCGGCGCCGGTCTACACCTCGATCTACGCGCCGGACAAGATGCCGGACGTCATGCGAGGGTGGGACATCCGCACCAACTGGTTGGATCGGCTGCCCGGCATCCATGAGCACCACCAACCTTACCTGCCTCTCTACCCGATCGGGTTCGCCGGCACCGATCTACGCGGTTACGACCTGGTGCTCAGCAACAAGTCGGGCTTCTGCCACGGGGTCAAGGCGCCGCCGGGCGTCCCCCACATCTGCTACTGCCTGGCCCCCACGCGTTACGTCTGGATGACCGACGCCTATCTGGATCGGGAGGGCATGGGCGCGGCCGCGGCCGTCGCCATGAAGCCCATGCTCGCCGTCCTGCGGCGCTGGGACTTCGCCGCCGCCCAACGGGTCACGCACTTCATCGCCATCTCGACCGAGATCCGCGAGCGCATCCGCCGCTTCTACCACCGCGACAGCACCATCATCTACCCGCCGGTCGACACGGCGCGCTTCCGCCCCAACGGCAAGCCATCCGAACCCTTCTACCTGGTTCTCAGCCGCCTCATCCCCTACAAACGCATCGACCTGGCCATCGCCGCCTGCAACCGCCTGAACGCCAAGTTGATCGTCGCCGGGAGCGGCCGCGACCGCGAAGCGCTTGAAGCCGTGGCCGGACCCACGGTTGAGTTTCTGGGCCGCGTCTCCGACGCCGCCGCCGCCGACCTGATGGCCCGCTGCCGGGCCTTCCTCTTCCCCGGTCTGGAGGACTTCGGCATCACGCCCCTGCAGGCGCAAGCGGCCGGACGGCCCGTCGTCGCCTATGGCGCCGGCGGCGCCCTGGACACCGTGCTCCCCGGGCGCACGGGCGAGCTCTTCCCTGTCCAGACCGTCGACGCCCTGGCCGCCGTGCTGGCGAAATTCGACCCCGACCGCTACGACCCCGCCGTCTGCCGCACCAACGCCGAACGTTTCAGCGCAGAGCGTTTCCGTGCCGAGATCGCAGCGTACGTCAACCGCGTGCGGGCAGGGCAGGAGCCGCCGGCGGCGTACATCGCCTAGGCTGGCGCGCCGCGGTTCGCGCTCGCAGCCATGTTGTTGCTCCAACGCTCATCATCTGCGGGAGTTGAAATTCGTAGAGGAACGCTTCCAACAGGCGT
>CAZHTZ010000114.1:0-12235 GCA_964535455.1 uncultured Caldilineales bacterium
CCCAATGGATTTACGCCTCCGCCGGTGCCTTGTTGTTGTTCGTGGCCCTGGCCGTACTTGTGTTGACGACCACGTTCAACACCACGCTGCTGCCTGTGCCGGATAACGTCATCTACCAGATCGGCGCCGGCTTCGTTGGCACCTATGTCATTCCCTTCGAGGTCGCATCCATCCTGTTGGTCGCTGCCTTGGTGGGCGCCATCATGCTTGCGCGCGAACGCCATCGCTAGCACAGGGAACTGCTGAACGTGACGCCTGGCGGCCGCCCGCCGTCAGGCGTTTTCGAGAGGAGGAACGAGGAGTATGCCACTAGTTTTTTCGCTGACTGTTCCCTTGTCGTGGTACCTGCTGGTGGCAGCAGCGTTATTTGGCATTGGTTTCTTTGCGGTTCTGTCGCGCCGGAACGCCGTGGCTGCCTTGATGGGCGTCGAGCTCATGCTCAACGCCGTCAATATCAACATTCTGGCCTTCTGGCGGTATGTGCGTCCGACCGACGTGACAGGACAGATCTTCGCCGTTTTCGTCTTAGCGGTTGCTGCTGCGGAGGCAGCCGTAGGGCTTGCACTTATCATCTCGATCTATCGCACACGCAGCACCATCAACGTCGACGAGATCGACCTGCTAAAAGGTTGAGCAGTCAGGCGTTGCCATGCCAAAGCTGCAGCTTGCCGGCTCGATCGACGAACAGCTTGCCACCGTCTATGACATGGTCCAGGAACGGCTGGCAAACGGTAGATACAGCGGCGCTGTGGCCTACGCCAAAGAAATCGTCAAGGTCGACCCCAACTATCGCGACATCCAGGAGCTTCTGCGCAAGGCGCAACGAGCGAAACGCGAGCAAACCTGGGGCCTTGTTGTCAGTCTACTGGCAGCCGTAGCCGCCATTGCCTTATCCCGCTGGATTGGTCTGACTAGAGACTGGCAGATGCTGCTCTTCGGCTTTGTTGGCCTGCTAGGTGGTTTTCTTCTGGCCAATGCCTGGTTCGCATTCCGTACGCGCAGCTAGCGTGATCACAGGTCTCTGAGCTTTCATTCATCACGCATCGAGGTCATTCATGGAAGTCTTTTTCAACCTCACGTGGCTGATACCACTTCCGCCGCTGATTGCGTTCTTCGCTATCATCCTGTTTGTCAATCCACGCAAGCGCCTCAGCTCCGGTCTCGCCATCGGCATGGTAGCGCTGTCGTGGATCATGTGTTGGCTGGTGGCCTTCGCCTTTTTCACCGACTGGCATTATATGGTGGAGCAGCCGTACCACGTCGCCGTACCCTGGATGCCCACGGGCACGACGACGCTCTACATAGGCGTCATGGTGGACGCAGTGACGGCGGTGATGCTGTTCATGGTCGGTTTTGTGCTGACCATGATCTTTATCTACAGCAGTGGCTACATGACCTTCCCCGGTCACCTGCCTCGCATCCTGGACAAGGACGGCCTCGACCCTCGCTATAGCCGCTTTTTCGCCTACATTTCGCTGTTCGCCACCGGGATGCTGGGGCTGGTGGTGGCCGACAACTTGCTCATGCTCTTCGTCTTCTGGGAGATCATGGGTTTGTGTTCGTACCTGTTGATCGGGTTCTGGTTCGAGAAAAAGTATCCCGATCCCAAGCAGATCACGCCCAAACAGGCGGGGCTCAAGGCGTTCCTGACGACCCGTGTCGGCGATGTCCTCCTGATGGTGGGTCTGATCTTCCTCTTCATCTACGCCGGTAGCCTGGACTTCCAGGTTGTCTTCTCGACTCCGGTCATGGAGAGGGTGGCCGCAGCTCAGGTGACGCTGCCGCTGTTCGGGACGGTGTCGTGGGCGGTGGTCATTCCATTCTGGTCTTCTGGGGCGCCATTGGTAAGTCGGCCCAGTTCCCGCTGCACGTGTGGTTGCCGGATGCCATGGAAGGCCCGACGCCCGTCTCGGCTTTGATCCATGCTGCCACCATGGTGTCGGCCGGCGTTTACCTTATCGTCCGCATGTTTCCGGTATTCCTTGCCGCGAATGAAGGTGCGAACGGCGCCTTGCTCTTTGTATCCTTTATCGGGGCTTTCACAGCCCTATTTGCCGCCACCATTGCCGTAGCCCAAAACGATATCAAGAGGGTCCTCGCCTACTCCACCATCTCGCAACTTGGTTTCATGTTTGCGGCCCTGGGCCTGGGCGCCTGGGTGGCGGCAATTTTCCACCTGATCACCCACGCCTTCTTCAAGGCGCTGCTCTTCCTGGGCTCCGGTTCCGTCATCCATGGCGTCGAACACGGTCACCATCATGCGCACGAGCTGGCGGCGCACGGGGGTGGGGGCCATGGCCACGACGAGCATGACGAACATGGCCACGAGGAAAAGCACTTCGATGCCCAGAACATGATGAACATGGGCGGCCTGCTCAAACGCATGCCGCGCACCGGTTGGACCTTCATCATCGGCGCCCTGTCCTTGTCAGGCTTCCCTCTGGTCACGGCCGGGTTCTGGTCCAAGGATGAGATCTTCGCCGAGGCCTGGGCGCGACAAGGATGGCTGGTGTTCGCGGTCCTGGGCGTTGCCGCCGTGTTCACGGCTTTTTACGCATTCCGACAGGTGTTCCTGACGTTCTTCGGCAAGCCCCGCACGGAAGCGGCGGCGATGGCGCCGGAGAGTGTGAACGCGATGACGGCGCCGCTGATGCTGCTTTCGCTCTTTGCCATTGCCCTGGGTTGGGCCGGCATCCCCGAGTGGTTCCCGGCTGTGGGCAAGGCCCTGGGGCACCCCCTGACGGCCATGTTGGAGGGGCAAGCCCACGTCTACGGCATCGAAGCGCCACCACCGCCCTACAACTCGGGACCGCTCATTGTCTCTGTGGCCGTCGTCTTCACGGGCATCATCCTGGCCTGGTTAATCTATGGTCGCAAGCCGCTGGCGGCCGGACAGCGCGACCCGCTGGAAGGCTGGCTGGGCCCGATTTACCCGGTGCTCAAGAACAAGTACTACATCGACGAGTTGTACCAGGCGACGGTGGTCCGCTTCTTCAAATGGCTGGCTGGGGCCTGCTCTGTCTTCGACCGGGTTGTGATCGACGCCCTCGTCGATGCCGTCGGACGGTTCGGACGCTGGCTGGCGACCACGCTGCGCCGGTTTGTCGACGACTTGTTCATCGATAACGCCGTCAACGGCACCGGCTTTGTGGCGCAGGTGGCCGGTTCGGTCTTGCGACTCATCCAAACAGGTCAGGTGCAGCTTTACTTGCTTGTCATGCTCCTGGCGGTTCTCATTTTGCTGGCCACAACCCAGCTCATCTTCTGATTGCATCATCCGCAATTATCTCCGTCACCGAACTGAGGAGGAGATTCAATGGCTTTTCTCAATAATTGGGTGCTCACGCTGATCGTGTTTTTGCCCCTTGCCGGCAGCATTATCGTGCTGTTGATGCCCAAGGGGAACACGAACCTGATCAAGCGCTTTGCCATCATCTGGAGCCTGATCCCATTGGCGCTTGCAATCTGGCTGGCGGTTGACTACTGGTCTGCATACGTGGCAACGGGGACGGCGACGATGGCCTACCAGCTCAATCTGCCCTGGATTCCAGCCCTGGGGGTCAATTATCATGTGGGCGCCGACGGCATCAGCGTGCCGTTCATCTTTCTGACGGCGCTGCTAACCACACTCGGGTTATTCTACTCGGCCCGCACGATCACTAAGCGGGTCAAGGAGTTCTTTGCCCTCTTCCTGTTCCTGTCGACGGGCATGTTCGGCGTCTTCATCGCCCTGGACCTGGTGCTCTTCTATGTCTTCTGGGAGATCGGTCTGGTGCCCATGTACTTTATGATCGGCATCTGGGGCAATGAGAAGGATCGACCCCAGTATGCTGCCATCAAGTTCTTCCTCTATACGCTGACCGGGTCCGTGTTCATGCTCCTGGCCATCGTCGGCGTGTACCTCAGCGCCGGCACCTTCGATATCCTCGGCGCCGCGGCCAAAGGGGTTTGGACGAATAACTTTACGTTTGCAGCCCTTTCCTTCTGGGCCTTCTTCCTGGCTTTCGCCATCAAGGTGCCCAGCTTCCCCTTCCACACCTGGTTGCCCGACGCTCACACGGCTGCTCCGACTGCTGGTTCTGTCATTCTGGCCGGCATCCTGCTGAAGCTCGGCGCTTACGGGTTCCTGCGCATCCTGTTGCCGCTTTTCCCCGGCCCCTTTGCCACCTACGGCTGGATCATTGCCTTGCTGGGTGTCATCGGCATCGTCTATGGCGCCCTGGTTTCTTTGGCCCAAACCGACCTGAAGCGGCTGATCGCCTACTCATCGGTGAGCCATATGGGTTACGTGATGTTGGGTTTGGGCGCGGCCGGCGTGGCCTTGACGCAGGCCAAGACGCCAGAAACCTTCAACTCGGCTGCCATGGCCCTCAACGGCGCCAGTCTGCAGATGTTCATGCACGGCATCATCACGGGCGCCTTGTTTTTCCTCGTCGGCGTTATCTACGAGCGGGCGCATACCCGTGACCTGAGCAAGTTCGGGGGTCTCAGCTCCATCACCCCGGCGTTCTACGCCACCATGATGTTTGCCGGTTTTGCCTCGTTGGGCTTGCCCGGTCTGGCCGGCTTCTGGGCGGAATTCTTTACCTTCCGGGGCAGCTTCGGCATTGTGCCGATCATGTCCGTGGTCGCCGTCATTGGCATCGTCATTACCGCCGGCTACATCCTCTGGCGCATCATCCAAAACGTTTTCCTCGGCCAGTACGATGCGCAAAAGCTGGAGCATTGGACCACCGCCACCGGGGAACATGCCGATGGCCCCTCCGACATGGCAACATTCGAAAAGGTCACCCTATGGCCCCTGGTCGCACTGATGATCATCCTCGGTGTCTTCCCGACCCTTGTGCTGGGTTACTTCAATCTTTTCTCCGTCAACCTCCTCAATAACGTCTTCAAACTCTTCTAGAATGCAGGAGGGATGACCTTGAACGCGCTGGAAACGCTTCGCTTGTTAGCCCCCGAGCTGATTCTGACGGTCACAGGCTTGGGGGTGCTCATCGTCGACCTGGCCATGCGCCGGAAGGATGAGGGGCGCACAGCAGGCATCATCGCCCTGGTGGGTTTGGCCGCGGCGCTAATCGCCACGATCGCCTTGATTTTTGGCCAAACTGGCGTCATCGTGGCGAGCACAATGGTCATCGACCCGTACGCGCTCTTTTTCAAGGCAGCCGCCATCATCGGCGTCGGGCTCGTCACCATGGCCTCGATCGGCTTCATGAAGGGTCGTAGCCAGTATCTCGGTGAGTTCTACGCCCTGTTGGTGTTTGCCGCCCTTGCCATCAGCGTGGCCGTGAGCGCCACCAACTTCATCCTGATCTTCCTGGGCATCGAATTCCTGTCCATCACTTCGTACGTCCTGGCTGGTTTCCTGCGCAATGACAAGCGTTCGGAAGAAGCCGCCATGAAGTATTTCCTCTATGGCGCTACTTCGGGCGCGGTGTTGTTGTACGGCATTTCGCTTCTCTACGGCGCCACCGGCACCACAGACCTGGCCGCCATCGGCCAGCTTTTCCAGCCCACCAGCGGCAACATGGTGCTCGGCGTTTCGGCCATTGTCCTGCTGCTGGCCGGTTTTGGTTTCAAGGCCAGCCTGGTGCCGTTCCACCAGTGGGTGCCTGACACGTATGATGGCGCGCCCACACCGGTGACGGCTTTCTTGTCCACGGCGTCCAAGGCCGCAGGCTTTGCCGTGGCTGGTCGTGTCTTCCTCACGGCGCTGCCCGGTTTCCAGGTCCAGTGGGTGGCGATGCTCACCGTCATCTCAATGCTGACCATGACCCTGGGCAACCTGGTCGCCCTCAAGCAGACGAGCGTCAAGCGCATGCTGGCGTACTCGTCCATCGCCCAGGCGGGCTACATCCTGATGGGTTTGGCGGCCATCGGTCCGACCAAGCCGTTCGATGGCGTGAGCGCCCTACTCATCTACATCTTCGCCTACGTTTTCACGAACGTCGGCGCCTTCCTCGTCGTCATGGCGGTGGAACGGCAGTCAGGCTCTGTTGACTTCAAGGACTTTGCCGGGTTGGCCCGCCGGGCGCCGGTTCTGGCCCTGCTGATGAGCATCTTCATGCTGTCGCTGGCAGGCATCCCGCCCACAGGCGGTTTCATCGGCAAGTTCTTTGTCCTCGGCTCTGCCGTGAGCCAGGGCTTGCTGGCGCTCGCCGCCGTGGGCGCTGTCAACGCCGTCATAGCCGGTTTCTACTACTTGAACGTCGTGCGTTACATGTTCTTCGTCGATAATGACGAGGGCAAAGAAGTCCGCGTCCATGCCGGCTTGAAGGCCACCCTGATCATCAGCGCCGTCATGGTGCTGGTGGTGGGCATACTGGCGCAGCCTGTTATCATGTGGGCCATGAACTCGACCGGCATGACCATCGCCCTCGGCTTCTGAACCTCCCGGCAGCCCGCTCTGCACCCCACACCCCACCGGCCGCCGGTGGGGTGTTTTGTCATCCAGGGTTGCTTGTTGGCCGCTAGGCTTCCCTTCCTCTCCCATCCTCCCATCGATCGATGACGCGAACCCTTGGTGAGCTGGCGGCGGCGCTCGGCGTCACCTGCTCGCACCCTGAAACGATCATCAGCCAGATCACCGCTGACTCGCGGCAGGTGCAGCCTGGCGCTTTGTTCCTTGCCTATCGTGGGGTGAGTATGGATGGGCACCGCTTCATTCCGCAGGCGTTGGCAGCGGGAGCCGCAGCCGTCGTGGGTGAGCAGGACCTGGCGCTGCCGGCGCCCTATCTGCGCGTCGAAAACGGTCGACGCGCCCTGGGTCTGTTATGCGCGGCCTGGGAGGGTCAACCCAGCCGCCGGATGGGTGTGGTTGGCGTCACCGGCACGGATGGCAAGACCACGACGAGCAACCTCATTCACAGCATTCTGGCCGCGGCCGGTGTCGATGCCGGCCTTCTGACCACGGTCAATGCCCGTGCTGGCAGCCAGATCCTGGATACGGGGCTGCATACGACAACTCCCGATGCTCCGGATCTGCAGCGCTACCTGGGGATGATGGCCGCAGCCGGCTGCCGGTGGGCGGTCGTCGAGACGACGTCCCACGGTCTTAGCCAGTGGCGAGTCTCGGGCATCGACTACGACCTGGCCGTGTTTACCAATGTGACCCACGAGCACCTGGACGAGCACGGCGATTATGAGGGCTATCTGGCGGCTAAGGGCCGTCTGCTCGAGTTGATGGCCCAGAGCAGTCCGAAGCCTGGCGTCCCGAAGGGAGCCGTGCTCAACGCCGATGACCGGTCCTTCCCCTATCTGCGGGCGTACGATGTGCCGCGGTTGCTCACCTACGGTCTGCGGGACGGCGACGTCCGCGCCTTCGACCTGCGTCGGGAGGCGCCGGCAGGCCAACGGTTCACCATCACCTGGGGCCGCCAGCGGTCCCTGGCGGCGGCGACGCCCCTCATCGGCGAGTTCAATGTCTACAACTGCCTGGCAGCAACCAGCGTGGCGTTTCTGCTTGGCATCGAAGATGAATCGATACGCCGGGGGCTGGCGACGATGGAGGGCATCCCCGGACGCATGGAACGCTTCCACCGCGGACAGGATTTCACAGCGATCGTGGACTTTGCGCACACGCCCTTTGCACTCGATGCGGCCCTGCGCACTGCCCGCGGCCTGACGGAGGGGAAAGTGATCTGCGTTTTCGGCTCGGCGGGGCTTCGTGATGTGGCCAAGCGCCGGATGATGGGCGAGGTCGCGGGCAGACTCGCCGATCTGACGGTCGTGACCGCCGAAGATCCCCGTACCGAGGACCTGCAGAGCATTCTGGCGGTGAGCGTTGCTGCTTGCCAGGAGGTTGGCGGCAAGGTTCTTGCAGAGCCCGATCGCTATCGCGCCATCCAGCTTGCCATCAGCCAGGCTCGACCAGGCGATCTGGTGATCGTCTGCGGTAAGGGGCACGAGCAGTCCATGTGCTTCGGAACCATCGAATACCCGTGGGATGACGCCATGGCGCTGCGCCACGCCCTCGATGTCCATCTCGGCCTGGCGGTCGATCCCCCACCGCTGCTGCTGCCCACGTATCACACCTGAGCGGTGCGCTACTTGTTCCCGTCTCCCTTCTGGCGCCCTTTCGCGACCGGGCGGCTCTTGTCCGTGCGTTGGTAGGCGGCAGCCGGCCTTCCACCCGCTTTCTTGGGGGCCGTGGATCCGGCTGCATTCCTACTGCGGGGTGCATCACGGCGTGCAGTCGTGCGAGCCGTACTGTTACCGGCTGTGGTGCTGCGAGCCGGATGACTGCGAGCCGCAGAGATGCGGCTCGCACTTCCGGCTGAATCCGCCAGGCGGGCGGCGCCACGCTGCTGCAAGAATGTCTCCAGCAGGAAAAGCACCACGGCCAGGACCAGAACCAGCACTCCGTTCAGTAGATCGTTCACTCGCAAGAAGAGCAGCGCTGCCGCGAACAGGCCCGTCCACACTCCCTCTCGCACGGCAACGCCCACCAACGTCTTCGGGTTGCGCTTCGGCGCCAGGCGCCGCTGCAGCAGATACCAGAACGGCATCGTGGTGCCGGCAACGGCGATCGCCACCAGCGCCAGCGCCGCGGCCAGGAGCGGTGGCGCTGGTTGAAACTGGCGGACCATTCCTGCAAGCCCAGCCCAGGCCGCCATCGCCACCAGTACACTGATGAGGATGGCGATACGTGGCTTCATGTGGGATACCGGGTGGTCAATCGGTGGATCTGGCGGATCAAGGGGGGAACGCCAATCCTTTTCTTGCTGGGCAGTGAGGCTATAATGGCAGGATGAACATGCGATTCAAACAGGTGACAGGCGTTCGAGAGGCTGACGCATGCGCGTAATCGCCGGACTTGCCAGGGGCAGACGCCTGATGCCGGTGCCTGGTGAGGAAACCCGACCCATCACGGATCGGGCGAAGGAAGCCTTGTTCAGCATCCTGGGCTCCCGCATCGTGGGAGCGCGCATGCTGGATCTCTTCGGAGGCACCGGCGCCGTGGGAATTGAGGCCTTGAGTCGGGGCGCCGAGGCCGTCGTTTTTGTCGAGCGTTCGCCGGCGGCGCTGAAGACATTGAACCAGAACCTGCAGAATACCCGGTTGACAGAGGGGGCGACGGTGGTGCGCGGGGATGCGTTCAGATATCTGGCGCTGCCGGTCACGGAGCCTTTCGACTACGTGTTTGTGGCGCCACCACAATATCAGGAGCTGTGGTTGCGGGCATTGCTGCCCATTGACGGCCGGCCAGAACTGCTGGCGCCTGCGGGCGAGGTCATCGTTCAAATCCATCCGAAGGAGTACGTCGAGCCTGCACTGTCCGCCCTTCAGCTTATTGATTCGCGGCGCTACGGCAGTGTGCAGTTGGACTTCTACAACCTCAAGGATTGAACGCTGGTACAGGCGTTGGGTATCAGGGTGCAAGACTATCCAGATTGACTTCGACCGCTTCGTCGTTGCCTACAGTCACCGACACCGTATGGGGTCGGGATGGCGCAAGCGTTCGTGGGATGAACGCAACCACGTTGTAGGTGTTGGGATCGAGGTCAGCGAATAGATAGCGACCATCCGCACCGGTCACGGTGCTGGCGAGTTCTTCAGCGGTGGCGCTGCGCAGGACGATGCGGACGCCGGAAATCGCCTCCTCTCCGGCGTCGGGTAAGCCGTTGCCGTTGCTGTCCGCCCAAACGACGCCAAAGAGATGTCCCTGGCCTGATCGAGGCGCCGGGATGGGCGCTGAGGGTGGGAATGCTGCAAGAGCCGGCGTGCCGGCGATGGATCGTCCGCTCGTCTGCCCAGCACCAGCAGCCGCCGATCCGGGCAGGATGTTGGTGGGGACGGAAGGGGTAGGCTGGCCGCGCAAGGCGTCGCGCAAGGCGCCGCTTACCAGCGTCTGCAAGTCCTGGGCCGCCTGCTCCAGACGGGCGGCGCCATCCTGCAAGCCTGTGATCTGAGTGTTGGCTTCGTCGAGCCGCGAGCGGATTTCGGCACTGCCCTGCACCACTTCGTCGATGGCAACGCCCTGGGCTGCGGTCTTCGCTTCGGTTTGCGCCAGCCTTTTGTCCAGTTCTTGCGCTGCCGTCTGCGCCGCCGTCTGGGCGCCATCGGTCTGTGCCTTGAGGGCGGCGATCCTTTGGGCGTCGGCGGCAGCGTTGGCCTTCACTTCATCGAGACCAGCGACGTGCTGCTGCAACTGGCTCTGCAGGTCATCATTTTGCCGTTGGAGTGTGTCGATACTGCTGTCAAGCAGTTTGACGCGCTCGTGCTGGCCAAAATCGATCGTCCCATTGACATAAAAGAGAAGGCCCAAGGCCAGGATGGCTCCGAGAAGAGAGCCCAGACCCACCAAAAGCGCATCGCGCAGACAGCCCATGCCCTCAGTCCGGCTCTCCACGGGCTCGGATTGCGCTGGCGAGGCAGGCTCGGCAGCAAGCGCCACGGCCGCGGTTTCGACAAGCGTCTCGCCCGCAGCAGGTGGGATCACCACCTCGTCTGCCGCCACTGTCTCACCCGCGGCGCTGGCCAACTCCGTTGGCGGCGCCTGTGGGTGTGTGTCCTCTGCCAGCACCGTCGCGGCGGCGCCCACTGCCTCGATTGACGCCGGTGCCCTGCCCCCCATGAGTTCTTCCGGTGTCAGTGGTTCGAAGATGGTGCCGATAGCGCCGACCCTGGCTGGCGCGCCCGACGCAGCGTGGTCGATGGGCTGCTCCTTACCTGCTTTTTCGTTATCGATGGCGAATGAGTCAGACACGAGCGAACCGTCTCCTGGGGAATGGGAGGCATGGCAACGCCATCTTCACCAGCGCACTCATGCAGCCTCGGTGCTGCTGGCCGGCGTGCGCTCGCTCAAAAAGATAAGGCACATGATGGTGATGATGATGAAGGCCGTGAGGGCAAGAAAAGGAATGGTGATGAAGCCCAGCCAATTGAGATAGTCTACGCTGCAAGGCACCCCGACGCTGCAAGCCCTGGCCTCCTGGAACAAATCGGTTTTTTGCAGCAGGTAGTGGTACGTGGAGACGAACATGCCCAGCACCGAGAAAGGAAGCACATAGAAAGGGATCCCATCATCCTTGCGCAGGATGCCGATCAGGAGGAGCAGAGTGAGCGGGTACATGAGGATGCGCTGATACCAGCACAGCGTACAGGGTGTCCAGTGCAGAACCTCGCTGAAGTAGAGGCTGCCCAACATGGCAACCCAGGCGGCGATAAGCGCGATGAGAAGGCTGACGCGTCCAAGGGTGCTGGTCATGGCGTTACGAAAGGTAGGGTGCAGGTGTGCTGTGCCAATTCTAATCGGGGAGGGGTTCAGCGGCGGCAAGGGCGCGGGTTTCGCCGCCAAGAAGAATGTTGATGGCGTAGTCCTGCCGGATGGTGGGGATGTCGCTCCAGGGTTTGCCGGCCTGGATCAAACGGGTGACGTTGCCAATGCCCCAGTTGTAGGCAACCAGCGACCACTGGAAGCCGTTGAGCTTCAGCCGTCCTTCCACGTAGTTGCGCAGATACACCAGATAGGCTGCACCCACGCGAATGTTGCTCTCGGCGTCGAAAGGGTCGGACAGCCCCAAGCGCGGCGCCCATCCGTCCCAGGTGGCCGGGAGAAGCTGCATCACACCCATGTCATTGGACCTGCCGACGGCCAGGGGATTCCACCGGCTCTCACGCCAGCCCTGTTCGGCCAGGCGGTGTTTGTCGAGACCGTAGTCTGCTGCGACCTTGGCGAAGATTGGTTCGAGATTCGGCATTGTGCGCTAACCGATGAGAATGAGCGAAATAACGCCTACATGGCGATTATAGCACGTGACCTTCGATTTCAAAGCACCATGCGGGCAACGAGTCCCCACATCGAGCAAGCTAAGCTGCCGGAGCCCACCGGCGACACGCCCTCATTCCAGCTTGGCGCCTTCCCGGAGCTGCGAGCGATTCCCGACGACATCGTGCGGGCGGCAAGAGTCCAGGTCGAACTGCGGTTCACCCCAGCCGATGGGAACGCGGGGATGCGGGGATGCGGGGATGGAGCGGTGTGCCGACAGCCCCTATCCGTACCCGGAGCGTGAGCGACGGGTGGTTTGCCTGGGAGCGTCGAGCACCGGCCCGGCAGCCGGTTGATCCCCACGGGCGGGCGGGGATGTGGGGATGAGGGGATGGAGCGGTGTGCCAGCGCGTGCGGGAATCGCCCTTATCCGTACCCGGAGCGTGAGCGACGGGTGGTTTGTCTGTGAGCGTCGAGCACCGGCCCGGCAGCCGGTTGATCCCCACGGGCGGGCGGGGATGT
>CAZHTZ010000114.1:12335-13711 GCA_964535455.1 uncultured Caldilineales bacterium
GTGCCAGCGCGTGCGGGAATCGCCCTTATCCGTACCCGGAGCGTGAGCGACGGGTCTCTTGGCTGACTCCCACGAACGGGGAGAGGGTAACGGGTGAGGGGTTGCGGGTTGCGAGTGAGGGGTTGCGGGCTGCGGTTCCTGCGCAGGGACGTTCGGGAAACCAGGTGCCTGATGGCGTCGAATTGACATCTAGCGGTCCACTCGATAAAATGTCGTAAGATTCCAACGATTCGTACGGAGGCAAGATGGCCTATCAGATTCTGAACAGCGACGATGCCCGTAGCCGCTGGCGCGATATCCTCGATGCGGCTGGGGCCGGCTCGGACGTCGTCATTGCCCGCTACGGCAAGCCGATGGCGGCGGTGATCCCGATCGCCGACTACGAAGCACTGATCGAAGAGCTGGTCGATCTGCGGGCGGGCCGCCGGGCGCAGGCAGCGCTGGAGGCGTGGCGGGCAGAGCCCGGTCGCGGCCGGCCTTATGCCGAGGTCCGGGCCGAACTGGTAGCGGAAGGCCTGCTGGATAGTGAGTGACCGGCCGCGGCAGTATACGGTGATCATGGAACGTCAGGTCGAGAAGGCTTTGCGTAGGCTGCCACGCGAGCTGCTGAGCCGGGTCGACCGGTTGATCACGAGCCTGGCAGACGAACCCCGCCCAACCGGCTGCAAGAAACTCAAGGGATACGACAACCTCTACCGGCTGCGGACAGGGGTTTGGCGCATCATCTACGCCGTCGAGGACGCCGTGCTTATCGTGCTCGTGATTGAGATCGCACCGAGAGACCAGGCGTACCGGGGGAGGTAGGCCGGATGCAACGGTATCAGGTGTCAAGTGTCAGGTGTCAAGTGTCAGGTGTCAAGTGTCAGGTGTCAAGTGTCAAGGCTTATCGGGATTCCCAGGCTGGATGCAACCCTATGAGGATTGCTCACCGTGATTTTTGTCCCCAAGCATCTTACGATATCATCGATATCTCGATAGAAGGAGATGCGACAATGACCACGACGACTGTTGACGCCATCTATCGCGAGGGTGTGTTCAAACCCCTGACGCCCATCTCGCTGCCAGAAAACGCGCCTGTGAAGGTGATCATCGAGCAGGCTGAGCTGCCGGAGCCCACCGGTGTCACGTTCTCATCGCTGTTTGGCGCCTTCCCGGAGCTGCGAGCGATTCCCGACGACATCGTGCGGGCGGCAAGAGTCCAGGTCGAACTGCGGTTCACCCCAGCCGATGGGAACGCGGGGATGCGGGGATGCGGGGATGGAGCGGTGTGCCGACAGCCCCTATCCGTACCCGGAGCGTGAGCGACGGGTGGTTTGCCTGGGAGCGTCGAGCACCGGCCCGGCAGCCGGTTGATCCCCACGGGCGGGCGGGGATGT
>CAZHTZ010000115.1:0-5700 GCA_964535455.1 uncultured Caldilineales bacterium
TTTTGTTCCTCCTGGTGTCGGCCTTCAAAGAGCGCCACCGGCCTGAGCAGTTACTGTCCGCGCCCCTATTCCCACATCCACCTTGCTCAAGAGAACGTTCCCATGTCTGTCACTGCTGTTGTCGGCGCCCAGTGGGGCGATGAAGGCAAAGGCCGCATCATCGACTATCTGGCTCAGAAAGTCGATGTCGTCATCCGCTTCCAGGGCGGCGACAACGCCGGCCACACCGTCATCAACCAGTACGGTAAGCACGCCCTGCACCTGATCCCAAGCGGCATCTTCAACCCCGCCACCCAAAACATCATCGGCACGGGCTGCGTAGTCAACCCGCAATCGCTGCTGGCGGAAATGGAAGCCCTGACGGCGGCGGGGATCAACCTGGATAACCTGTGGATCAGCTCGCGGGCCACGATGCTTCTGCCCTACCACCGCACCCTGGACGTGCTGGAGGAAGGCGCACGCGGTAAGGACACCATCGGCACCACCAAGCGCGGCATCGGCCCGGCGTACGCCGACAAGGCGGCCCGAACGGGGCTGCGCATGGGCGACCTGCTGCACCCGGCGTGGTTGGAAGCGCGGCTCGACAACGCCCTGACGACGGTCAACCGCAAGCTGGAGATTCTCGGCGGCGAACCGGTAAACGGTCAGGAGCTTGTAGATCTCTGCGCGCAGTTCCGGGAGAAGCTGGGGGGCCGCATCGTCGACACGGTGCCCATGATGCGGCGGTCGCTGGAGATCAAGGCCGACATCCTGCTGGAGGGCCAGTTGGGTGTCATGCGCGACCTGGACTGGGGCATTTTCCCCTACGTCACCAGCAGCAATCCCACTGCCTCGTATGCAGCCAGCGGGGCCGGGCTGCCGGCGCGCGTGATCGATCTCGTGATCGGCGTGGTCAAGGCCTACAGCACGGCAGTAGGGGAGGGTCCCTTCCCCACGGAACTCTTCGACGCCGATGGCCAGAAGCTGCGCGAGATCGGGCAGGAGTTTGGAGCGACCACCGGCCGGCCGCGGCGCTGCGGCTGGTTCGACGGCTTCGCCATCGGCTACGCCGCCTGGCTGAACGGCATGACAGGACTGGCGATCACCAAGCTCGACGTGCTCGACGCCTTCGAGACGATCAAGATCTGCACCGGCTACCGCCTACCCAATGGCGAAATCATCAAGGATTCGATGCCCGCCACCCCCCTTCTCTACCAGGTGACGCCGGTGTACGAATCCTGGGACGGCTGGCTGACCTCAACGGCAAACTGCCGCGCCTGGGACGATTTGCCCAAAGAGGCTCGCGCCTACATCCACCGCCTCAGCGAGCTGGCTGGGATCAAGGTGGACTATGTGTCCGTCGGCCCAGAGCGCGAGCAGATGTTTGCTGTGTGAGCATCCGAGGTGGCGTCGAAACCAGGCTCCACGGTTGTACGCACGTCTCTGTGTAGTCAAGACGGGGCCAGATGCTCCGGGTAGAAGACAGCGCGGCAGCGTAGTATAATCCGCTGCGTCGATCCATCGAGTACTTGCCAAGCGCGGGAGGTCCATTATGCGCCAGATCATTGTCTATCCGGGTATGGATGGCTACTGGGTAGCGGAATGTCCAAGTCTGCCAGGGTGCATCAGTCAGGGAGAAACCAGAGAAGAAGTCATCAAGAATATGAAGGAGGCCATTGACGAGTACGTCTCTGCTCTCATCGAAGATGGTCTGCCGGTGCCAGATGTACTTACTGCGCCAAAAGGCGTGGACGAAGCATTCGCCCGTCAAGTCAGCGAGTTCATCGATCAATACCGGCCCGCCCTGGAAGCCCTGGCTCAGGCATGATCTTCTGTGCAGAAGTATTCACCCTCCAGGTTGCTCACTCGGAACTCTCAGTTGGGCAAATGACCTCCTGGTTTCGCGCCCACAGCACGAAATCAGTGTGATCGAACATCAAAGCAGGAGTGAGAGCTTGACACAGCACAACAAGCTTGGCACGATGCGACTATTCCGAATTACTGGAATCAGGAGACGACATGACAAGCGAAGTCGTGCGGCTGCGAGCCAAAGGGAATATTACGATCCCGGCGGAATTGCGGAAGAAATACGCCCTTGAGGACGGCGACGTCTTCACCCTGGTCGATCTTGGTGATGGCAGCTTCTTTGTCGTACCACGCGTCTCGATTGTGCCCAAACTCGCGGCCGAATTGGAGGCCATGAGAGAGGAGGCGGGTGTGACCATTGAAGAACTGCTGGAGGATGTGCCGAAGATCCGTAGATCCGTGTACGAAGAACGTTACCGTGGCCTCTACTGAATTGGTGGCGCTGCGCGTCTTCTTTGATACTCCGTAACAACCCACTGCGATGGAATCGTAGGCTCTTGACTGACCACACCACCTACCAATCTCCCTATACCTGGCGCTATGGCTCCGATGCCATGCGCCAGATCTTCTCTGAGATCCACCGGCGCAGGCTGTGGCGCCGCATCTGGGTGGCGCTGGCGCGGGCCCAGGCGTCGGTGGGGCTGGTAACGCCCGCACAACTCGCGGACCTCGAAGCCCACGCCGGGGACATCGACATCGACCGGGCCCTGGAGATCGAGCAGGTCACCCGGCATGATGTGATGGCGGAAATCCGGACCTTTGCCGAGCAGTGCCCGGTGGGAGGGGGCGTTATTCACCTGGGCGCCACCAGCATGGACGTGGTGGACAACGCCGAGGCGCTGCGCCTGGCGGAAGCGCTGGACCTGGTGCTGGTCCGCCTGGCCAACCTCATCCGCGCCTTTGCCGATCTGACCGAACAGCATGCCGCGACGGCAACGATGGGCTACACGCACTTGCAACCAGCCGAGCCGACGACCCTGGGCTATCGCTTCGCCCAGACCCTGCAGGACCTGCTCGTGGATTGGGAGGAGATGCGCCGGGTGCGCCGCCAACTGAAGGGCAAGGGACTCAAAGGGGCGGTCGGTACGCTGGCGTCGTACGGCCAGCTGTTGACCGAGACTGGCATCACTGCGGGTGAGTTTGAGACGCGGGCGCTGGCGGAGCTGGGTTTGGAGGCGTTCCCAGCCGCCACCCAAACCTACCCGCGCAAGCAGGATTGGCTGGTGCTGAATGCCTTGGCCGGTCTGGCGCAGACGCTCTACCGCTTTGCCTTCGACCTGCGCGTGCTGCAGTCTCCGGCCTTCGGCGAGCTTTCCGAGCCTTTCGGCAAGGGCCAGGTCGGGTCCTCGGCCATGCCCTTCAAGCGCAACCCCATCACCGCCGAAAAGATCGATAGTCTGGCCCGCTACGTTGCCGCGCTCCCTGGCGTGGCCTGGAACAACGCCGCGCACAGCCTGCTCGAACGCACCCTGGACGATTCTGCCAACCGCCGCAGTCTGCTCCCCGAAGCCTTTCTGGCTACTGACGAGATTCTGCTTTCCAGCCTGCGCCTCGCTGGCGATCTCAACGTCTGGCCCGCGGCCATTGCCCGCAACCTGGCCGCCTACGGCGTCTTTGCCGCCACTGAGCGGCTGCTGATGGAAGCGGTCAAGGCGGGCGGGGACCGCCAGCAACTGCACGAGGTCATCCGCGAGCACAGCCTGATCGCCTGGGCCGCGGTGCAGGCAGGCCTCCCCAATCCGCTGGCCGACCGGCTGGGCGCCGACCCAACCTTCACCGCCTTACTGCCGGTCGAACGCATCCGCACGCTGCTTGACGCCAGCGACTACGTCGGCGAGGCGCCGGAACGGGCACGACGGGTGGCGGCGCTGGCGCGAACAGTACTTGAGGGCGGCCTTCCAACTGACATATGAGATCACGTACGATGGCTTTGTCCACCCTATGCTGGAGAACACCAACGTGACAAGAATCACTGCCACCAAGGCTCGCGCCGGCCTCTATCGTTTAATTGACGAGACGGCCAACGCGCATGAACCCATCTTGATTACGGGCAAGCGGCACAACGCGATCCTGGTCGGTGAGGACGATTGGCAAGCCATCCAGGAAACGCTCTACCTGCTTTCCATTCCCGGCATGCGAGAGACGATCCGTGAGGAGTTGGCGACACCGGTGAAAGAACTCTCTGAAGAGCCAGGCAGTTGAGATGTGAAGGAGGTCCAAGAAGGTCAACTAAGCGAAAACGAGTCGACGTTCTTTTGGCGCCGGGATCAAATCACCAAACTCAGTCGCGGTATCAATCCATAACTGTGTCGCTTCCTTGGCATTTGCCAACGCATCTTCCGGTGTGTCGCCGTGAGCCATGCACCCGGCAAGCTCAGGCACTTCCGCCAGAAAACAATGATCCTCGACACTCCAATAGATGATGATTTCGTAGCGATACATCGCGTTAGTCTTCCAGGCTGATGAGTTTGTACTTCAGTAGCAAGGAACGAATCTGCCTTACTTGATAGGGCTTTGCTTTGCCGTCGTCACGCTGCAGGTTGATTCTCTCTTCAACATCTACCCTACGGAAGATGTGATGGCTGCCGCGAATTCGTTCTTCGAATCCCAACCGATGGAGCAATTGACACAACTCGTCGAAGGAGATGTCGGCATCAGCCCTTCCTGACAGAATGCGTTCAACCAGCTTCTTGTACTTTCCCATGGTGGGACTCTCACAAGCAACGCCAACCAGTATAATGGTTTTCTTCGACTCCGTCCAAAGGGAGCGCTCAGACATCCCAATTCCTTCTATCCAGTATCTGCCTTATGCTGTCACACACTCAGCTTGTTGCCGCCATTCCCTACGCCCTCGATACGGTTGACCTGACCGGCTTCGGCCCCAAGGACCAGGGCAAAGTCCGCGATATCTACCACCTCGGCGACCGTCGTCTGCTGATCACGACCGACCGCGTCAGTGCTTTCGACCGGGTGCTGGGCGTGATCCCCTACAAGGGGCAGGTGCTCAACCAGCTCGCTGCCTGGTGGTTCGAGCAGACGGCCGATCTGGTCGCCAACCACGTCGTGGCCGTGCCGGACCCCAACGTCATGCTCGTGCACGAGGCCGCCGCCCTGCCGGTCGAAGTCATCGTCCGCGGCCACATCACGGGCGTCACGAGCACCAGTTTGTGGACACTGTACAGCCAGGGTGTGCCCCGGCCCTACGGCCTGGAGCTGCCGCCGGGCCTCAAGAAAGATGACCCCTTGCCGGAGCCAGTCATCACCCCGACGACCAAAGCCGAGAAGGGACAGCACGACGAACGCCTGACGCCGGACGAGGTGGTGTCGCGCGGGTTGGTTGTCGCCGGCCTGTGGGCGGAAGTGCAGCGCGTCGCCATTGCCCTGTTCAAGCGCGGGCAGGAAGTGGCCCGCCAGGGCGGTCTCATCCTCGTGGACACCAAGTACGAGTTTGGTCTGCTGGACGGACGGCTCGTGCTCATCGACGAGATCCACACGCCGGATAGCAGCCGCTACTGGGTCGCCGACACCTACGACGACCAGGTCGCGGCCGGGCAGGAGCCGGAGAACTTCGACAAGGAGTTCCTGCGCAAATGGTTCGTCGACCAGGGCTATCGCGGAGAGGGACCCATCCCGCCCATGCCTCCTGAGTTCGTCGTCCAGGTCGCCGGCCGTTACATCGCCGCCTACGAGAAGCTCACCGGCCAGCCCTTTTCTCCCGGCGAGACTCCTGCCGCCGCCCGCATTGCCTCGTCTCTCGCTTCTCGTCTCTCTACCCGCCACCCTCCTCCCGCCACCCACCTCCCTATGATCCGCCTCCTCACTAACGCCGACTACGACCTTGCCTACGGTTTCTGC
>CAZHTZ010000115.1:5800-13480 GCA_964535455.1 uncultured Caldilineales bacterium
CCCTATGATCCGCCTCCTCACTAACGCCGACTACGACCTTGCCTACGGTTTCTGCTCCGAGAATCCGGCGCTGAACCTCTATTTCCTGGGTAACATGGAGACCCTTGGTCTGGAGTCCGAGATCTGCCAGTACTGGGGCAGCTTCGATGCCCTGGGCCAGGTCAACGGCGTGCTGAATCGCTATATGGATGGGTGGAACATCGCCGACGGCCCCGGCTGCGACTACGAGGGTCTGGGGCAGGTGGTGGACACCCATCCGGCCGGCGCCGCCCGCCTGCAGGATAATGTCCGCCACGCGGCCAGCTTCCAGCCAACCATCCGGCGCTACCGCGCGGTTGAGGACATCGCCGAATACCTTTGCGAGCTCCTCACCGCTGACTTCAACCCCGAATGCAAGCCCTGGCCCGTGCGGCGGGCCACGATGGCGGACCTTGGGGCGCTTTGCCGTTTCTATGCGGATGCGGCGGACATGCAGCGTACCCCGCGTGGGGTCGAGCGTCCGCTGCGGCATGGACACGTGTTTATCGTGGAACGCGAGGGGGAAATCGTCAGCTCGGTGCTCACCAACGCCGAAACCAGAACCCTGGCCATGATCGGCGGGGTCTACACGCCTCCTGCTCAGCGTGGTCACGGCTACGCCGGTGCAGCGATGGTGGCGCTGTGCCGCTCGCTCATCGCCGGCGGATTGCGCCCTGTGCTGTACTACCACCACCCTGCCGCCGGGGCGATCTACCGCCGCCTGGGTTTTCGTGACTTGGGCCTATGGCGGGCCGTGCGTTTGGAGTCAACATGATCGTACCTATCCTCATGGGGTCGGCAGCCGACCTCGAACACGCTCAGAAAATCGCCAGTGCGTTGGAGGCTTTTGGCATCCCTAGCGAGATTCGCGTCGCTTCCGCCCACAAGACGCTGGAGCATCTCATCGCAGTGCTCGCCGAGTACGAGGCGCGGAGCGAGCCACGCGTCTACATTACCGTCGCCGGGCGCTCGAATGCCTTGAGTGGGGCGGTGGATGCACGAGTGAAAGCGCCGGTCATCGCCTGCCCGCCGTACGCCGAAGCCTTTGGGGGCGCGGATGTCTTCTCTTCGCTCCGTTTGCCTTCGGGCGTGGCTCCGGCTCTGGTGCTGGAACCCGCCAACGCTGCCCTGCTCGCCGCCAAGATCCTGGCCCTTGCCGACCCTGTCGTGGGTGCCCGCGTGGAGCAAGCGCAGGCAGAGGGGAGACAGAAAGTCATCGACGCGGATCGCAGTCTACGGGCTCCATGACCGGGCTTCGTCAAGACCGTCCAAACAGGGGCATTTCAGCGAAACAATCGTTTGACAAATCGTGGTATACCGCTATACTGTTGCCCACTTTGGGCGACCCGGCGAATCGCTCGCTGCTTGGCCACGGGCGGTCCTGACACGGTGCACTCTCAGGCGAATTTCTTCCGCATCATCCTTTCAATCCTCTTCAAAACCACATCACTAGGAGAAGAAGCGTATGAAGCAGTTCAAGTGGATCACCCTGGGTATGCTGGTGGTCGTTGCCCTTGTGCTGGCAGCATGTGGCGGCAGGGCCACTGAGGCCCCTGCACCCACGCAAGCGCCGGCAGCAGCCCCCACCAAGGCCCCGGAACCGACCAAGGCGCCGGAACCGACTAAGGCGCCGGAACCGACCAAGGCGCCGGAACCGACCAAGGCGCCCGCTGCCGGTTACACCTGTGAAGACAAGATCGGCTGTCTCGACATCAAGGCCGGTGACCCCCTCGTGTTGGCCTACGGGTTGGTGACGACCGGCGCCAACGGCTCGTTGGGCACCGACTCCAAGCGCGGCGTCGAGATCGCCATCGACGACGCCAAAGGCATGCTCCTCGATCATCCCATTCAGTTGGTGGGCGAGGACACCGGCTGCAGTCCCGAAGGCGGGCAGGCCGCTGCCAGCAAGCTGGCCTCCAACACTGCCATCGTCGGCATCGTCGGCACCTCGTGCTCCAGCGAGGCGCGCGTGTTGGCCCCCGTCGTCAGCAAGGCCGGCATGGTTCTCATCTCCCCTTCCAACACCGCCCCTGACCTCACCCTCCCTGACAAGCGCGCCCCCGGCTACTTCCGCACCGCCCACAACGACAAGGTGCAGGGCCGCGCTGCCGCTCAGTTCGCTATCGACCAGGGCATCAAGAAGGCCGCCACCATCCACGACGGCAGCCTCTATGCCGAGCAACTGGCGAACGTCTTCGCCGATAACTTCAAGAAGTTGGGCGGCGAGATCGTGGCCCAGGAAGCCGTCAATGTCGGCGATACCGACATGAGCCCGGTCCTCACCCGCATCGCCTCGCTCTCCCCTGAGCTGATCTACTACCCCATCTTCATAGCCGAGGGTGGCTTCATCACCCAGCAGGCGCGTGAGATCAAGGGTCTGGAGAACACCAAGCTTATGGGCGCGGACGGCCTTTTCTCGCCCGACTTCATCAAGGCGGCGGGCGAGGGCGTCAAGGGCATGTACCTGAGCAGCCCCGACGTCAGCGCCTTCGCCGGTGGCTACAAGGACTTCCTGGCCGCGCACGTGGCCAAGTACGGTGAGAATCCCATCAGCATCTTCCACGCCCACGCCTACGACGCCACCAATATCCTGATGAACGCCATCAAGATGGTGGCGGTGCAGGATGCCGACGGCACCCTCCACATCCCGCGGCAGGCGCTGCGCGATGCGGTCGCTGCCACCAAGGACTTCAAGGGCCTGACCGGCAACCTGACCTGCGACCCCAACGGCGACTGTGCCGATCCCAAGATCGCGGTCTACGAAATCATCGGTTCTGACGCCACCCAGTGGCCCGATGGCGTGGTCAAGAAGATATGGCCCGCAGTTGCCGTTCCCACCGAGCCCAACAAGGTTGAGGCCGCACCTGAGGACGCCCTCGGTGTCGTGGCCGTCAAGAAGGGCGACCCCGTCGTCCTGGGCTACGGTCTGGTGACGACCGGCGCCAACGGCTCGTTGGGCACCGACTCCAAGCGCGGCATCGAGATCGCCATCGACGACGCCAAAGGTGATCTCTTCGGTCACCCGATCCAGTTGGTGGGCGAGGACACCGGCTGCAGCCCCGAAGGCGGGCAGGCCGCCGCCAGCAAGCTGGCCTCCAACACTGCCATCGTCGGCATCGTCGGCACCTCGTGCTCCAGCGAGGCGCGCGTGTTGGCCCCCGTCGTCAGCAAGGCCGGCATGGTTCTCATCTCCCCTTCCAACACCGCCCCTGACCTCACCCTCCCTGACAAGCGCGCCCCCGGCTACTTCCGCACCGCCCACAACGACAAGGTGCAGGGCCGCGCTGCCGCTCAGTTCGCTATCGACCAGGGCATCAAGAAGGCCGCCACCATCCACGACGGCAGCCTCTATGCCGAGCAACTGGCGAACGTCTTCGCCGATAACTTCAAGAAGTTGGGCGGCGAGATCGTGGCCCAGGAAGCCGTCAATGTCGGCGATACCGACATGAGCCCGGTCCTCACCCGCATCGCCTCGCTCTCCCCTGAGCTGATCTACTACCCCATCTTCATAGCCGAGGGTGGCTTCATCACCCAGCAGGCGCGTGAGATCAAGGGTCTGGAGAACACCAAGCTTATGGGCGCGGACGGCCTTTTCTCGCCCGACTTCATCAAGGCGGCGGGCGAGGGCGTCAAGGGCATGTACCTGAGCAGCCCCGACGTCAGCGCCTTCGCCGGTGGCTACAAGGACTTCCTGGCCGCGCACGTGGCCAAGTACGGTGAGAATCCCATCAGCATCTTCCACGCCCACGCCTACGACGCCACCAATATCCTGATGAACGCCATCAAGATGGTGGCGGTGCAGGATGCCGACGGCACCCTCCACATCCCGCGGCAGGCGCTGCGCGATGCGGTCGCTGCCACCAAGGACTTCAAGGGCCTGACCGGCAACCTGACCTGCGACCCCAACGGCGACTGTGCCGATCCCAAGATCGCGGTCTACGAAATCATCGGTTCTGACGCCACCCAGTGGCCCGATGGCGTGGTCAAGAAGATCTGGCCCTAAGCGCCTCACGTAACTCCAACGCCGAACAGGGCGGGCGGTGTTAACCCGCCCGCCCTGTTTATTTTCTGTGGTGGTTCGGCGGTGGTTCGGCGAAATGTTTCATCGGCGCTGTCGTTGAGGTATCGTGAGGACGCCGGCGCTGTCGGCAAGGAGAAGGCGAACTCCCATGAAAAGAGTCTTCGGGCGGCAACGCGACTGGTCTCAGGTCATTGTCAGGGCAATTGGGTTTCTGCTGCTGGCGCTTATCATCTATGGCTCGATCGCCACGCTGCGGGAGCACAGGTACACACCGCAGCAGTGGCTCGACTTCGTCATTTTTGGTCTGGCTCAGGGCGGGGTCTATGCGCTCATCGCTTTGGGCTACACGATGGTCTATGGGGTGCTGCGGCTGATCAACTTCGCGCACAGCGAGGTATTCATGTTCGGCGCTCTGGCGACGTACTTCCTTGGCGCAGCGCTTGAAAAGTCCGGCTTTCTCAATCGCCAGCCCATCATCACCCTCCTGGCCATGTTCATTTTCGCCGGCGCTGTCTCGATGACGATAGCGGTCCTGCTGGAACGCGTGGCTTACCGGCCGCTGCGCGGGGCTCCCCGGCTGGTGCCGCTGATCACGGCCATCGGCGCTTCACTTTTCCTGCAGTACACGGCCCGCGGTCTTTTCGGCGCCAGCGTCAAGGTAGTTCCTACCTTTGACATCCTCAAGGGCGATGTCTTCGGCATCCGCAAGATCTTGATCGTGGTATTCTTCGCCGCCATGTTGATGATGGCCCTTCTCTACGCCTTCATCCAATTCACCAAGACGGGCCGGGCCATCCGGGCCGTCTCTGAGGACCAGGAAGCGGCGACTCTGATGGGCGTCGATGTGGACCGCACCATTGCCATCACCTTTGCCGTGGGCGGGGCCATGGCCGGTTTCGCCGGGGTGCTCTATGGCCTGGTGTACAAACAGGTCTACTTTTTCATCGGTTTTATTCCTGGCATCAAGGCATTTACGGCGGCGGTCCTGGGCGGCATCGGCAACATTCCCGGCGCCCTGGCGGGCGGCCTGGTGCTCGGCGTCACCGAATCGGTCGGTCCCAGCCTCTTCCTGGATGGCTTGGGCATCCCGGCCGCCCACCAACTGAAGGACGTGATCGCCTTCGCGATGCTCGTTCTCATTCTCATCTTCCGGCCCACCGGCATTCTGGGCGAACGGCTGGCTACCAAGCGGGCATAACCGCCAGCTCACCACTGCGATTAGGAGGCAATATGGCCGATCGTCTGCGAAGCACCCTACGGACAGGCTTATTTAGCGGGCTGGCAGTGATCTACGTGGCCCTGGTGGGCATGCTGGAAACATTCGCGGTTCGCAATATCATCAGCGATGTGCTGTCCATGGGCTTTATCCTGGTGGCGGCGCTGATCCTGATGTCCTCGCACAGCGCAGCGAGAAAAGCACAGAGCAAGGGTGAGGCCCTGTTGAGTGGCACCCTGGTAGGGCTGATCATCGGGCTAATGCTTGTGGCATTGGTCGTGATCGTCAACGCCTTCCCGAACCTGCGCAACATCTTTGTGTTCGCCTCGCCGAAGCTTGTCGATATCTTGACCTTCGGAAAAGGTGTGCCGGCAGGCCTGCCCTATCCCCTCATCGCCAGCGTTGTCTTGGGGTTCCTGGGCGGCGGCCTGGCAGCGCTTTCCCCGCGTCTCCAGCGCATCATCATCGTGAGCGTCTCGGCCACACTGCTGGTAGGCCTTTTGAAGGATGTCATCCGTCCCACCCTTCCCAGCAGCGTCGCCGAGCTGATCTACAGCAGCACGGGGCTGACGTGGGTTGGCACCTTCCTGGTGCTGGCGGTAGTGGCTATCGTGATGTTCGTCGTCACAGGTCTCAGCGAACGAAAGCAGACGAGGGTCTCCAAAGGGCAGCAAGCAGATGCCGCCTTGCGCAGCACCCAGCGCAAGATCTGGCTCGCTTTGTTGGTCATTTTCCTGGCGACCTTCCCCCTGTGGTCGAAGGTCTTCCTGAGCAACGTGGCTGACTTCGTGGGCATCTATGTGATCATGGGTCTGGGTCTCAACCTGGTGGTCGGCTTCGCCGGCATGCTCGACCTGGGCTATGTCGGCTTCTATGCCATCGGCGCCTATACCATGGCCATCTTCACCTCACCCGACCTGGGGCTCTTCCATCTGACTTTCTGGGAGGCGCTGCCCCTGGCGATGATCGCGGCGCTTGTCGCTGGCGTCCTTCTGGGCCTGCCCGTGCTGCGCATGCGCGGCGACTATCTGGCCATTGCCACCCTGGGCTTTGGCGAGATCATTCGCATCCTCCTGCTGTCGGACTGGCTCAAACCCTACACCGGCGGCGCTCAAGGCATCACCCAGATCGCCAACCCTACGCTCTTCGGCTTCAAGTTTGACACGCCCCAGAGCTTCTACTACCTCATCTTGATAGGCTGCCTCATCGCCTGGTTTGTGGCCTCGCGACTCAAAAGCTCGCGGCTTGGTCGATCCTGGATGGCGATACGCGAGGATGAGGATGTGGCGCAGGCCATGGGCATCAACCGCGTCGCCGCCAAACTGATGGCGTTTGCCACCGGCGCCTTCCTGGGTGGCATGGCCGGCGCTTTGTTTGCCTCGATGATAGGATCGGTGGTGCCCAGGAGCTTCGATCTCCTGGTCTCCATCAACGTCCTTGCCGTCATCATCGTCGGCGGCATGGGCAGCCTGCCCGGCGTCGTCGTCGGTGCGCTTGTGCTGGTCGGTCTGCCAGAGCTGCTGCGCGAGTTCAACGAATACCGGCTGCTGGTCTACGGTCTGGTCCTCATGCTGATGATGCTGTACCGGCCCGAAGGTCTCTGGCCCGAGTCGACGCGCCGTCGTGAGCTGAAGGGAGAGGAACCGCCCTCCTTGGAAGAGACGACAGAGGGCCCCACCCTGGCCGCTATGGAGGGATGACGTGACTGTACTTGTTGCCAAGAAGGTGACGAAGCGCTTCGGGGGTCTCGTGGCAGTGAAGGACCTGGATATTACGATAGAAAAAGGGTCCATCCACAGCGTCATCGGTCCCAACGGCGCCGGCAAAACGACGTTCTTCAACTGCATTACCGGCTTCTATGTCCCCGAAGAGGGGGACGTGCGCTTCCTCGACGAGCCGATACGCGGTCTGCGTCCCGACCAGATTGCCAAGATGGGCATCGGCCGCACCTATCAGAACATCCGGCTCTTCTCGAACATTACGGCGATCGAGAATGTAATCGTGGGCATGCACACGCACCTGGGATCGGGCATCTTCGATGCGCTCTTCCACACACCACGCTATCACCGTGAGGAAAAAGAGTCGGAAGTGGAAGCGGCGAGACTGTTGAGCTACGTCGGGCTGAAGGGCAAGGAGAACTTGATCGCCCGCAACCTGGCGTACGGCGACCAGCGCCGCCTGGAGATCGCCCGGGCGTTGGCGCTGCGCCCCAAGCTGCTGCTGCTGGATGAGCCTACGGCAGGTATGAACCCAAAAGAAACCGAAGACACCACCACGCTCATCCGGAAGCTGCGCGATGAGCTGGGACTCACCATTCTGTTGAACGAGCACCACATGCGGCTCGTGATGAATATCTCTGATCTGATCACCGGTCGCGATTTCGGCGAAAAGACCGCTGAAGGCGACGCCCATGCCATCCGAAACA
>CAZHTZ010000116.1:0-6934 GCA_964535455.1 uncultured Caldilineales bacterium
GATCGCGTTCCGCCGCCAACACCCCAGCCTGGCGTACGGCGACATCCGCACCCTGCACCTCGACGACGAGCACGGCGTGTGGCTGGCCAGCCGCGGGCATGGCGCCGACCGCACCCTGATCGCCGTCAACAACAGCAGTCAGGTGATGACGCTGGCCTTGCCCTCTGGCGTCTACACCGGCATACTCGGCGCCACCCTACACGACAGCCTAGAACTGCCGGCCTACAGCGTCACCCTATTGCCAGACCGTTAGAACGTTGGAACGTCAGAACGTTAGAACGTTGGAACGTTAGAACGTGTGAACGTGCAAACGTGTGAACGTGTGAACGTGCAAACGTTCTTACTCCACATGACAAATGAGGCCCTTGAGATAGGCGCCTTCGGGGAAGGTGAGCAGCACGGGGTGATCGGGACCCTGGGAGAGGTGGCGCACAATGCGAACCTCGCGGCCGGCGTCGAGCGCTGCCCCGAATACGATCTTCTGGAAGAGGTCGCGGTCGACCAGACCTGAGCACGAGAAGGTCGCCAGCAGACCGCCGGGGCGCAGCAAGCGCAAGGCCAGCCAGTTGATGTCTTTGTACCCGCGAGCGGCGCGATCGACCTGGTCGCGGCTGAGGACAAACTTGGGCGGGTCCAGGATCACGACGTCGAACTGCCGCCCTTCATCGCGCCAGCGCCGGAGCTGCTGAAAGACATCGGCCTCCAGGTTCGTCCAGCGGTCAGGTTCAAAGCCGTTGAGGGCGAAGTTGGCCGCGGCCAGGCTGAGGGCCTCGGCGCTGGTGTCGACGTTGGTAACGTGAGCGGCGCCGGCAGCCAGGGCGTGGACGGCGAAGGCCCCGGTATAGCTGAAGGCATTGAGCACCTCGACGCCGGCGCAGGAGGCGGCTACGACCGCACGATTTTCGGCCTGATCCAGGTAGAACCCCGTCTTATGACCGCTGGTGAGGTCCACCTGGAAACGCAGTCCATTCTCGTCGACGGTCACCGGTCCGGCAGGAGGCAGCCCCCAGAGCGGACCTCCGGCCCGCCGTAGGCCCTCCTTCTGGCGCACGGGGTCATCGCGTTCGCTGATGCTGGTGGGAGACAACAGTTCGAGCAGATGGGCGACCGTTTGCTTCTTGCGGGCTTCGGCGCCGGCGGTCAGGGTCTGGAGCACCAGGTGCGAACCGTAGCTGTCCACGATCAAACCGGGGATGCCGTCGCTTTCGGCAAACACGAGGCGGCAGGCTTCGGCGCCGGGCAGGAGTTGGCGCCGCCGGGCGATGCTGGCGGCCAGCCGCTCGCGCCAGAAGCGTCCATCGCTGACACGCTCAGGCTCCCAGCAAAAGGCCCGGGCGCGGATCTGCGAGCGGGGGCTAAACTCGGCCAGGGCGAGCCATTGGCCGTCGGCTGCAAAAAGGTCCACGACATCGCCGCTGCCAGGGCGGCCTTCGACATGTTGGACGGCGCCCTCGAACACCCAGGGATGGCGCTGGCGCACGGGTTTTTCTTTACCTGCGCGGAGGACGAGACGCGGCCTCATTGTTCCCACCCCCATTCGTTGATCTGCACGTTGCGTGTCTCCGCCCCCTCACCGACCGTGATCACCAGGTCCCTGCGTTCGAAGCAGAACGGCAGCCAGCGGTCGTCGATCTGGACCGAACCGGTAACAAGGTCGTCCGTCTTGGCGCCGATACGCAACTGGTAAGGCACAGGATGCTTGTCGCGAGCCCAGAGGATAAGGGGTTTCATAAGTCGATTATAGGGCCGGAGACCCGGCGGCGCAATGGCGGCGTCATGGCAAGAGAGCCTACCAAACGCCCTCGCGCCCCCTCTTGATTTGTATTCCTAAGTTTACTAGAATAGAGATGTCTCCCCGCCAACAAGCGGCAGGCGCCTGTCAAGATGGGGTTTGACAGGATCATGAGGTGATAACGGCATCTGCTCGTCGTACTGGAAGGGCGAGCACCCGTCTCGCCAGCGACCTGCCCGAATCGACCCACCACCCACACACTCACCCTGGAGGTAAGGTCCATGCACGCGCGACATTCCGTCCGGCTCATGGCGGGAATCGGCATCCTGGCAATCGCGCTCCTGCTCGTGTTGAGCATGAGCGCACTGTCATCAGCGCCGGTAGCCGTCCAGCCGCAGCCTACCACAGTAGCCGGAGGGCTCAACCTCATCTGGCTGCCGTCGTCGGGAATTGGCATCATCAAGGCGCCGCGGTCGGATCTGGGCGATGCCCCAGACTCGACCAACAGCTTCGGGCCGCTCATGACCGCCTATCCCAAGGGCGGCCCACTCGGCACCCCCGCCCGCTATCCCACGGTGTACAAAATCGGCTCGCCGCCGTTCGGACCCTTGCACCGCAACGCCACCAGCCGCTTCTGGCTGGGTCCGGCCGTTAGCGTCGAGCGCGAAGCGGATCTCGGCTGGGATGCGGATGGGATCAACAACTTGATTCCACCCTGGGACCGGCCAGACCTCGACGGCAAGGACGATGGCACCAACCCCAAGCCGCCGCTGCCCCACTGCCAGCCCACCAAGATCACGTACACGGTGACCGTGCCGCCGGGCGCGCCTGCCAGTGAAGCTTATGTCAATGTCTGGTTTGACTGGAACCGCAACGGCGCCTGGGGCGACATCATGGATTGCCCGGGCGCCGTGGCCAAAGAGTGGGCGGTGCAGAACCAGGTGATCGTCCTCCCCGGTCCCGGAATCTACAACTTCACGACCCCGTTCTTCCTACCCTTCAACCCGAACCCGAGCCAGTGTCTTTGGTGGCGCATCACCTTGTCCGACACCAAGGCAGCCAACGCCGCCAACGACGGCCGCGGACCTGCCAACGGCTACCTGTACGGCGAGACCGAGGACTACTATACCTGTGGCGAGGAGCCGCCGAAGCCACACCCGGACCTGGGAGATGCACCGGACAGCACCAACAGCTACGGCCTGCTCATGACCGCCTATCCGGCGGGTGGCCCTCCGGGTGTGATCGCCCGCTACCCCACCGTCTACGGCGCCGGCTCGCCGCCCCACGGTCCGCGGCACATCAACAACCCCCTGGAGTACTACCTGGGACCCGCCCTCACCGAGGAGCGCGAAGCCGACATCGGGCCGGATGTGGATCCCTCTAACAACATTCTCCCGCTCTTCGACGCGCCGGACAGGGACCTGGCTGACGACGGCGTCAAGCCGTACAATCTGCCCAACTGCCAGCCGACGCAGATCACGTTTGACGTCACCGTGCCGTCGGGGGCGCCGGCCAACCAACCGTTCGTCAACCTGTGGTTTGACTGGGACCGCAACGGCGCCTGGGGCGGCCTGAAGGACTGTGCGAACGGGGTCGCCAACGAGTGGGCGGTGCAGAACCAGGTGATTCCCCTGCCCGGCCCCGGCACCTACTCCTTCAACACCCCGTTCTTCCTGCCCTTCAACCCGGCGCCCAACACCTGCCTGTGGTGGCGCATTACCCTGTCTGACTTCGCCGCCACGAATGACGATGGCCGCGGGCCTGCGGGCAACTACAAGAAGGGCGAAACCGAGGACTACTACTGGTGCCCGTCCACCCAGGCCACGCCCACACCCACGGTCACGCCCACAGAAATCGTGCATCCCACGGAGACGCCCACGGCCACGCCGACGAAACCGCCAGAACTGGGGGAATCTGACCTGGGCGATGCGCCGGACAGCTCCAACAGCTTCGGATTCTCGATGACGGCGTATCCGGCGGGCGGCCCGCTGGGTGTGAAGGCACTTTACCCGACCGTCTACCAGCTCGGTTCGCCGCCTTATGGACCATTACACCGTAACCCGAAGTTGTTCTACTTCCTGGGTCCCGCCATCTCGACCGAACAGGAAGCGGATATCGGTCCTGACGCCGATGTCGTCAACAACATCCTACCGCAGCCCGACAAGCCCGATAAGGACGGCAAGGACGATGGCGCTCAACTACCGCCGATACGTCACTGCGTGCCCACCATGGTGAGCTTCTCGGTCACGGTGCCCGCAGGCGCACCCGCCACCCAGCCGTATGTCAACCTGTGGTTCGACTGGGACCGCAGCGGCGACTGGGGGCAGGTCTTCGACTGTCCCGGCGCCGTTGCCAATGAGTGGGCCGTGCAGAACCAGACCATCAACCTGCCAGGACCGGGCTTCTACAACTTCAACACGATCCAGTTCTTGCCGTACGACAAGGATCCCAAGGAATGCTTCTGGTGGCGCATCAGCCTGAGCGACATACAGGCCACGGCCACCGACGGCAGTGGACCGGCTTCGGGCTACCACTACGGCGAAACCGAGGACTACTACACCTGCCCGCCAGTTGAACCCACGGAAACGCCCACCGCCACGCCGACGCCCACGGAAACGCCCACCGCCACGCCGACGCCCACGGAAACGCCAACACCTACCCCGACAGACACCCCGACGCCCACCGAAACCCCAACCCCCACCGCCACGGCGACCGAGCGGGCGACCTTTACCCCGACGCCCACGGCCACCCCCACCAGGCCATTTGTGATCACCGGCGTCTCCTCCACGTTCACCGGCGTTCCGGACACGAAGGATACGATCGACCTCACCATCCACGTGCAGGATCGGCAGCTCGAAGGCCTGATCTACGACTTCGAGATCTACTTCGACCTGCAGCAACCACCGTGGAACGGGGCCACGCCGCTGCAAGGCCCGCCGGGCTGGATCCCCGTACCGATCACAAACGATGAGGGCAAGATCATCGGCATTCGCTGGGTGACCCAGGGGCAGCCGCTGCCCTTCTGCCAGGCGCAGCACTTCGTGATCAAGATCGATCCGTCAGAGTGGCCCGGCGGCTTCATCACCATCTATCTGACCGACATCAACCACAACGTGATCGGCCAGATTACCAGCCAACGCGTCATCCCGGTGCGGCAGGGTCCGCGACTGTTCAGGCGGGCGCAGATCATCCCCGCTGCGGCCCGAGGCTGCTACTAGCGGCTTACTGACCTCTCCACCTCACTTACCCCACGAGCGCCCGGCTGCGGCCGGGCGCTCGTGCGTTTGGCGGGGTTTCGCGACCAGACGGCGTAAGTTTTCCGTAATACATGTGTCAGTACTGTGTAACCCAAGCGTCCTATCTTGGAAATACGCAGCAATCACCCCCCCAATCTGGAACCCCGACGATGAGCACATCTAAGATTTCTTCCATTCCGTCCTCCGAGATCACGCCGAAAGAGCTGTTCTACTCCCGTCGCAAGTTCCTGCAAACGGTGGGGCTTGCCGCCGGCGCCGCAGCTCTGGCCGCGTGCGCGCCTGGCGGATCGGCACCGGCGCCTGCAGCCGCGACGGCGCCAGCCGCGAAGAACGGTCAGGCCGGCGCTGCCAGCACGACCGCCGGAATGAGTGATGAGCTGGGCGACCCGGCCAACAGCGTCGATCAGATCACGGGTTACAACAACTACTACGAGTTCTCTACCGACAAGGAAGCAGTCGCCAAACTGGCCAAGGACTTCCCGACTTCCCCCTGGCAGGTGCAGGTTGGCGGCCTGGTGAACAAGCCGGTCACTCTCGATCTTGACGCCTTGCACAAGTTCGCCGCCGCCGAACATATCTACCGCCTGCGCTGCGTAGAAGCCTGGTCGATGGTCATCCCCTGGCATGGCTTCCGTCTGGCCGATCTCCTCAAGCAGGTGGAGCCCACCTCCAAGGCCAAGTACGTGCGCTTCGAGACGCTCTACGCACCTGACAAGATGCCCGGCCAGAACAGCGGCTGGTACGTCTGGCCCTATGTCGAGGGATTGCGGCTGGACGAAGCCATGAACGACCTCACCCTACTCGCCACGGGCGTCTATGGGGAGAGCATGACGCCGCAGAACGGCGCCCCAGTCCGCGTGGTTGCGCCCTGGAAGTACGGCTTCAAGAGCATCAAGGCCATCGTCAAGATCGACCTGGTCGAGGAGCCACCCACGTCGCTGTGGATGGCGGCCGCGCCCAACGAATACGGCTTCTATGCCAACGTCAACCCTGCGGTGTCGCATCCGCGCTGGTCCCAGCGCAGCGAGCGCCGCATCGGTGAGCTGGGCCGCCGCGAAACGCTCCCCTTTAACGGCTACGCCGAGCAGGTGGCGTCGCTGTATACGGGCATGGACCTGGTCGAAAACTTCTAACGGTTGAAGGTTGAAGGTTCAAGGTTGAAGGTCTCCCAACCTTTAACCTTCAACCTTGAAACCTGTAACTCATCATGAAACTGCCCCGCTTTACGCCCTTCCAACTCCTCGTCCACGCCGGCTCGCTGGCGCCTTTGGCGCTGTTGGTGTGGGCAATCGCGATGGGCAACCTTTCGGTCAATCCCATCCAGGACCTCACCTTTCGCACAGGCAAAGCGGCGCTGGTGCTGCTCGTCCTCAGCCTGGCCTGCACGCCCCTGAACACCCTGTTTGGATTCCGGCAGGCCGTCAAGGTGCGGCGGGCGCTGGGCCTTTATGCCTTCATGTACGCGGCGCTGCACTTCCTCATCTTTTCGGTGCTGGATTATGGCTTGAACCTGCGGCTGATCTGGAGCGAGACGCTGGAGAAGCGCTATATCTACATCGGCTTCACCGCCTTCCTGATCCTGCTGCCCCTGGCGATCACATCCACCAAGGGTTGGCAGCGCCGTCTGGGCAAGACATGGAAGAAATTGCATAAGTTCGTCTATGCGGCCGGCATTCTCGTGGTGATCCACTACACCTGGGTGGTCAAGGCCGACGTGCGCCAGCCGCTGCTCTGGGGGGCGCTGGTGGTGCTGCTCCTGGTGGCCCGACTGTCGATCGTCCGGCGCAAGGTGACGCAGCTGCGGGGCAGGCTTCGCCCTGAGGCTCAGCCCGAAGGGTGGCAGGTGGCAGGTGGCAAGTCGCAGGTCGCAGGGGGCAAGTCGCAGGGGGCAGGGGGCAGGTCGCAAGGCCCAGGTGGCAAGTCGGAGGTCGCGGGGGGCAAGTCG
>CAZHTZ010000116.1:6944-13441 GCA_964535455.1 uncultured Caldilineales bacterium
TGCTGCTCCTGGTCGCCCGCCTGCCGATCGTACGGCGCAAGGTGACGCAGCTGCGGGGCAGGCGGCAGGGAGCAGGGGGCAGAGGGCAGGGAGCAGGGAGCAGGGAGCAGGTGGCAAGTCGCAGGTCGCAGGTAGAGACGACGGCCGACCGCGGACAGCCGACCAAAGGGTTGAAGGTTGAAGGTTGAAGGATAGTGGGCGATTCGTGAATCGGGGCGATTCGTGAATCGCCCCTACACGCCACCCACCACCCGCCACCCGCTTCTCGCCTCTCACCTCTCACACCGGCCACTCCCACGGCCGGGTGTTGCTGAAGACCCAGGCGGCGGTGTGCAGGGCCTGGAAGGGGATCACGATCAGACAGGCGCGAAGCAGCGTGTCCCGTGACAGGCTGCGGACCATCCAATAGGCCGCCAGGAGCGTCGCCGGCCAGGCGGCCACGGCAAAGAGGTCCCAATCTCGCTGGCCGCCATAGTCCGGATTCCAGACCCAGGTGAGCAGCACGTAGGCGGCCGACGCTACCAGCAAGCAGGCGCTGTAGGCATCGCGGGGCAGCCGGGAACGGTAGAAAACCGCCAGTAACAGGAGGAGGGGCAGGGTGAACGGCATCGACAGCGTCTGCTGGTTGAGGATGTCCAGGAGATGACCGTTAGAGAAGAGGGTGTAGTACTCCCACTTGCTGGCGGGCGCCAGCAGCGGCACCAACCAGCGGTGGTCGCCCCCACCCGGCGCTTCGGCGCCCAGCAAGGTTCCCAGCCCATGCCCGCCTGCCGTCATCAACGCCAGCACGGCCGCGCCCACGACCACCGGCGGTATGACCAGGGCAAGTAGGGTCCTCGGGACGGCATGAGGGCGACGCTCCTTTGTCTGCACGGTTCCCCACCAGGCCAGCGCCCACAACGACGGCTGCAGCACCAGGGTCGAGGGGTGGAAGCCGTTGGCGAGGGCCAGGACCAGGCTCGGCGCCCACAACGAGCCCCGGCCCTGAGCGAAGCGCCAGGCCAGCCACAGGTAGATGAGGATGAGCAGGCTGATGAGGGTGTAGTTCTCAGGATAGCCAAAGAACAACTGCATCGCCCCCAAGGTCGCCATCAGCCCGAACACCGCCCAGGCCTGCAAGTTCGTGCGCCCGATACCGGCCGCCAGGCGCAGCAGGATCCAAACGGCGACCGCACCCGCCAGGCTGCTCAGCCACCAGTAGGCAGGCATAGCGTCGGTCCAGCCCCAAAGCCGCTCGCCCAGGTGGAACAGTTGGGCGTGGACGAAGGTATCGAGCGGCGCCTGCCAGTTGTAGGTGAGACGCGTGGCGGGATCGGCAATACCCTTGACCAGCAGAAAGGCGTCGCCCCAGCGGGTATGAACGACGCGGCCGGCGTAGAAGAAAATGAGGCTCAGCCCGGCGAGCATTGCCTGCACCCACCACCGGCGGGGAAAGGCAAGACGCACTGTCCGCAGCCGCCCCAGATCAGAGGCAAACGCAGCCCAGAGCACGAGGACGGCAACGCCCGCCCCCGCCGCCCACCGCAGCCAGATGGGCAGGTAGGTGATGGGAAACACGCCCCACAACCACTCTTCCGGATTCAGCCGGCCGCCCGGTCCCACCAGGGACTCAGGATAGAAGCGAAACGCCCATGCCACCGGCAGGCGCTCGACCACCATGTGCAGGACCAGCAGGCCCAGGGCAACCAGGGCTAGCAGGCGCAGAAAGCGGCGATCGGTGGCGGACATGACCGCGATTGTAGAGGACGCGCGCCGCGCGGGCAAACCGCCGGGACTGACCTCCGGGAGGTGCTCAGCCGAACCTGCGCCTGGCCGACCTCCGGGAGGTGCTCAGTCGAGTCTGCGTATCGACAAAGCTTCCTGAGCACCTCCCGGAGGTAATGGTCGGAGAGGGCGGGTCTAACGCAGGTCCGCCCTCACTGTCCATCATCCCCATGCCCGGCCCACCCTCCCGCTAAAGCCGGGCGGATGGGCCTATGGCAATACGGTCATGTCACTGCTGCCTCATCAGCGGCAGGTAGATGCGCTGCGCCGGACGGATGACGACAAGCCCGCCCTGCGTGGCGGCAGGGACGCTCTGGCCCCAGGCATCGACGACGACGGCGGCAGGCTCAGCAGCGAAGCTCACCGCCGCTTCCACCGGCTCCGAAGTCTCGGCAGCGGCGAAGGCCACCCATACGATCGGTTCGCTCCACCCCACCAGCAAGGCCGGGTCGAGGTCGCCCAGGATGAAGGTCAGGTCACCACCTGCGTTCGCCGGGTCGTACACCACCGCAGCGGTGTAGTCGCCGGGTAGATTGAAGGTGACGTTGTCGGGCAGGCCGTCCTCGTCGGCGTCCGTCCCGTCAAAGCTCAGCCAGGCCGGATCGTAGTCCAGACCAAAGCTGACAGTTGGCGACACACCGCTGCCTACGGTCAGACTCACCGGCACGACCACCGTCGTCCCCGGCAGAGCCTCCACGCTGCTCACGGCCAACCCGAAGCCCGTGGGCGGCTCAGGCCGCGCGGTCAACACCGCGTCGCCTCCCTCTGCCGCCACGCTCGCCGCCGTCTTGAAGGTCTTGATGGCCGTCCACGGACTGTCGGTGCTGGCCCGCACCCGGTATTCGTAGGTCTTGCCCGCAGTCAAGCCGGTCAGCACCGCCTTGGCCTGCCATTTGCCGCTGACAAGAACCGTGGTTACCGTCTTGTTCGTCCACGTCGTCACTCCTTGCAGGCGATAGTTGATATTCCCCTTGGCATAAGTGTCCGTCTCCCACAGCACGTTGGCGCCTGTCCCCGTGATGTTCTGCACCCACGCCGCCTTGGTGATTACTGGCGGCTTGTAGATCACCGTCAGCTTGGGCCGACGCAGGATGTTGGCGGTGTAGTTGCGGCTGTAGAAGATCAAGTTGTTGTTGTTGGCAGCGTCCATCAGATAGAAGCCGAAGTTCTTCGACGGCGTGGTCAGCCACTTCTGCACGACATCCTTCCCTGCCGGATTCAGGCTGACCGTCAGGTTGCCGTTCGCACTCGCGGCCACCGTCCCCAGCACCGTCGTCCCCCTGGCGGGCTTGTTAGTCCAGGTGACGGCGGTCTCGCTCCAGGTGGCGAGGGCTTCGTACAACTCATAGGTCTGGCCGGCGGAGTGGTCGGTGACGTTGAGGGTGAGCGAGGCCGACTGCACCCAACCGCAGATCGAGGACAGGTCCCACTTGAGCAGCGCCCACTTGTCCTTGTTGCTGCCCACCGGGTCGTTGCCGGTGACGATCACCGTGGTGGCGGCGCCGAAGTTGCTCGTGGTCTGCTGCTCCGAGACATAGGCGTCGGTGGCGCCAACGTAGCTCGCTGACGGAGCCACACCGTATTGGAAGGACTTGGTCTTGGCGCCGGTGGGCGGTGTTGGAGTGCGGGTGGGCGTCGGCGTACGAGTGGGGGTAACAGTGGGCGTATTGGTTGGGGTGGAAGTATGTGTAGGGGTCCAGGTTGGTGTAGGAGTTGGGGTACGCGTAGGGGCATCATTGAGTTGATACTCGATCGCGCCGATGTCACAGATCGTGTCGCCGTCGTTGTCAGCGTCTACTCGAGGATTCCCGAGCTGATCGGTGCTTGAACACACATCATTGGCGCCCGATTCAACGGCCTGGCTGGTAGTCAGCAGCGGATAGTATCCATCGCTATAGCTGCCCAGACCTGGGTCGCCAGTCAGGTCGCCGGCTGCGGGTGTGAAGGGACAGCGTACCGGATCGGCAATCAGGTTGTGACCCAACGACCGCACAACCCCAGCACAGGTTGTGTTAGCAAGGATGGTATTCTCCAGCGTCACCGCGCCGCTAAGAGCATTCCCGTCCAGCGTGCTGTTGATGAGCGTCAGCAGCGGCAGAGCACCCTGACCCGGCGGCGTCTGCCACTGAATCCCGCCAGCGGTATTCTGAGCAATCGTAGAGTTCCGAATAGTGGCAGTGGGATACTGGCCGGAGCCGGTGATCCCCCAGTTGTGGTTGCCAATGATGGCGCTCTCCTCGACCAGCAAGGGCGTCGTGTGGGTGAACGTCTGCATGTGCACGCCCTCGCCGCCATTGTCGGCAACTCTGCTGCGGCGCACCACGCATTCATTGCTATAGCCACCGCAAGCGAAGCCAGCACCACTGTTACCCATGATCCTGCTGTCGATGATGTAGCCGTTGTAGTGAGCATTGGCCCCAGAGCCGTTGGCCTGAAGGATGCTGTTCTCGACCTGGATGCGGCCGCCGTGTACACCAACTTGGGCGTTGCCCGTCACGATGCTGTTCTTCACAACCAAGGTGCCATACCAGCTTGTAATACCGAAGTCGCCATTGCGCACAGTGAGACCATCGAATTCTGCTTCCCGACCGTCACTAACCACGAAAACATGGGCAAGCCGGTTGCGATCGACGATGGTCGTGTCGGCTCCTGCACCGATCAGGGTGGCATCATCCGTGATGTCCAAGGTGCCCGGGATGGTAAGCACATAGGTCCCGGCTGGAATAGCGATCGTCTGCCGGCCTGGCAACCCGTTGCCCATCTGGATTGCCTCACGCAGCGCACAGTCCCCTTCTGGCGGCTGCTGGCAGACGCCGTTGAGATCAGCCGTCGTGTTCACCTGGATGGCGGGCGGCATCGGGGTGGCAGTGGGCGTGACGGTGGGCGTTCCCGGCGTCGGCGTCGGCGTCGGCGTTCCCCTCGCCAGGGCTGCCGCCACGTCCAGGACCCCGCCCGTCACCGTCTTCCCTTGCAACGACGCCACCGGCCGCGTGGTGCCCAGGATGCGGTCGCGAATCTGACCGTAGCTCTCCGCCGGGAAATACCCGTACAGTGACGCGGCCGCTCCAGCGACATGCGGCGCCGCCATCGATGTGCCGCTGCCGAAAGCGTACCCATTGCCGAGATAGGTGCTCAGGATATACACGCCCGGCGCTCCCAGGTCCACCGTCACAGCACCGTAGTTGGACCAACCGGCCCGGCCGTCTGTGCTATCAATGGCTGCCACGGCGATGATATTGTCCAGGTTGTAGGTTGCCGGATAGGCAGGGTTGGCGTCATTGTTGTTGCCGTCGTTGCCCGCGGCGGCGACGAACAGATGGCCCACTGACTTCGAGTTGTTGATGGCGTCGTACAGCGCCTGCGAATAACCCCCGCCGCCATAACTGTTGTTGGAGACTTTCACCCCCATCCTCCAGGCGTATTCCAGGGCCTTGGCGGCATTCGATGTCCAACCTGAGCCACTGCTGTCGAGGAACTTGAGCGCCATCAGCCTCACATGCCAGTTGACGCCCACCACGCCCACGCCGTTGTTCCCCACCGCGCCCACCGTGCCGGCCGTGTGCGTGCCGTGACCGTTGTCGTCGATGGGATCGTTATCTCCATTATGGAAGTCCCAGCCGTGGATGTCGTCGATGTAGCCGTTGGCATCGTCGTCGACGCCGTTGCCGGCGATCTCATTGGCATTGCTCCAGATGTTGGCTGCCAGATCCGCATGGTTGTAATCGATGCCGGTATCGATGATGGCAACGACGAACCCCTGAGCCCCGGTGAAGGTGTTCCACGCAGCGGGCGCTCGTATGTTCGTCATCCCCCATAGCTCGCCCCAATACGGGTCATTCGGTTCGACCGAGGCTGAGACGATGTAGTCTGGCTCGGCATAGTCCACGTACGCCAGCGCGGAGAGCCGGCTGACTGCCTGCTCGACGCTGAGACCGTCTGCCGGCAACCGCAGTTGCACCAGGCCTGGAACCAGAGAAAACACATGCGCCACTTGGGCGTTCAGTCCCAGTTGCGCGGCTTGCATCTGTGTGGAATTGGCGTCGGACTTGTAGCGCACCAGAACCGTGTTTGGGGCGTAAGCATCCGCTGCCTGCGCACGCGACGGTAGACCTTCCCGGCTGAAGTGTGCCACGAACCCTGGGCTGCTGCCAACAGGTTCTGCCACCGTCGGGCGAGTCGATGCGGTGTCTGCTCCCGCCAGCACCAACAGGGCCAAAGGAATGAGAATAATGAGCGTAAAGAGGTATTTGGTTTTCATTTGTCGCCTCTGTCCTGCCTGCGATGCGGCGCAGGCGGCCATCATTGGGTGAAGAGCTTGGGCGGCCCACCCGCCCGCTAAAGCCGGGTGGGTGGGCCAATGGCATTGATCTCAGGTCACTGCTGCTTCATCAGCGGCAGGTAGATGCGTTGGGCAGGGCGGACGACAACCAGCCCGCCCTGCGTCGCTGCAGGTGCGCTCTGGTCCCATGCGTCCATGACGGTGGCGGCGCTGATTGCCTCGCGCCGGGGGGGGCATTGGCCGTCGTCAGCTCGCACGTATGCGGCGCCTGTATCCTCCGGCAGGGGCAGCAGCATTGCTTTGATTTGGGGTTTCACGGTCCTCGCCTCCCATGTGGTGCGTGCGGGGACGCAGCGCCGGTCAGAGGACCTGGCCTCGACGGTGAGGTGTCGCCCGCGCGCTAGATGGATGTTGCTTTCTGGGACGCAATCCAGGCGCGGGACCGTCGCGGTGC
>CAZHTZ010000117.1:0-9293 GCA_964535455.1 uncultured Caldilineales bacterium
CTTCACTCCTCCGCCGATCTGGTGCAGGCCATCTACGCCGTGTGGACGCCCACCCAGCTTGCCAGCCATCGCCGCGCCGCGACCGTCTGCCTGAAGGCGAAAGACGAGGCCTTCGCCTTCATTGCCGAACGCCTGCGCAGCCGTGGGACCGTCACCGAGGTGGACGTGCAAAGCTTGCTGCTCGAGCGCTTCGCCGCCGCGGGCATCGACCCCGACCACCCGCCCATCGTGGCCGTCAATGCCCACGCCGGCGACCCGCATTACGCGCCCCGACCCGACAATCCCACCCCCATTCGCCGCGGAGACCTCATCCTCATCGACCTGTGGGGTCGTGTGGCGGATGACCCGGACTCGGTCTTTGCCGACATCACCTGGATGGGCTACGCCGGTTCCCAGCCACCGGCGCACATGATCGAGGTGTTTGGCGTGGTGGCGAAGGCGCGCGATGCCGCCATCGACCTCATCGTCCAGCGTGTCCGCGACGGACAGGCGTTGCATGGCTGGGAAGTGGACGACGCCGCACGCGGCGTTATCACGGCGGCGGGGTACGGCGATCTCTTCATTCACCGCACCGGCCACAGCCTCGATACGACCATTCATGGCTCCGGCGTCAACATTGACAACCTGGAGACGCGTGACACGCGCGCCCTGATCCCCCACATTGGCTTCACCATCGAGCCGGGCATCTACCTACCCGACTTCGGCGTGCGCCTGGAGATCAATGTCTTCATCCATCCTGACCGGGCAGAGGTGACCACCCTGCCACTCCAGCAGAGTCTCGTCACGCTGCCCGTCTGACCCGTTCACGGCTACGTCAACGCCGCCTGTCGCATCAACTATGGAACCGACCCTCATCCACGACGGTTTGGCGATGTACGCGGCCGGCCAGGGCGCGACCATTCTCTTCATGCCCTATCCGCATGGGTTTGGCCTGCCATTCCCGGCCCCACTGGCCGCCCTCTTGCTTGACCTGGACCATCGCGTCGTCACCTTCGACCCGCCCGGCGCTTTTCGCTCGGCGCGGCAGGCACGGATAGGCGTGGAGGAAATGCTGGCCTGCACGACCGAAACCTTGCAAGCGTTGGATGTGCAGGGGCCCGTGGACGAAGAACTGGCGACCGGCATCCCTGGCGCACGGCGGCTTTGGTGGCCGCGTAGATGCCCAGCTTCTCGCGCACACTCAGGTCCGAACCGAAGCCCTCCATGTCGTAAAGCTGGCCGCGCCCCTGACCGAGAAAGCTGGGGATGACGACGCGGGCTCGCGTGTTAGAGGTTTTCTGGATGCTTGCCGCTATGATAAATATTCGCTTAGAATGCGCAGCGTTTGCACCGGCACCGGGACTGCGACCCATTTCAGACGTGACACTCCTTTATGCCTCCGCTTCATTCCACCGACGTACAGACTCACGCTGATCCACAACCTGCCCTTGCTGAGCACCATTCGCACGAGCACGGACCACGCGTTTTCCATCGCGAGGCCAGTGGCGGCCCCCCGCGATCATGGCGCACCTTGCTTATCGGTCGCCCGTTGGCCACCGCCGACGCACCCCATCAGACCATACGCAAGATCGTGGGTCTGGCGGTGTTCGCATCGGATGCGCTGTCCTCAACGTCCTATGCCACGCAAGAGATCATGATCATTCTGGCGGCGGCCGGAACGATTGCGTTTGGCTATGTCTTCCCCATTTCGATTGCCATTGTCCTGTTGCTTGCCATTGTCACTGCCTCCTACGAGCAAACAATCCACGCCTATCCGGGCGGCGGCGGTGCTTACATCGTCGCCCGCGACAATTTGGGGGAGTTGCCGGCGCTCGTCGCTGGCGCCGCTTTGCTGACCGACTACACGCTCACTGTTGCCGTGTCTGTATCGGCAGGCGTCGCCCAGATTACGTCTGCATTCCCTGAGCTGTTCCCTTCGCGGGCGTGGATTGCCGTTGCACTGGTCATTCTTGTCATGCTCATGAACCTGCGGGGCGTTCGAGAGTCAGGTACGGTCTTCGCTATCCCTACTTACTTTTTCGCCGTCATGATGTACTTGACAGTGGGTCTTGGCTTGCTGCGCTACCTCACCGGCAGCCTGGGCACCGTGGTGGACCCTCCTCATCAAGAGGCCGTCATCGGGCTGGTTGCGATCACCCCCTTCCTCATCCTTCACGCCTTCGCCAGCGGCACCACGGCCCTCACTGGGGTGGAAGCGATCTCCAACGGCATCACCGCCTTCCGTAAGCCTCGCAGCCGCAATGCCGGCATCACACTCATTGTCATGGCGCTTATCCTCGGCCCGCTCTTCCTGAGCATCAGCTTTCTGGTCGGCCCCATCCAGGCCGTGCCCTCCGAAACCGAGACGGTGATCTCGCAGCTTGCCCGCACCATCTACAACGGCCGCAACTTCCTCTACCTGGCCACCATTGGCGCCACCACAGTCATTCTGGTGATGGCGGCCAATACGGCTTTCGCCGACTTCCCCCGGCTCAGCGCTCTGCTGGCACAGGATGGTTTCTTGCCTCGCCAGTTGGCCTTTCGGGGCAGCCGCCTTGTCTATTCTTCCGGCATCGTCGCCCTATCGGCCGTCGCATCGTTGTTGATCCTGGTCTTTCAGGCCAGCGTGACCGGCCTCATCCCGCTCTACGCCATCGGCGTCTTTATGTCGTTCACGCTCTCGCAAACCGGCATGGCGCGTCGATGGCGCAAGACGGGTTACCTACAACCAGGCGAGGAACGAAAGGAACGCGGTTCGACTCTGCACCACGACGCCAGATGGCGGCTCAAGCTGGGGATCAATGCTTTCGGCGCCGTCTGCACCTTGATTGTGATGTTCGTGTTCGTCATCACCAAGTTCCGTGATGGCGCCTGGGTGGTACTGATCATCATCCCCAGCTTAGTAGTCATCCTGATGAACATCCACAGGCACTACCGGAACCTGGCGAGCAATCTCTCTCTTGACCGGCACGGAGACGCTCCACCCACCATTCGCCACCGGGTGATCATGCCCTTGAGCGGCGTCCATCGCGGTTCTCTGGCCGGACTGCGTTACGCCCGCATGCTTTCGGACGACATCACGGCCGTGCACGTCTCGGTCGACCCAGAGGAGGCAGATAAGCTGCGTGGCAAATGGGAGAACTGGGGCAATGGGGTGCGCCTGGTGATTCTGGAGTCGCCCTACCGCCTTCTGGTGGAACCTCTGATAGACTACATCGAAGAAATCTATGCTCGCCGGCAGCCGAATGAGACGATCACTATCGTCGTGCCGCAGTTCGTACCCAGCCATCGGTGGGAAAACTTCCTGCACACAAACGCGGCGCAGATCCTGCGCGATGCCCTCTTGAACCAGCCTGGCATTGTCGTAACCGACGTCCCCTATCAGATCGAAGAAGACGTTGGGTAGAGCCCAGCTGACACCCAAAACGAAAGACACAGTCAACTCTCTCATCCTTGAGACCCCCCGGTTAGCCGGGGGGTTATGTTTTGCCCCCACTTTCCATGACATTCCCGCATCACCACCACACGGATACCCCTATCTTTCATCGCACCTCGGCGGCGGGACCCAGGCGAACTTGGCGCACCTTGCTTATCGGTCGCCCGTTGGCGACGGCCGATGCCCCCCATCAGACCATTGGCAAGGCCGTCGGTCTGGCAGTCTTTGCCTCGGATGCGCTCTCCTCCACTGCCTATGCCACCCAGGAGATCATGGTCATCCTGGCGGTGGCCGGCACGATTGCGTTCGGCTTCGTCTTCCCCATCTCGCTTGCCATCGTCATTCTTCTTGCCATTGTCACTGCCTCCTACGAGCAAACCATCCACGCCTATCCGGGCGGCGGCGGTGCTTACATCGTGGCCCGCGACAATTTGGGGGAATTGCCGGCGCTCGTCGCTGGCGCCGCCTTGCTGACCGACTACATTCTGACCGTGGCCGTGTCTGTATCGGCAGGCGTCGCCCAAATTACGTCTGCCTTTCCGGGACTGTTCCCTGCTCGCGCCTGGCTTGCCGTGGCGTTTGTGGGTTTCATCATGGTCATCAACCTGCGCGGGGTCAAAGAGTCCGGTGTCATCTTCGCTATCCCCACGTACTTCTTCGTAGTGACTATGTTCTTGACAGTGGGTCTTGGCTTGCTGCGCTACCTCACCGGCAGCCTGGGCACCGTGGTGGACCCTCCTCATCAAGAGGCCGTCATCGGGCTGGTTGCGATCACCCCCTTCCTCATCCTTCACGCCTTCGCCAGCGGCACCACGGCCCTCACTGGGGTGGAAGCGATCTCCAACGGCATCACCGCCTTCCGTAAGCCTCGCAGCCGCAATGCCGGCATCACACTCATTGTCATGGCGCTTATCCTCGGCCCGCTCTTCCTGAGCATCAGCTTTCTGGTCGGCCCCATCCAGGCCGTGCCCTCCGAAACCGAGACGGTGATCTCGCAGCTTGCCCGCACCATCTACAACGGCCGCAACTTCCTCTACCTGGCCACCATTGGCGCCACCACAGTCATTCTGGTGATGGCGGCCAATACGGCTTTCGCCGACTTCCCCCGGCTCAGCGCTCTGCTGGCACAGGATGGTTTCTTGCCTCGCCAGTTGGCCTTTCGGGGCAGCCGCCTTGTCTATTCTTCCGGCATCGTCGCCCTATCGGCCGTCGCATCGTTGTTGATCCTGGTCTTTCAGGCCAGCGTGACCGGCCTCATCCCGCTCTACGCCATCGGCGTCTTTATGTCGTTCACGCTCTCGCAAACCGGCATGGCGCGTCGATGGCGCAAGACGGGTTACCTACAACCAGGCGAGGAACGAAAGGAACGCGGTTCGACTCTGCACCACGACGCCAGATGGCGGCTCAAGCTGGGGATCAATGCTTTCGGCGCCGTCTGCACCTTGATTGTGATGTTCGTGTTCGTCATCACCAAGTTCCGTGATGGCGCCTGGGTGGTACTGATCATCATCCCCAGCTTAGTAGTCATCCTGATGAACATCCACAGGCACTACCGGAACCTGGCGAGCAATCTCTCTCTTGACCGGCACGGAGACGCTCCACCCACCATTCGCCACCGGGTGATCATGCCCTTGAGCGGCGTCCATCGCGGTTCTCTGGCCGGACTGCGTTACGCCCGCATGCTTTCGGACGACATCACGGCCGTGCACGTCTCGGTCGACCCAGAGGAGGCAGATAAGCTGCGTGGCAAATGGGAGAACTGGGGCAATGGGGTGCGCCTGGTGATTCTGGAGTCGCCCTACCGCCTTCTGGTGGAACCTCTGATAGACTACATCGAAGAAATCTATGCTCGCCGGCAGCCGAATGAGACGATCACTATCGTCGTGCCGCAGTTCGTACCCAGCCATCGGTGGGAAAACTTCCTGCACACAAACGCGGCGCAGATCCTGCGCGATGCCCTCTTGAACCAGCCTGGCATTGTCGTAACCGACGTCCCCTACCAGCTCGAAGAAGACGTGGAGAATACTCCGATACCATGAACTACATCGTCGTCGGCAGCGGTCGCCTGGGCGCGACCCTGGCCTATCAGCTCTTTCTCAACCAGCACAAGGTGACCGTCATCGATCTGGATGAGGCGGCCTTTGCCAACTTGCCGCCTGATTTCCGCGGGCGCACGATCGAGGGCGAGGTGCTCAATCAGGGCATGTTGGCGCGCGCCGGCATTGTCCAGGCTCAGGGCGTGGCGGCAGTGACCAGCTCCGACACGCTCAACGCCGTCATTTGTCACCTGGCCAGCAGGGTGTATCACGTGCCGCACGTGGTCGCGCGCAACTATGACCCGCGCTGGCTGCCCATCTTCGAGGCGTTCGGCGTGCAAATGGTCAGCTCGCCCCTCTGGGCCGCTGAACGCATGGAGGCGCTGCTGACCACGCCCCACCTCCGTTCCGTATGGGCGGCGGGCAACGGCGAGGTGGGCCTCTACGAGATGATCGTGCCGGCTGCCTGGGCCGGGCGCAGGCTGGCGGAGGCGCTGCCCAAGGACGCCCGTCCGGTGGCGGTGACGCGGGCGGGGCGGGCGATGCCGCCCACCGACGACTTGGTCCTGAAAGCGGGAGACATACTGCACGTCAGCGGCACGCCGGCGACGTCCGAAGCGCTGCGGACCGAACTCCAACAACTACAGGAGGCCTGACATGTTCGTCCTCATCGCCGGCGGCGGCCGTACCGGCACACAGCTCGCGCAGCTCCTGATCTCCCAGGATCAGCACGTTCATGTGGTCGAACACCGCAGCGGCACCTTGTCGCGGCTGCACAAAGACCTGCCCAGCGAGACCATCTACGAGGGCAACCCCACAGACCCTGCCGTTCTCGAACAGGCAGACATCCGTGAGGCCGATGTGGTTGCGGCGACCACAACCGACGACGCCGACAACCTGGCGATCTGCTACATGGCCCGTGCGCGCTATGGCGTTGCCAGAACTGTCGCCCGCATCAACGACCCCCGCAACGCCTGGCTCTTCAACGAGACCTTCCACATCGACGCCGCGCTCAGCCAGTCGGAGATGATGGGCGCCATCATTCTGGAAGAAGTGGCTCATGGCGACATGGTGACCTTGCTCAAGCTCAAGCGCGGCGCCTACTCCCTGGTGGAAGAGCGCATTGTCGCCGGGGCCAAGGGAATCGGTGTGGCCATCAAAGACCTCACCCTGCCCGAGCACTGTGTCATCGCCGCCATTATCCGTAACGACGAGGTCATCGTACCGCGTGGTCTCACCACCTTTGCGGAGGGAGATGAAATACTGGCCGTCACCGACTCGGAAGGCGCTGTGCAACTGGCCGCTCTCTTCGGTCCCCCGAAGGCGCCGTCATGACCGACTTGACCCAAACCCTCCTCGACACCCTCCACCGCAACCTGCAAAGCATCTGGGATGGCGACGTGGACGCCTACCGCGCCACCACATCTGAGGATGTCACTTTCTTCGAGTGGTACATCTCGCCGCAGCGCATCGACGGGCTGGACTTCCACCTGCGCGAGCTGGCCGTACACAAGACGGTGATTGGCGAAGGCAGCCAGCGAATCGAGCACGAGGTGCTGCAGCCGCGTGTCCAGCTCTACGGCAGTACGGCCGTGGTTACCTACACGCTGCTGATCCGTGCCATCGGTCCGGGAGGCGTTCAGCACAAGTCGCACAACGAGACCCGGGTGTTCCACGATTTCGGCACGGAGCTGAACCCTGAATGGAAGCTCGTGCACTGCCACAAGTCGCCCATCGCCACATCCACAAGCATGGCGGCGCTGCGCTAGAACCGCTGTCGAACACTCACGTCACGGCCGGAGCTTCCAGCGGGTAGGCCTCGTACTGGCGTGTCTCCACGATTTGGCGCAGCGCCATCACGGTCCGGTAGATGTCGGTGAAAGACGTGTAAAGGGGCGCCAGACCCAGCCGGATGTTGTCTGGTCGCCGGAAGTCGGGCAGGATACCGAAATCATTGTTTGTCAATATTTTTTCCAGAAAATACTTGACAAAGATGCCGATACATGGTATCGTAACACTTGACAGAAGCTGTGTGCACAGCGTGCGCATTTGGGCACAGGTTCCCTACCCCGCCGCATCATCCCACACCAGAGGCCAGGCTGCAAGCCCATGTCTTCGCGTGCTGATGACACCCCCACATTCAACCTCAAAGCAGTCGTCCAGGAAACAGGCCTGAAACCTGACACGCTGCGGGCGTGGGAACGGCGTTACGGGTTGCCAACGCCAGAGCGTTCGCTAGGCAAGCACCGTCTTTATTCGCAGCGAGACATCAACATCCTGAAGTGGCTGAACGCCCGTCAGGAACAAGGGTTGACCATCAGTCGCGCCGTCGACCTCTGGCGCAAGCTGCAAGCGGATGGCAAAGACCCTCTGGAAGAATTGATGGGCGGCGAAACCGCTGGCTTCCCGGCGTCTGTCATGGGTCCCGCCCTGGTCGAGCTGAAGCAGGCCTGGGTGAATGCTTGTTTGGCGTTTGACGAGCTGCAGGCTGAGCAAGTGCTATCACAGGCTTTCGCCCTCTATTCTCCCGAGACGGTCGTGCTCGATGTGATGCGCCGGGGTCTGGTGCACATTGGCGAGGAGTGGCACGCCGGAAACGCCACCGCCCAGCAGGAGCACTTTGCATCGGAGCTTTCGATGCGGCGATTGGAAGTGATGATCGGCGCCACCAACCCGACGCGCACAGGGCGCATTCTCATTGCCTGCCCACCCGATGAGTCGCACACCTTCAGTCCGCTGCTCATCAACTTCCTGCTTCGGCGGCAGGGATGGCGCACCATCTACTTGGGCGCCAACGTGCCGCTGATGCGCTTCGAGGCGACGCTGGCCCAGGCTCGTCCCAATCTCATCGTTTTCAGCGCCCAGCAACTGCACACCGCGGCGACGCTTGCCGACCTCGCCGACGCCGTCTACCCCATGCGCATCCCCGTGGGATTCGGTGGTCTTATTTTCACCCTGATGCCAAACCTCAGCGGGAGGATCGCCGGACACTATCTTGGCGACAGCATCGACCATGTGGCGCCGGTGGTCGAGCGGCTTCTCTCCAGCCCACCGCCCCTTCCGGCGCCGGTCTTGCTCCCCGCAGGCTATGCCGCAGCGATGGAGCACTACCTGGACAAGCGCTCGACCCTAAGCGCCCGCGTCTGGGACCTGCTGCAAGACCTGCCCGCAGTGCTACATCCGCTCTATTTCAGCATTGCCAACACCTGTCTCGCCCAGAACATCTACGCCGCTTTGCGTCTTGGCAGCATGGACTTCCTCAGCGCCGACATGGCATGGATCGAGGGCCTGCTTCACGAACGCCAGATCCCGCGCCAGGCTCTCGTGGCCTACATGCAAGCCTACACCCAGGCAGCGACCGAAGTCCTGGATGCCCGTGGGGAGCCGATCGTCGCCTGGCTCCGCAACCTCGTCGCCAGCTCCAACGGCCGCAGTCATTAGCATATGGCCCAGACTTACTGGGCGGCCCAGACTTACTGGGCGGCCCAGGCATACTGGGCGGCCGAATCAACGACAACGGCCCAGGCATACTGGGCGGCAGGCCCAGGCATACTGAGCGGCACTATTGACTGAGCGCGGCCATCGCCGCAGGAGAAGGTTTAATGCGCATCATTGTCACCGGTGGCACCGGCCTCATAGGAATCCAACTCATCCGCAGCCTTTCCAGAGACGGTCATGAAGTGATCGTGTTGACCCGCGATCCCTCGCGGAAATCGGTCATGCTTCCAGCCGGCGTGCGCGCTCACAAATGGGATGCGCGCACGGCTGACGGCTGGAGCCATCTCGCCGACGGCGCCGATGCCATCGTCAATCTGGCAGGCGAGAGCATTGCCGGCACGGGA
>CAZHTZ010000117.1:9393-13411 GCA_964535455.1 uncultured Caldilineales bacterium
CGACGGCGCCGATGCCATCGTCAATCTGGCAGGCGAGAGCATTGCCGGCACGGGAAAAATCCCCAGCCGCTGGTCGGATGCACGCAAGAAGCGCATCTACGAAAGTCGCGTCTACGCCGGTTTGGCAGTGGTTGACGCCGTAGAGGCTGTCGCCAACAAACCCAGGGTCGTCATCCAGGCGTCCGCCGTCGGCTATTATGGCCAACGTGCGGCCGACGACGACGAAGTGCTGACCGAGGACTCCAAGCCCGGCGCCGACTTCCTGGGCACGACTTGTGTCGCCTGGGAGGAGTCGACCGCAGCCGTGGAAGAGATGGGCGTGCGACGCGCCATCGTCCGCACCGGCCTCATCCTGACCATGGACGGCGGTCCCCTGCCGGTGGCCGTACTGCCGTTCAAGTTCTTCGCCGGCGGTCCTATCGGCGGCGGTCACCAGTGGTGGCCGTGGATTCACATGTACGATGAGGTCGCTGCCATCCGTTTCTTGCTTGAAAACGAGACGGCCAGCGGCGCCTTCAACCTGACGGCCCCCAATCCGGTGACCAACAAGGAATTCGCCAAGATCGCAGGCCGTGTCATGGGGCGTCCGTCCTTCATCCCCACACCGGGCTTGTTGCTCAGTCTCGGCCTGGGCGAGATCGCCACCCTGGTGCTCGATGGTCAGCGCGCCGTGCCCAAGCGCCTGCAGGAGTTGGGCTTCAAATTCCGTTTCTCCGAGCTGTTCTATGCCCTGCGCGATGTCCTGAAGTAGGACGCCGCCCGCCCAGCTACCATTTGACGGATGCCGTTTCGGGGCTTATAGTGCTGAGACGCTATTGCATCAGACTGCAATAACAGTTCTTCACACACAGTGGTGGGAGGTTAGACATGACACTCGCACACGCCTTCTCTCCGTTCGGACCGGCCATGCACATCCCAGATGGTTTTCTCGCTCTGGGAGTAGCTCTGATCTTCTGGGCCATCACGATCGCCTTTGTGGCACTGGCGGCTCGCAACGCACAGCACGACCTGGGCGAGCGCCAGGTGCCCCTGATGGGCATCATGGCCGCCTTCATCTTTGCGGCGCAGATGCTCAACTTCCCGGTGGCGGGCGGGACCTCCGGCCACCTGCTTGGCGGCGCCCTGGCTGCCATCGTCCTCGGCCCCTGGGCTGCCATCCTGGTCATGACTGCCGTGATCGGCGTCCAGGCGCTTCTGTTCCAAGACGGGGGCCTGGTTGTGCTGGGGGCCAACATCTTCAACATGGGCATCGTCACGGCGTTCGTCGGCTACGGCATCTACCGTCTGGCGTCGAATCAGAGCCGGGGCGTTCGACTTGGGGTTGCAGGCGTCGCCGCCTGGCTGTCGGTCATGGCGTCGGCGTTTGCCACGTCACTGGAGCTTTGGTTGAGCGGCACTACCTCGCTCCAAGTAGTTTTGCCTGCCATGATGCTTGTTCATGCCTTGATCGGTGTCGGAGAGGCGCTCATTACGGTAGCAGCGTTGGCGTTCATCATGCAGGCGCGTCCTGACCTGCTCGAAGGCGAGAGCGTCAAGTCGAAGGGCGGCATCGGCTGGGTCATCGGCGGCATCGCCATCGCCCTCTCTCTGGTGCTGCTGGCGCCACTCGCTTCCGCCAGTCCGGACGGCCTGAATCGGGTAGCCGAAAATGTTGGCTTCCTCGGCGCTGCCAGCGCCAGTGCTCCCTATCAGCTCCTGCCGAACTACACGATCCCCTTTTTGGGCCAGACACCGCTGTCGACCATTATCGCCGGGGTCATCGGTGCTCTGGTCGTGGCCGGCCTGGTGTACCTGATCGGCCACAGCATCGCCAGCCGCCGCGCGGCAGCGGCCTGAACCAGGAGGGCGGCCCAGGCATACTGAGCGCCCCAAACTCAGAATGCACGCCAGCGCCTTCGACCGTTATCAGGCCGGTAATAGTCTCATCCACCGCCTTGACCCCCGTGTCAAGGTGGTGGTGACCGTCCTCTTCATCCTGTCCAACGTACTCGTCCCTGACGGGGCGTGGCCGGCGTTCGTCTTGGCCTTCGCCCTCGTACTGCTGGTGACGCGCCTGGCGCGCCTGCCGTGGATGTTTGCAGTCAAGCGATCGTTCATCGTGCTGCCGTTCGTCCTGGCCGCGTTCACCATCCTTTTCACGCTGCCCGGAACGCCGATCTTCAGCTTCTCTATCGGCTCCTGGACACTGACCATCAGTGACGCTGGGCTCCTTCGCTTCTCCAGCATCATTGTGCGCAGCCTGCTCTCGCTGCAGATGGCCGTTCTGTTGACGGCTACCACCCAGTTCACCGATCTCATCCATGCGCTGCGCCATCTGCGCCTGCCCAGCATCCTGGTGGCGGTCATCGCCTTCATGTATCGCTACCTGTTCGTGCTCAACGACGAGGTCCTGCGCTTGCTCCGGGCCCGGGACGCCCGCAGCGCCCGGCCTGCCGCGTCCGGCGGGGCCGTTGCTGGCGCGTCCGGCGGTGGGCGCCCAAGGGTACATGGGGGCTCGGTGTGGTGGCGAGCGCGAGTCGCGGGAAGCATGGCCGGACAACTCTTTTTGCGCAGTTGGGAACGCAGTGACCGCGTCTACAATGCCATGCTGGCACGCGGCTATGCCGGGCATCTCTACACGCTCAACGCTCATGTCATGGATCGGGAGGACTGGCTGCTGTTTGCCAGCGCCATGCTGATTCTCCTCCTTGTCCAGATCGTTGGCCGCCTCGCCTAAACGCGCTTGTCTACAAGCGGCTGTCTACAAGGCTCCCTGTCTACAAGCACCTGCCCATGCCAGTTGTCCATCCGGTCCCTCAACCATCGCCGGCGCCGCAGCCCGCCGGCAACGGCGCGCCAACCCTGCACATCAGTCAGCTCAGCTTCTCGTACCCCGATGGGCACCAGGCGCTCTTCGACATAGATCTGCAGGTTGACAAAGGCGAGAAGGTGGCTCTGGTCGGTCCCAACGGCGCCGGCAAGAGCACGCTGATGCTGCACTTGAATGGCATCCTGCACGGAAGGGGCGAAGTAAGCGTCGCCGGGCTGCCGGTCATCAAACAGAATCTGCCGGTCATCCGCGGCATGGTGGGGGTGGTGTTCCAGAATCCTGACGACCAGCTTTTTTCACCCACGGTGTTCGAGGACGTCGCCTTCGGTCCGCTGCACATGGGTCTGCCGGAGGCGGAAGTACGCCGGCGGGTGGCGGAGGCGCTGGCACAAGTGGGAATGACGGAGTACGCCGAGCGCCTGTCGCACCATCTGAGCGCAGGCGAGAAGAAACGCATCGCCATCGCCACCGTCCTATCGATGCAGCCGGAGATTCTGGTCCTCGACGAGCCTTCGGCCGGTCTGGATCCTCGCGCCCGGCGGCAGCTTATCCGGCTGTTGCATGACATGCCACTGACCATGTTGGTTTCGACGCACGACATGCTCATGGTGCGCGAGCTTTTTCCACGCATGGTCATCGTAGACGAGGGCCGCATCGTTGCCGACGGCCTCACTGCCGTGCTCTTCGATGACGTTCCACTGCTGGAAGCGCACGGACTGGAGCGGCCATGACGCACACACAGCACGACTTCGCCAGCCACATCCGCGAACAAGGGTTCCGGATGACACCGCAGCGCGAGCTGATCCTGGAGGCGGTGTGCGCGGGCGGGGGGCACACCACCGTCGACGAGATCTACGAGCGTCTCCATGCCAGGGCGCCGTCCATCAACCGCTCGACCGTCTACCGCACCCTGGAATTCTTGCAGGCGATGCGCCTGGTCGTGGCGGCGGAGATCGACGGCCACTGGGTCTATGAGATCGCGCACGAGCAGCCCCACCATCACCTGCACTGCCAGGTGTGCGGCGGCGACACCGAGATCAGCCAGGAAGTATTGGTGTCTGCCTTTGCTGCCATCTGGCAGCAACACGGCTTCCGCATCGACACCGATCACCTGGTGCTTAAGGGGACCTGTCGCCGCTGTCAGGACAGAGGACAGAGGACAGAACACACCTGACACGTGACACCTGACACCTGACACCTGACACCTGA
>CAZHTZ010000118.1:0-13390 GCA_964535455.1 uncultured Caldilineales bacterium
GTTGGCGATGCTCACCAACCGCAGCCCGCCATCGCCGTCCGCCACGTAGGCGTAGCTCCCGGCCACGGCTACGCTCTTGGCCCACCCCGGCGTGTCATAGAATCCCACTTCCACCGGCTTGGCCGGGTTGGCGATATTCACTACCCGCAGCCCGGCACCGCCGTTCGCCACATACGCGTAGCTCCCCGCCACGGCTACGCTCTCGGCATACCCCGGCGTCTCGTAGAATCCCACCTCCACCGGCTCAGCCGGGTCGGCGATGCTCACCACCCGCAGGCCAGCGTTGCCGTCCGCGACGTAGGCGTAATGCCCGCCCACAGCAACGCCAAGGGCCGCTCCCGGTGTATCGTAGAACTCCACCTCCACCGGCCTGGCCGGATTGGCGATGTTCACCACCCGCAGCCCGGCACGACCATCCGCTACATAGGCATAGCTCCCGGCCACAGCGACATCCTCCATATCAGCCGGCATTACCCCGCTCCCTCCCACCATGACCAGCCTACTCACGTCCACCACCACCAGTCGCCGGCCGACACCCACATAGGCATACTTTCCCTGCACGGCCACGGACCTGATGCCGCCTCCGAATTGTCCAACCGCTTCCACATTGTGGCTGGCAGCGCTGCCGACATCCGGCCCTGCTTGCGCCCCGTCCGGCGCCCGCCCTGCCACCGGCACGGCCGGCAGGAAGCCGACGGCAATGACCAGCACCATCAACACAACGGCAACGACAATGGCTTTCATGACGCCTCCCAATCAAGCGGGCGAATCTTGACGGTCAGGACTTCATTGTAAGCCACATCTCATCCCCCAACCAAAGGGAGGATCACTCGGAGTGACAGTGTGTCATGCGAATCGTGACCGCTGCGTGACGGTTCTGCGCCTATCGGCGGTGGAAAACTCGCGTGGGGGGTGGTTAGTCAGCAAGGTAGCCGGAGCGTCGGCGCGCCAACACAGAGAAAACCTTTCGGCTTTCTCTGTGTTCCTCTGCGGGAGATACAGCGACTCGTGGTCGCAGTTGATCGGCGCCGTCGCCCAGCGCTAGCTGCGGCTCCGGCGCATGAAGACCTTGATCACTTCGTCGACGAGCAGTAGGGCGATGGCAAAACCGATACAGATCAGCCAGTAAGCGTTGCCGGTGCTGAGCGAGGACAACCCCAGGATGCGTGGCCGGATCAACCTGAAGGTGTTTGGCTGATATACAAGTGCCCTGTTAGTCTCCCAGCGTGGCCACCATGATGGCCTTGATCGTGTGCATACGGTTCTCGGCCTGGTCGAAGACGATCGAAAACTCCGATTCGAACACATCTTCGGTCACTTCCAGGCCGTCCAGACCGCTATGCTGGTAAATGTCCTCGCCCACCCGGGTCTCGCGATTGTGGAAAGCCGGCAGACAGTGCATGAACTTGACCTTGGGGTTGCCGGTCATGGCAACGACGTCCATGTTGACCTGGTAAGGCTTGAGCAGCTTGATGCGCTCATCCCACACTTCTTTCGCCTCGCCCATGGAGACCCACACGTCCGTGTAGAGGTAGTCCACGCCCTTGACGCCTTCGTCCACGCTTTCGGTCAGGGTCAGGCGAGCGCCGGTCTCGGCCGCGATCTGCCGGCAGGTCTCGACCAGGCTCTCTTCCGGCCATAGTGACTTGGGAGCGCACATGCGCACATCCATGCCCAGCTTACAACCCGTCACCATCAGCGAATTGCCCATGTTGTTGCGGGCATCGCCCAAATAGCAGTAAGCGATCTCGTGGAGATGCTTGTCGCTGTGCTCTGTCATTGTCAGAATGTCGCATATCGTCTGGGTAGGGTGAAACTGGTCGGTCAGGCCGTTCCATACCGGCACGCCGGCGTACTGGGCCAGGATTTCCACGGTGGCCTGAGCGAAACCGCGGTACTCGATCCCGTCGTACATACGTCCCAGCACCCGGGCGGTGTCCTTCATCGACTCTTTGTGGCCGATCTGCGAACCGTCAGGCCCCAGGTAGGTGACATGGGCGCCCTGGTCGTAGGCGGCCACCTCGAAGGCGCAGCGCGTGCGGGTTGAGCTTTTCTCGAAAATCAGGGCGATGTTCTTGCCCTTCAGCTTTTGCTGCTCGTAGCCTCCGTACTTGGCCGCCTTCAGGTCGGCGGACAGCTTGAGCAAGAACTTGAGTTCTGCGGGCGTAAAATCGAGCTCCTTGACGAAGCTGCGGTTGCGAAGGTTGAAAGCCATTCTTCATCTCCTTGCCGAGTTCCAAAGTCTTGCAGACTTCGGAAGTCCGGGCATTAGCTTCTGCCACGCAGGCGGCGATAGCGGTGGATGAGGGCTTTGGTCGAGCTGTCGTGGGTGAGATCGGGCGCGGTTGCGCTTTCCAGTTCGGGAACGATCCGCCTGGCCAGCACCTTTCCCAGCTCGACGCCCCATTGATCGAAGGAGTCGATGCGCCACAGCACGCCCTGGGTGAAGACGCTGTGCTCGTACAAAGCGACCAACGCGCCCAATATCTCCGGCGTGAGCTGCTCGGCCAGGAGGACGTTGCTCGGCCGGTTGCCCTCGAAAGTACGATGCGGCGCCAGCCAGGCGGGCGTGCCTTCGGCCTTGACCTCCTCGAGTGTCTTGCCAAAGGCCAGCGCTTCGGCCTGGGCGAACACGTTGGACATGAGCAGATCGTGATGATTGCCCAGCGGATTGAGCGAATGGGCAAAGCCGATGAAGTCGCACGGAATCAGCTTGGTGCCCTGATGAATCAACTGGTAGAACGAGTGCTGCCCGTTGGTGCCGGGCTCACCCCAGTAGATCGGGCCGGTCTGATAGTCAGTGATGGCGGCGCCATCGAGCGTGAGGCGCTTGCCGTTGCTCTCCATCGTCAGTTGCTGCAAGTAGGCGGGGAACCGCTTCATGTATTGATCATACGGCAGGACGGCCACGGTCTGAGCGCCGAAGAAGTCGTTGTACCAGAGTGACAGCAGACCCATCAGCACCGGCAGGTTCTCGGCAAAGGGCGCGGTGCGGAAGTGCTCGTCCATGGCGTGGAAGCCGGCCAGCAGCGACCGGAAGTTCTCCGGCCCGATCGCCAGCATCGTCGAGAGGCCGATCGCAGAGTCCATCGAATAGCGGCCGCCCACCCAGTCCCAGAAGCCGAACATGTTGGCCGTGTCGATGCCGAACTTGGACACCTCGGATGCATTGGTCGATACGGCCACAAAGTGCCTGGCAATAGCACGTTCATCCTTGAGTGTGGCCAGCGCCCACGTACGGGCGGTTTGGGCGTTGGTCATCGTCTCCAGCGTGGTGAAGGTCTTGGAGGCGACGACGAACAGCGTCTCCGCGGCGTCGAGGTCACGCGTGGCTTCGACGAAGTCAGTGCCATCGACGTTCGAGACGAAGCGGAAGGTCAGGTCGCGGCTGCTGTAGTGCCGCAGGGCCTCGTAGGCCATCACGGGACCGAGGTCCGACCCGCCGATCCCGATGTTGACGATATTGCGAATGCGTTTGCCGGTGTACCCCTTCCAGTCGCCGCTGCGCACCCGCCGGGCAAAGCCGGACATCTTGTCCAGGACAGCATGGACTTCTGGCACGACATCCACGCCGTCGACGAGGATGTGGGCATCCTGCGGTGCGCGCAGCGCCACGTGCAGCACCGCCCGACCTTCGGTGATGTTGATTTTGTCGCCGCGGAACATGGCGTCGATGCCCTCGCGCAGACCGCTCTGTCCGGCAAGATCCAGCAGCAGGTGCAGCGTCTCGCCGGTGATGCGGTTCTTAGAGTAGTCCAGGTACAGGCCGACCGCTTCCGCCGTCAGGCGCTCCCCACGCGCCGGATCCTCTGCAAACAAAGTCCTGAGATGAACATCTTTGATCTTCTGATAGTGATTGGCCAGCGCCTGCCACGCCGGGCGCTGCGCTACGGAAGTGATTCCAGCCATGATGATTGCCTCCTCGTATAATGACACCTGAGTGTACCCCACAACCGGTCGCCGCCGGTAGTGTCTGCGGTGTAGCGACGCCAAGCCGCTGCGGTCCTAAGTCCCTGGTTGCAGCAGGACCTTGGCGACTGTACCCTCACCGGCGACCAGGCGCTCGAACCAGGCGCCACCCTCGTCCAGAGGCGCCTCGACGATCCAGGGATGCAGACGGACCCGGCCCTCTGCCAGCCATGCCAATGCCGTGGCGAAGTTGGCGGGCGTGTAGCCGAATGAGCCCCGCACCACGATCTCGCGGCGAATGATGTCGGCGACCGGCAGGCTGCTGGCCTCCTCGTGCAGCCCGCTCAAAATCACGGCGCCGCCTGACCGCGTGGCGGCGATGCACTGGCTGCGGGTAGCGGCAGCGCCGACCGCATCCACCGCTACGGCCACCCCGGCCTGGACAGTGGCCTGGCGTAGGGCTGCCACCGTGTCCTGCGCTCGCGGATCGATGGCTTCAGCGCCCAGGTCAGCAGCCATCGCCAATCGGTCGGGGTTCAAATCGGCGACAAACACGCGCCGGGCGCCCGCCAGGCGCAGAGCTTGCAACGCCAACAGTCCGATCGGTCCGGCGCCCAACACAAGTACGTCCTCGTCCACCACGTCCCCGGCCAGCTCAGCAATGTGCACGCCACAGGCAACCGGCTCGGTCAAAGCTCCCGTGGCGAGCGATACAGCGGACGGCAGCGGCAGCACCTGTCCGGCAGGAACCGCCACAAACCCGGCATAGGCGCCGGGACGGTGGGCGCCGATGAGCTGGCGTCGTGGGCACAGGTGTTGCCGCCCTGACGAGCAGTAGGCGCAAGCGCCGCAACTGACGAGAGGATTCACCGTCACGGCCTGGCCGAGCTGAAGGTGCGGAGCAAGCTCCCGTGCCTCCGGACTCAACGCCGCCACTGTGCCCGCAAACTCGTGCCCCATCACCAATGGCGGCACCCGCAGGGCGTTATGTCCCAGATAACCGCTCAGCTCCGAGCCGCAGATGCCTGCGTAAGCAACCCGCACCAAGACCTCGCCCGGCGCCAGCACCGGCGCCAGCGTCTGCCGCAGCGCCATGACACGGGGGGCTTCCCAGACGAGGGATTGCATGGGGCGAGAAACGAGAGGCGAGAGGCGAGAGGCGAGAGGCGGGTGAGAGGTTGCGGGCAGGGGCGCTTCGCTGTGCGCCCGGTGGCGGATGAGGGTAGGGGCAACTCACGAGTTGCCCGCTCACGAGTTGCCCGCTCTGCTTCCTACGGACCGTCGCCGCGTTAGCGCTGGATGATCGGCATGAAGAACGTGTAGTCAGCGACGAAGGGAGTGGCGGTGGGGGTAGCAGTCGTTTCGGGATCAGAAGTCGCAGTGGGCGTGGGAGTTGCCGTCGGCGTCGCCGAAACGACGGGCGTGGGGGTGGCGTAGACGAGCCAAACCCGGGGCCCGGCGAAGGGCGCCTCGTGAGCGTCGAACACCGCAAGCTGCGCCCCTTCCGCCTGCGGAGGTGACGCCTCGACGCCAATGCCGTAGGCCGGCCAGGCGCCTGTCGTCCACCCGCGCACCAACTCGGTGACGTCGAGCCACACCCAGGCGCCGGGCGTCGTCTCAGGACCAAGCGTGACGGTGCCATAGGACTCGCCCCACAGGCCCGCCGTGTTGGCAGCCGTGGCCGTCGTCTCGTTCCAAGGTCCGGTCAGTCGCCGCGCTCGCAGCACCAGCCCGGCGGCGCTTGCCCCGTCCTTGACGCGCAGCGCCAAGCGCGCCTGCCGGACCTCGGCGCCCGCAGGCAGCCCGGCGATGAAGTAGCCGCCCGTAAGCATCCGGCTCAGCCCGGCCTCCTGGTCACGACCGGCTTCCAGCTCCGGCAAGCGGCCGTGATTGGCATCCGGTTTGCCCTCCGACACATAGGTATCAGCGCTGGCGCCGAGCTCCACGATGACGCCGTCGGGCAAGGGAGTCAGAGTGGCTGTGGGCGTTGTCGTGAGCGTCGCCGTGGCGGTGGCCGTACGAGTAGGCGTGGGGGTCAGGGTCGGTGTAGGCGTGGTCGTCGGTGTAAGCGTCCGCGTGGGCGTGGGAGTGCGCGTGGCCGTGGGCGTCACAGTGGGCGTGGGCGTGGGGGTAAACAGCACCTCTGACCCGGTGGTCACGTTCACCCGCATCATCAGATGCCCCTTCGTGGCGCCATCGGGCTTGTAGAAGTCATAGTGCTCTTTCCAACTCGACCAGTTCAGGCCGTAGAAGTTGCGCTTGGTCGGGATATTGGTGCTATTGTCTAACAAGAGGCGCGGGGGCACGGCGTTCGGAAACGCCAGCGAGTTGAGCGAGACGATGAGACCCTGCGGGTTGTTGAGGACATAGCCCACCGGGACTGTGTACCAGCCGCGTGCCTCCACCTTGAGATGCACCCCCAGCACCGTGTAATCCGGCAGGCCACCGGGCGAATTGTTCACAATCCCCTCCAAACGTGCACCAACCGGGAAATCCTTCGTGCTGTTGGGCTGTGGCTCCATATATACCGATATGCTGTCTACACGAATTGGTCGCTGCGCCGGCAGGTCGAGGCGCACGGCCACGGATTTGCCCAGGACCAGACCATCGTAGCCCCCGCCCACCACGCCGCTGTCGTTTTTCAGTTGGGCGACGGCGACGGGCTCAGCCTGGGCCGGCGGCAGGACCAGGGCAACGGCGACGAGGGCGCAAAACGCGAAGATAACGGCCAATAGGACGCGATGACATGAAGTCATGGCGTCACTTATCGCTGCCGTTTTGCCGCGACCGGAAGCGGATCTCGAGCTGGTTCTCACGATAGCGGGCGCCTGCCACCTGCTTGCCCATCAGCGACTGCGGCAGGCTGATGTGGCGCTTCCAGTTGCCGATACGGACCACCAGCTCATCTTGGACGCCCCGGTGCAGATTGACTTCGCTCTTATCCAGCAGCGGCAGTGGCAAGATGAGCAGGTAGTCGTCGCCGTCCTTGACCACCTGCTGGGGCTTGCCCTGATAGAAGATCGTGGTCGGATCGCGCCCGTCGAACGTCGCCCGCGCCATGCGCTGCAGAGACGCCGTGCCGACAACCTCATCGTCGAACAAGGGAATCTGGAAGATGGGTACGGGACTGAAGGACTCATCGACCATCTCGCTGTACCGCGCCTGGGTTGCCTTCCAGGCCGTGAAGTAGGGGTCGGTGACACTGGCCGGAATGTGGCGGTTGCTGATGATGGCGTCGGTGGCGAGGTTGTAGAGGTTCAGATAGGTAAACGCTCGCCGTGCTTCCTTGATGACCATCTTCTCAGGATTGAGCACCAGACGCACGCTGCTGATCAGGGGATTGGTGACAAGGCGTTCCAGCCGGTTCAGGTCGCGCACCAAGTCCTCGACCGCATCGAAAAGCTTGTCTTCCGGCAGCGGCATATCGGTCATGGCCTTCATGAAGGGGCGAACCACCTTCATGGCCTTACGTTCGGCCGGAAAGATCTTGTTGATGTACCAGGTGGCCATCTCGGGAAAAGCCAGGAGCTGGAGCGTGGCGCCGGTGGGCGCCATGTCCACGATCACGACGTCGTACTTGCCCGATTCGGCCAGGTAAGCGATCTGCATGAGGCTGGCCAGCTCTTCCATGCCAGGAAGCACGCTGGTCTCTTCGGCCACCAGGTTGTCCATCCCTCGCCAGGCGAACAGCGCCGCCAGGTATTCCTGGACGGCGCCCCAATGCCGCTCCATCTGGTGGAGCAGGTCGATCTCCTGCGCCCATAAGTTGGAGGCCAATGACGTCGGCTCCGGGCCGATGCGTGTATCGAAGCTATCGCCCAACGAGTGGGCGGGATCGGTCGAGACGACGATGGTGCGGTAGCCAAGTTCAGCGCAGTGCAGAGCCGTTGCCGCACTGATGCTGGTCTTGCCCACGCCGCCCTTGCCAGTATAGAGAATGACGCGCATATGATGGTGTCGAGGGTGCTGGGATAGGATAGGAAAGCTAAGTATAGCCGGGATGGTACAGCAATGGAAGCTGGAAGCGACCCAGGGGCTATGGTACACTTGCCTCGAACCATGTCTACCCTGCCGATCGTGACCCCAGACCCATGCAAATCTACCTGACGACGCTTGGTTGCCGGCTCAACGAGGCCGAGGTCGCCGGGTGGGCGCGCGGTTTTCAGGCGGCGGGGCACCGTGTAGTCGACAGCCCGGCGCAGGCCAACGTGGTGCTGCTGAACACCTGTGCGGTGACGTCGGAAGCGGCGCGCAAGTCGCGCAAGCTGGTCCACCGCCTGCACCAATTGAACCCCAGCGCCCGGCTGGTGGTGACCGGCTGCTACGCTGAACTGGAACCGGCCGCGGTGGCGCCCCTTGCCGGTGTCGACCTCGTCATCGGCGTCCGGGACAAAGAACGCCTGGTGGACCTGGTAGGCGAGGCGCTGGATTTGCACGCCATGCCCGACCTGGCGACGCAGCCCGACGGCGCCCATGTCTATCCAGGCAGCCGCACGCGGGCGTTCGTCAAAGTGCAGGATGGCTGTCGCAACTGCTGCACCTTCTGTATCGTGACGATAGCGCGAGGGGAAGAGCGCAGCCGGCCCATCGCCGACATCGTGACCGAGGTCAACAGTCTCCATGCCGCCGGTTACCAGGAGGCCGTGCTGACAGGCGTCCACCTCGGCGGCTATGGCGCCGGCCTGGGGACCGACCTCGACGCCCTGGTGACGGCCCTTCTACACGCGACAAGCATCCCCCGCCTGCGCCTGTCCTCGTTAGAGCCGTGGGACCTGTCTCCCGATTTTTGGCGGTTGTGGGAGAACCCCCGCTTGATGCCGCATCTGCACCTGCCCTTGCAGAGTGGCTGCGACAGCACACTGCGGCGGATGGCCCGGCGCTGCGATACGGCCACCTTTGCCGGTCTGGTGGAGGCAGCCCGAGCGGCTATCCCCGACCTGACCTTGACGAGCGACCTCATTGTCGGCTTTCCAGGCGAGACCGAGGCCGAGTGGGCCGCGACCGTGGCGTTCGTCCGAAAGATCGGCTTCGCTCACCTGCACATCTTTGCCTTTTCGCCACGCCAGGGCACGGCGGCGACGAGGCTGCGTGGGCAGATTGCGGACGGCGTGAAGCGGGACCGCAGCCGGCAGATGCACGAGATCGCTGCCGCCATGAAGGCCGACCACCTCGCCCGCCATCAGGGACAGACGCGGCCGGTGTTATGGGAAAACGTGGGCGTGCCCCAGCCTGACGGCCGTTCGCGTTGGACCGGCCACACCGATAACTACCTGGCCGTCGAAACGATCGTCCCTCCCGGCCTCGACTTAACGAACCGGATCACGCCCGCTCTGCTGGTGGCCCCGTCAGCCGATGGAAACAGCTTCCGGGCGGAGGTGTAGACGACCGCCGACGGACGACCGCCGACCGCTGCCAGACGACCGCCGACGACCGACCGCAGACTACGCAATACGGTCGTCATCGACCGCAACCCCTCACCCGTCACCCAGGGCGACCACAGGGGGTCGCCCCTACCCGCCTCTCGCATCTCACCATGTCCACCTGCATCTTCTGCAAAATCGTCAACGGCGAAATTCCCGCCACCGTGGTGTATAGGAACGCCCACGTCACGGCCTTCCGCGACATCCACCCGTCGGCGCCTGTACACATTCTCATCATTCCCAACCAGCACATCGACAACATCTGCGACGCTCGCGCCCTCACCGGCGATGTCCTGGCACAATTGTTCCAGGCCGCCAACCATGTGGCTGCATCCGAGGGCATTGGCGAGGCGGGCTATCGCCTGATGCTCAACTATGGCCCGGATGCCAGCCTGACCGTGCCCCATCTGCACCTGCACCTGCTGGGCGGCCGCCACCTCGGGCCCATGGTGATGCCACTCTGAGGCCCGGCGTCAGCGCCACGTGAAGCGGCGCACGGTGCTTGACGGGCTCACGCTGACGTACTGGCCGTTCTGGCTGCGGCGGACCACATACACCCACCAGAGCAAGTCCGCCGATTTCGCATCGTGCGGTGGACGCAGGGCAGGCGCCAGGCGCAGGCTGGTGGCCTTGGTCAGTGTAGGCTCAAGCTCCGGCAGCGCCGGGTCGGCGTAGGCCAGGCTGACCTTGTACCACTCGTTCCCCGGCAGGAGACCGGCGGACACCCACCGCAGGAGGGGCGAGATGTCCTCGATCAGCTCACTGCGGTTGGGAGGACTGACCAGCACCGGCGCCTGGTAGCTGGCGGTGGGCAGGGGTGCGATGTCGTCGGCGCCAGAGGGCAATGGGCCTGTAGAAATGACCAGGAAGGTGCCGGGGATCAGGTTGTCCGGGTCGCTGATGTCGTTGCGGGCGAGCAAGGTTGTGATGTCGACGTTGTAGCGCGAGGCGATGGCGCTTAACGTATCGCCTGGCTTGACCAGGTAGTTGATGACGCCGCTCACCGGCACGTCCGTGCCGGTGACGATGGCATCCAACGCTGTGCCCGCCGCCGGAGTCGGCTGCGGCGGGGGGATGGTCAGCACCTGGCCGACGCGCAGGAACTCGCCGGGATTGAGATTGTTGGCCCCCAAAAGCTGGTCGAGGCTGATGCCGAATTTCTGAGCGATGCTTAACAGGGCGTCACCTCCCTGCACTTTGTAAGCAGTGGGGGCAGGAGTGGACGGGGCGGTAGGTGTGGCAGTAGGAAGGGGGGTGGCCGTAAGGGTGGCTGCAAGCGTGGGGGTGGCGGTGGGCGTCGCCGTGGGCGTTGGCGTCAACGCCAGGACGCGTTGCTGTGCGTCCCACCGCCACCAGAGCAGCACGGCGGCGACGATACCCAGTAAGAGTGCTACATCGCTGAAAGGGAGTCGCCGGCGCCGGTATTCGGGTGCGTCGAGCTCCGCTCCACACATGAAGCACTCCTCGGCGGAGTGGCTGACGCGGGCGCCGCAATTGCGACAAAAGCGCTCGGGGGACGAAAAGTGGGTCACGAGGAGGTTGGAATGTTGGGAGGACTGCGCCGGCGCCATGCCGGAGACGCAAGAAGAATGGCGATCGTCACCCCGGCCAGAACTGAGAGGACGGCAGCCAAGGTGCGGAGGGGAGTGTTGCCAAAGCGGATGCGGACATCGTGCTCGCCCGGCGGCAGGTCGAGGGTGATCAAGGCATCGGGACCGCCGGCGCGGATGGCGACAGGTTGGCCGTTGGCAGTCGCCCGCCAACCGGGATACCAGTAGGTGTAGAACTGGAGCGTCACGGGAGTGCCGGCGCTGACGCGCACCTGCTCGGACCCGGCGCCGTGGCGCACAGCCGTGACCTGACCCTCGCCGGCAATGATACCCGCAAGCGGTAGGACGGCGCCAGTCAAGTAAGCCAGTCGCTTTGGACTATCGACGGGAGGCTTTCCGGCAAAAGCGGTGCTCCCTCGCATGTCGGGGAAGGCCATCTCGAAGTCAGTGACGGCGGCAGGGCTCTGGTTGCGGTCTGTGACGGGGGTGTGCTGTGGCTGCGTGTAGGGATAGGAAGCCAGGAGGACGGCAAGGCCGAGGGCGATGAAGCCGGGGGTCAGATGGCTCCGTGGCGCACTCAGGGCCGCAAGCACACCTGCCGCGGCCAGTGACAGGAACAAGGCCGCCAGGGATAGCAGGCGGAATGGGAACTGGATGAGGGCAAGGGGGGGAATGAGCGCCCACAAAGGACCACTGATGGCCTGGGTGGCGATGACGCTAGCCAGGGAGGCCGCCACAAAGCCCGCCATCACACCACGCTGAGGAGGACGATAGCGCCAGAGCAAGGGCAGCGCCGCCAGCCCCAGCACGACCAGCCACAGCCCCACCTGTTGACTCATACCGTCCTCGGGGCCGAGAAGCGCGTTGCCGAAGCCCCATTCGCCGCTGAAAAGCTGGTAAAGATAGAGAAACTGGTTGCTGTATCGGTAGGTGTCGGGGAGAAACTGTTCCTGGACGATGTAACGACTCTCGGCGATAACGGGCAGCAAAAAGATGGCGGCCAGCAGAAGAGCCAGGCTCGCAGCGCCCAGGGCCAGCGCTGCCGGGCGCCAGGGAACTTGCCGGTCGCGACGCCAGCGCAGCACCAGCCAGTAGAGGACGAGCAGCGCCAGCGCCGGAGGGAAGAGAATGAAGGTGACGCTGTGCGTGAGCAGGATCAGGCCGAGGCTGAGTGCGGCCAGAGCAAAGCGCCGCCGGCCTCCTTGCTCCAGCAGCTCCCAGAAGCAGTGCAACGCCCAGGGCAAGAGGGCATAGGCGACAAACTCGGCCAGCGCCGCACGCACGTAGATGTTGACGAAGTGGTACGGAGCATACACATAGAGCAAGGCCGCCACAAAGCCGGGTCCCTGTCCCCACAGCCGCCGGGCGAAGCGGTACATCGTGATGCCCGAAAGCACGAAGGCCAGCGCCCACGTGGTCTTGATCGCCCCGGCAATGCTGGCTCCCAACAGATGGAAGAGCTCGGCCACGTAGAAAGGCAGCGGCGCATAAAAGGTGAAGAGCGGATAGCCGTACCCCAGCACGTGGTCGGGCGCCCAGCGCGGCCACAGGAACCCATCCCGCAACCCCTGGTCAAACTGCACCAACCAGAACAGGTTGTGCTTGGCATCGTGAGCGCCCAGGAAATAGCCGGGCGCGAGCAGTGGCGCCCAGGCAAACAGGGTGAGCAAAAGGAGAAGCAGGAAAGGCGAACGGCGGGACAAGGCGGGGATGAGGGGATAAGACAGAAGGATTGGCAGGACTCAGGAGGGTTGGCTGGTGGTCGTCCGGCGGTTTCTGCGCACCTGCCAAACAAGGAGGAACACCAGGACCAGCACGGCTGCCAGCGAGAGCCATTCGCTTACACGGCGCACCGGCGTGTCCTCGAAGCTCAGACGCAACAGAGAGTCGCCGGCCGGCACCGGCACGTTGAGGAGCCCGTAGGGCGGGTAGGTATCGGTCTGGGTAAGGGCGAAACGGTCGCGCACCTGTCCGGTCTCTGGATCGAGCACGGTCGCAGTCCAGCCGGGGTACCATTGGCGGTAGAAGGGGACGCGCAGCCCCTCACGGCCTGCATGCACCCACAACAGCTCGCCGTCGACACGGTGCTCGCGGCCATCCACGGCCAGTGTCTCGTTCTGGGGAACCAGACTGTAGTTCACCTGAGTGGTGATGGGCTGGCCGGCGACGTGCAGGTCGGCCAGGGGCGACCAGATGGGCACCTCGGTTGCAGCCGCTGTCACGCCAGTCATCTCGTTGGCGCTGCGTTGAAACTGCATAAGGCCCGCCAACGTGGCCCCACCAGGCGGCGCAGCTTCGACCTGGATGCGAAGCGTGGGAGAGCTGCCGAGGATGAGCAGCCCGGCCAGGAGTAGCGGCGCCAGCCAAGACTGCCCGGTTGCAGGCGTCTCGGCGTCGTCCGGCAGGAACGTGGGAGCCAGAATGGCAAGGCACAGACCGGCAAGAGTGAGGTAGCGCCAGGGGAACTGGGCGGAAGACACCAGGGGCACGTGATCCCACGCCAGAGAGGAA
>CAZHTZ010000119.1:0-13364 GCA_964535455.1 uncultured Caldilineales bacterium
AGCCATACCACGATGATCAACGGCCTGGGCGTTGTCGGCTGGGGCGTGGGCGGCATCGAGGCCGAGGCCGTGATGCTGGGCCAGCCCATCTACATGCTCACACCCGATGTGGTGGGCTTCAAGCTCACCGGCAGCCTGCCGCAAGGCGCCACCGCTACCGACCTGGTGCTCACCGTCACCCAAATCCTACGCAAGCACGGCGTTGTGGGCAAGTTCGTCGAGTTTTGCGGGCCCGGTCTCAGCCACCTGACCCTGGCCGACCGCGCCACCCTTGCCAATATGGCCCCCGAGTACGGCGCCACCATCGGCTTTTTCCCGGTCGACGAGGAAACGCTGCGCTATCTCGTGGGCACGGGCCGAAGCGAGGAACTGGTCGAGTTGGTAGATCGCTACAGCAAGGCCCAGGGTCTCTTCCGCAGCGATGGTGACCCCGATCCAATCTACACCGAGACGCTGGGACTGGACATGACCACCGTAGAGCCGAGCGTCGCCGGTCCCAAACGCCCGCAGGACCGTGTGCGTCTGGCCGATGTGAAGTCCAACTTCCATCATGTCCTGACGGCGCCGCAGGGACCGCACGGCCTGGGTGTGGAGCCCGCGCAAGCAGACACACGCATTCCGGTTGACTTAGAAGGGGCTCGTTTCGATCTGAAGCATGGCGACGTCACCATCGCCGCCATCACCTCCTGCACCAACACCAGCAACCCCAGCGTCATGATCGGGGCGGGGCTGGTGGCCAAGAAAGCAGTGGAGCGAGGCCTATCGGTCAAGCCGTGGGTGAAGACCAGCATGGCGCCCGGTTCGAAGGTCGTACAGCGCTATCTTGAGGCCGCCGGCCTGCTGCCCTATCTTGAGGCGCTGCGTTTCCACATTGTCGGCTTCGGCTGCACCACGTGCATCGGCAACTCCGGCCCTCTGCCCGACGCCATCCACCACGCCATCCGTCATGGGCATCTGGTGACCGCCGCGGTGCTCTCCGGTAACCGCAACTTCGAGGGTCGTGTCAGCCCGGACACCCGCGCCAACTACCTGGCCTCCCCACCGCTGGTGGTGGCCTACGCTCTGGCCGGCACGGTGGATATCGACTTCGCCATCGAGCCGATCGGCCACGACCCCAACGGTCAGCCGGTGTACCTGAAGGACCTCTGGCCCAGCCCGCAGGAGGTTCAGGCCGAGATTCGTCGCTCGCTGCGGCCGGCCATGTTCGCCGAGGAATACGGCAACGTCTTTGACGGCAACCCAACCTGGAACGCCATTCCTATTGCGGAGGGCGACCGCTTCGCCTGGGACGCGACCAGCACCTACATCAAGGAACCTCCCTTCTTCCTGGGTCTGACCACCGATGTGCCGCCGGTGAAACCGATCGCAGGCGCCCTCGTTCTCGCCTACTTCGGCGATTCCATCACCACCGACCACATTTCACCTGCCGGCGGCATCGCCACGAACAGCCCGGCAGCGCAATACCTCTTGGCGCACGGGGTCGACCCTCGCGAGTGGAACCAGTACGGCACCCGCCGCGGCAACCATGAGGTGATGATGCGCGGCGCCTTTGCCAACATCCGCATCCGCAACCGGCTGGTGCCCGGCGTGGAGGGTGGTTTCACCGTCTATCAGCCCACCGGCGAGCACATGACCATCTATGATGCGGCCATGAAATATGTGGAGCATGGCAAGCCGCTGATCATTCTGGCGGGCAAGGAATACGGCTCCGGGTCGAGCCGCGATTGGGCGGCCAAAGGCCCCTATCTGCAAGGCGTCAAGGCTGTCATTGCCGAGAGCTACGAGCGCATCCACCGCTCGAACCTGGTCGGTATGGGCATCCTACCGCTCCAGTTCCTGCCAGGAGAAAGCGGGCAAACCCTGGGCCTGTCCGGCTTCGAGTCCTATGACATCGTGGGCCTGAATGATGACATGCAGCCCGGCCAGATCTATACGGTCCGCGCCACCGCCGCTGACGGCGCCGTCCATGTCTTCCAGGCGATGAGCCGGGTGGACACGCCTGTCGAGGTCGGCTATTACAGAAACGGCGGCATCCTGCAGACGGTGTTGCGGCGCATGGCGGCGAGCTAGCGTCTCCGTGCGACCGGCTTGTGGCCAGCCGCACGGCCCCTACAAGGCGCCACACCTATTCGCAAGTGCAGCCCGGAGCACATCACAACCTTCGGGCTGTTTGCTGCCTTATGTGAAACAAGCATGATTCCCATGCTCACAACGTCCGTATTGTTCGTCTCAGGAGATAAAAACCCGTGGAACTCCCGAACTTGGACGAAATCGTCGAGCGCGTGCGCGTGGCGCTCGAAATGGACGATCTTGGCGGTGCTGTCGCCATCATCGAATCCCTGCAGCCTGCCGACCAGGCCGACCTCTTCTCGGAGCTGAATGAAGACCAGCAGGTGGCCCTGCTGCCCGAGATGGACCCGGCTGACTCCGCCGATATCCTGGAGTTTCTGGAGGATGAGGAGGCTGCCGACCTTGTCGCCGGGCTGACCACAGACGAAGCGGTGCGCATCGTGGAGGAGATGGAGCCAGACGAGGCTGCGGACTTGCTGGGCGAGATGGAGCCAGAACAGGTCGAAGAGATGCTGGCGGGGATGGAAGACGCCGCCGAAGTCCGGCCTCTGCTGCTGCATCCGGATGAGAGTGCCGGCGGCCTGATGACGTCGGCCTTCCTGGCGCTGCGCCGCCGGACCACAGCCGCAGAAGCCATCACCGCCCTTCGCCGTTGGAAACCTCAAGCAGATATCAGCCAAATCTTCGTGGTAGACCTGCAACAGCATCTCGTGGGCGTCGTCGATCTGCGCCAGATCATCGTCGCCGAGCCTGATACCGCCATGATCGAGATCATGGATCCTGAGGTCATCGCGGTGCCGGTAGGGACCGACCAGGAGGAAGTGGCGCGCATCATGAGCCGCTATGACCTGACCGTTCTGCCCGTGGTGGATACCGAGAACCGCCTGCTGGGCGTGATCACGGTCGACGATGTGATCGACGTGATCGAAGATGAGACGACCGAAGACATCCAGCGCCTCGGCGGTGCCCAGCCCCTTGACCATCCCTATCTGGAAACGGGTCCGTTCATGGTCATGCGCAAGCGCGTGGGCTGGCTATTGCTCCTGTTCATCACCGCGACGCTCACGGGCAGCGTCCTGCGTCATTTCGAAGGTGAGCTCCAGGCGGTTGTCGCCCTTTCCTTCTTCATCCCCTTGCTTATCGGCACCGGCGGCAATGCCGGCTCCCAGACCACGAGCACCATCATTCGCGCCCTGGCGGTGGGTGAGATCGAGTGGCGGGACGCTCTGAAAACGCTCTGGCACGAAATCGCCATTGGCTTGCTGCTGGGCGTCGCCATGGCAACTTTGGCCTACGTGCGCGCCTTCACCTGGGGGTCCGGTCCTGCTCTCTCACTGACGGTCGCACTGGCCATCTTCGCCATCGTGGTCTGGGCCAACACGCTTGGCTCGCTTCTCCCGCTCTTGGCGACGAAGCTGCGCATCGACCCCGCCCTCGTCTCCGGCCCGTTGATGAGCACGATGGTTGATGCCACGGGTCTTTTCATCTACTTTAGCATCGCCGCCGTCGTTCTCGGCCTGTAGACCAAACCGGCGATGGCGCGCTTCGTGCAGCCCTGCCACCCCTTCCCCAAGCCCTCGTGCCCGACCAGCCTGCCACCCTCACCCAGCGGTTCATTCTCCGCCGCATGAACAACCACCCGCGCGTCGTCAGCATCGTCGGCAAATCTGGCGCAGGCAAAACCACGTTCATCGAGAAGCTGGTGCCGGCGCTCCGGGCGCGAGGGCTGCGCATCGGCGTCATCAAACATCACGGCCACCCTACCCTGTTCGACATGCCCGGCAAGGACACCTTCCGCCACTTCCAGGCCGGCGCCGAGGTGGTCGTAGGGGCCTCCAGTATCCAGGTTGCTGTCTTCCGCCGCGAGGAGGGTGCGGTGGATCTGGAAGGCCTTGTGGCCGCTCACTTTGCGGGACTGGATTTAGTGCTCACCGAGGGCTACAAGCGCGGTCCCTACCCCAAGATCGAGATCCACCGGGCCAGCCACTCGCCCGAGTTGCTATGCACGGTGAACGAGCTGCTTGCACTCGTGACCGACGAGTCACTGCCACTGCCTGTGCCCCAATTTGGGTTGGAAGAGGCTGAGGGTGTGGCTGCTTTGTTGGTCGATCGGATCGGTCTATCGGGCTAGCAGAATGGATCGCCTGTCAGCCCACCCGCATTAACTCTACTGTTCTACCGCCCCGCCTCGGCCACATCGGCGCCGTAGGGTCGGACTCGCAGCGCAAAGGTGGCGCCGTCGCTGATGATTTCCACCGCCGCATCGGCGGGGATGGACGTCAGGTTCGTGTAGGCGGCCAGGACCTTGACAACGCCGGGCGGGTAGGTGACGCCGGACGGCACCAGGATCACCTGTGGGCGCAGATGGGCGAGCAGATCGGGGTTGGGCCAGGCGCCCGTGCCGGGGTAGGGCGCGGGCAGAAGCGTCAGGCCTGCCGGCACTTGCGCAGCCACGGCCATCTGGGTTTCTTGGGTGTTCTCGAAAGGAATCAGGGTAGTGAAGTCCCTGTAGCGCAGCAGAAACAGCAGCGAGTCGTGTTCATCCGCGGGCGCCTGCAGGACCGTCAGGGTGACATCGTCACCCAGGTTCAGGCCGGCGCCTGGCTGCAGCGCCTGGTTCGTTGCTTCAAGCACCGAGCCCGCGGGCGGCGAACTGTCCGGATTGCTGCCAGGACGCGTACGGATGACCAGGTCCAGAGGCTCGACGCCGGGGAGTTGATTGAGGACGTTGGCCAGCGGGTAGTCTGGGGTCTGGCGGCCAGGATCGAGCAGAACGCGGTGACCGCCCGGGGTGACCAGAAGAAAAGCGGCGGCCTGGTCGCGCCCCAACAGATAGAGGTGCAACCGTCCATCCGGTTGGCTCTCGCCGTAGGTGGCGCCCATCCAGACCGGCACGGTGGCCAGCACCGCCACAGCCACCCCCCAGCGCACCGGGGAACCCCAGCCTGCGGGCAGCAGAGTCTGCGCCTGCTGCTCCTGCCGGAACAACCACCAGAGGAAGCCGGCGCCAAGAACGACCAGGTAGATCGTGGCGAGCAGGCGTCCGAAAGCACCAACATCCACGGAGGCGTAGGGCACGTCAGCCAGCCGCTGCACCACCGCGGTCGTCCACCACAAACAGGCTTGAGGTAGAAGAGCAATAAGCCTGCCCAGTGGCAGGTAGAGGAAACCGCCAAAGATCGCCGGCATGCCCGCCAGCAGGATGGGCGGCTGCACGGGCAGAATGAGGAGGTTGGCCACGAACGAGATCAGGGAGAGCCGGCCAAAATAGAGCACGAGCAAGGGCAGCGTCGTCATCTGCGCGGCCACCGTAAGAAGAAGTCCCTCGGTCAGGATGCCGCTTACCTGGCGGGGAAGACGCTCGCCCATGCGCGCCTGCCACCGCCGCTGCAAAGGTCCGGCAAAAAGCACCAGGCCAAGCGTAGCCATAAAGCTAAGCTGGAAGCCCACATCCCAGAGCCACAGCGGGTTGAGCAGCACCATGGCCAATCCCGCCAGGAAGAGGCTGATCAGGGCGACGCTCGGGCGGCCCAAAGCGAGACCGACGACAACAAGCGCGCCCATGAATGCAGCGCGCACCACCGACGGGCCGGCGCCCACCAGTAGTGTGTAGAGAAGGATGCAGAGCAGGGTCAACGCCGTGGCCGGACCCTTGCGTCCGCGAAAGAGCCACCGGGTGACAACCAGCAGGAATCCTGAAAGCACGGCGATGTTCATGCCGCTGATGACCAGCACATGGCTCGTGCCCGTGAGCTTGAAGTCGGAATCGAGTTCGCCCGGGATGCCGCTGTCGATGCCCAGGATCATGCCATTGGCCAGGGCGGCGTAGGGCTCTGGTAGGAGAAAGTACAGAAGAGCGCTGGCCCGCGCCCGTAGGGAGTAGAGCGCCGTCCAGAAAGGATGTCCCTGACCGGCGGCCAGCCAGTCAACCTGCGGACGGCGGATGATCGTATGGATGCCCTGCCGCGCCAGGTAGCGGCGATAATCGAAATCCGGGTAGACGTTCGGCGTGACGAGGGCGCCGCGGAGGCGCAGGCGGTCGCCGTACTGGAACCGCTGGTCAGAAGCGGTGCGAACGAGCACGACCCCGGCCACCGGCAGGCGATCCTCTCGCTGCCAGAGCGTATCGACGTGCACCCGATACTCCGAAAAACCAGGTTTCAGGTCGGGATAGTCGTCGACGATGCCCTCGATCACCGCCGGCCGGCCGGAGGAAGAATCACCGTTGTAGTAGGCAAGGTCACTGGGCCCCCAGCAGGACTCAAAAGGGTGCCCCAGGTAGCGCCAGGCGCCGGCCAGCATCATCACCATGATCAAGACCGGAATCAACACCCGGCGGTGAGCACGACCCCTCACGGCAACCAGGAGCAGCATGGGCAGCGGCGCCAACAGCCACCACGGGCTGTGGGCGCAAGGCGCTCTCCGGCGCAGGTGACCCACCCGGCGGTATGCACCCGGTCACCCAGCCAGACACCCGCAGCCAACCCCAGGGCCGCGTACACCGGCAGGTAGGGAGAGACGAAGCGCTCGCTGCGTGGCAGCGTGGGCGTGGTGGGAACGGCCGCGTGCACAGGATAGGACAGAAGTCAGGGATCAGAGGTCGGAGGTCGAAGGCTCTGATCGAGCGCGGAAAGCATATGGTAAGCTTTCTCACGTATGATAGCATGCAGCGGGGGATGGGGCAACGTCTACAGGACACGCATTGTCACGATGCGGCGCCTGTTCTATACTCACGCCTAGGGCACGGCCACCTCCCCATTTCAGGTTCAACCGCCGGAGAACACACACCATGCCAGAGCGCTGGTCACAGTATCTCACCTTCCTCCTGATCTTGATCCTCACCGGGGCCGGCTTTGTCGTCTGGGTGCTGTTTCTCGTCCTGGTATGGGCTGTGCTGCACCTGGTTGGCGTCAACACAAGCCTCTGGCTGATGATCGAGGCGCTGTCGACGGCGGTCGCTGCCGCCGCGGTGGTCGGCGCCGGCTTCGTCGCCTACAAGGAGATCAATGAGAGCGCCAGCAGCCGTCACGTCGAGATCGCCGACAGGCTGTTTCAGGAACTGAACTCGGCCGAGAACATCGCCGCCCGGCGCCATGTGTTCCAGCACCTGCCCGCTTTTGCCGCCGGGGGACAGGCGACGCTGTCTGTTCAGGACCGTGACGCCATGAAGACGGTCCTGAACTCGCTCGACCGCGTCGCGTTCCTCACCCAGGAGAACTGGATCCCCGAAGCGACGATCATGCCCTGGATGAACCCCATGGTGGTGAAGGCCTGGATGAAGCTCAAGCCCTATGTGGAAGCGGAACGCGGGCGTCGCCACGAACCGGACTACTATGAGCGCGCCGGCGCCCTGGGCGAGCGCTGCCTGACCTGGCGGACGCACCACAGACCAGGCGCCAAGATGGTGTGGCTGGACGATGCGTTATAGAAGGCTGCCGAGGGCGATCAGGCCGAAGGCGGTAATGATGACACCGGAAGCAATGTTGACCCAACGCAAGCTGGTGGCTGTGAGGCGGTGGCGCACCAGGCTGACGATGGTCACGAGCAGGAGCCACCATAGGGCCGAGCCCAGAAACACGCCCAGGACCAGCAGCAGCGCCGACCCATAGCCCGCGCCGGCCGTAAGCCCCAGCCCCGCAAACACTGCCGCAAAGGAAAGGATGGTCATGGGATTGGTGAGGGTTAGAAAGAAGGTGGTGGCATAGTCGCTGCCCAGGCTGGTGCTGGCGATGACGGTCGTCTCTGTGGCGGGGCGGGCCAGCAGCGTGCGCACACCCAGGTAGAGCAGAAAGAGCCCGCCCACCAGGCGAAGCGTGGTCTGGCGTTCGACCAGGAACGACGAGATCACGGTAAGACCAAAGGCAGCGACCGAACCATAAATGGCGTCGGCGCTGGCCGCACCCAGCCCCGAAACCAGGCCCGAAGTGCGACCGTTGGCCAGCGTGCGCCGGATGCAAAGCACGCCGATCGGACCGACCGGCGCCGCAATGGAGAAACCGAGGATCAGCCCTCGTAGGAGAAAGCCAACGTCCATGAAGAGGTGACGGGTTGCGACGTTCAAACGTTCAAACGTTCAAACGTTCAACCTTCTATCGTTGCACCCAGAGATAGGCGGAGACCGACACAACAACGATGGCGGCGCCGGCCCACTGCGTGGGCGCGGTCAGGTGTTCGCCTAGCAGGAGTCCCGCCAGCGCCAGGGTCGAAACCAGTCGCAGGGGCATTGTGCTCGTCACCAGGGCGGGATTGGTGCCGCCGACCGCCTTGACCTGAATCAGGTTGCCACCCACCTGCACCAGCCCGATCACGGCCAGGGCGGCGAGCAGGCTTTCCGTGGAAGCGTTGCCCCAGGCGCTCCAGTCCTCGCCGGCCAGGAGCGTCATGATGACGAAGCCCACTGTCATGGCCATGCCCTGCTGAAACAGGATGAGACCGTCGGTTGCCCGCGATAGGCGGCAGCGACGCACGAGTTGGAAGTAGGTGGCCAGCGCCAGGGTCGAAACCAGCGCCACCCCCATGCCCAGGACATCGCGGTGGCTGAACCCGGCAAAGACGCTTGACCAGTCTTCCACCAGCAAGAGAACCCCGCCCAGGGTGGCAAAGAAGAGGGCGGTGAAGGTGTAGCGCGGGACGGATTGGCCGAAGAACAGGGCGCCCAGGATAGCCACGGCGAAAGGCGTCAGGGTGTAGATAAGCTGGACCCAGACTGAGCGTGTGAGGTCGATGGCGATGATATTGGTGATGGCGCGCACGGCCACAAATAGGGCCAGTAGCCACAACGCCCGTTCTGAGGCCAGGACGCGCAGCGCCCGGCCCATATGCCATTTTTCATGCCAGCGCATGATGGCGAAGCCCGCCAGGGTGATGCCCAGAGACGCCAGCAGCACCAGTGAGAACTTGGGCACGCCGGTCAGGGCCACCTTCGCCAGCACCGGATAGCTGCCCCAGATGAGATGCGCCACCACTCCCAGCCAGATGAAAGGCCAGGCGGAAGGGGCTGGACGCGCTGCGATCTTGGATGTGGTCATAGACAAGGTGTATGCTTGGACCGGGCCGCAGGCATTATAGCATGGCGCCAGATGTCCGGGATTCTCTACTCATGTCGCGACAATCTTTCCGCGTTTTCGTTCTCTTCTTGCTGCTTCTGTGTACTTGTGCGGGCGGTGTCGGGGCGGGCGTTTGGCTGACAGGCCGGGCGCCGGCTTTGGCAGCCCTGGCCGGAGACCGTCTCCGTGAGCCCAGCGTCACGCCCGCGCTCGCCGCCGTTCCCCTACCCACAGCCACGCCCCAGCCTCCACCTGCCGCAATCTCTAGCGCGGACGGCGACTCCGAACAGCGGCTCATACGCCTCTATCGCGCCGCCGGCCCTATGGTAGTGAACATCACCACCCAGGTCATGCGACCGGATTTCTTCTTCGGCAACGTGCCTGAGAGCGGTTCGGGCTCCGGTTTCGTCTGGGATGACCAGGGTCATATCCTGACCAATTACCACGTCATCCAGGACGCGCAGAGCATCGTCGTCGCCTTTGCCGACGACCTGGCCATGCCCGCCGAGGTGGTGGGCAGCGACCCGGCCAATGACCTGGCCGTGCTCAAGGTCGACTCCCTGCCGCAAGGGGTGCAACCGTTGCCGTTGGGTGATTCGGCGGCGTTGGAGGTCGGTCAGGTGGCCGTGGCCATCGGCAACCCCTTCGGCCAGTTCAAGCGCACGCTTACAGCAGGTATCATCAGCGCCCTTGACCGCACCGTGCAGTTCGACGATGGCAAGGTGCTGCGCGGGGTGATCCAGACCGACGCCGCCATCAACCGCGGCAATTCGGGGGGTCCTCTACTCGACTCCAGCGGTCGCGTCATCGGCATCACCTCGGCCATCTACTCGCCCTCGGGTGTGAACTCGGGCGTTGGACTGGCTATCCCGATCAATAAGGCGAAGCGTGTGGTGCCCGTGCTCATCCAGTCCGGACATTTCCGCCATCCCTGGCTCGGCATCGAGCAATTGGGGTATGCCTTGACGCCCGCTCTGGCCCAGGCGCTCGACCTGCCAGTGAAGGAAGGGCTGCTGATTGCCCAACTCTATCGGGACTCGCCCGCCCAGCAGGCGGGCCTGCGCGGGGCTACCGACGAGAAGATTGTGGGCAACCGCCGTTGGATGGTTGGTGGTGACATTGTGACGGCCATCGACGGCGTCCCCTTGCGCTCGTGGGATGATCTGGACGCCCACCTGCAGGAACGCACCGAGGTCGGCCAGACGGTGAAGCTCGACTTGCTCCGTAATGGGAAGGCGATGCAGTTGCAGATGGTCGTCGGCGAAGAGCCTGGTTAGGCTGCGCCCGCCCACGCTGGCGAATTCTGCTTACTGATGGGGCCGCCGTCTTGTTGCCCAGTCCGGCCGGTGCTACCATGACACTTTGCTCTTGAGATCATTTCCTTCTGGCTTCCCATTCGACTCCGCGTCATGACACGTTCCGAATTCACACGTCGACCTGGGTCCCATCCCGAGGCGTCTCCCCGCGTCTGGGTCATCGGTCTGGATGGTGTGCCCTGGACGCTCTTGCAGCCCTGGATTGATGCCGGGCATCTGCCCACGTTGGCCAGGCTGCAGGCAGAGGGCGCTTTTGGCGGCCTGCGCTCGACCCTGCAATTCCTGACGGCCGTGGCCTGGTCCAGTTTTATCACCGGCATGAACCCGGGGAAGCATGGCATTTTCGATTTCGCCCGCCGCATCCCCGGCACCTACGACCAGGAATTGACCAATGCCGCCCGGCGTTCGGGCCGCAGCCTCTGGCGGATCCTTTCCGATGCGGGCCGGCGGGTGGGTGTGGTCAACGTGCCCATGACTTTTCCCCCGGAACCGGTGCAGGGATTCTTGATCTCAGGCCTCGATACGCCCGGCCTGGATTCGCCCTATACCTACCCGCCGGAGCTGAAGGCGGCGGTCAACGACGTGCACTTCATCGCCGTCAGCACGGTGGGCAAGTCACACGCCCAGTACCTGGCCGAGACGCTGGAAGGCATCGACAAGCGTTTCGAGCTGCTCTGGCGCACACTGGACCGCGAGCCGCTGGATTTCTACATGTGGGTTGAGATGGAGACTGATGCCATCCAGCACTGCTCGTGGCATCTCATGGCCGACCCGGCGCAACCCAACCACGATGCCATCCTCCAGGTCTACCGGCGCATCGACCGGCATCTGCGGCGTCTGGTGGACCAGTTGCCTGCCGATGTGACCCTGATCGTCATGTCTGACCATGGCGCCGGCCCCATTGTCAAGACGGTCTACCTGGACCGTTGGTTGGCGCAGAAAGGGTGGTTGCACTTCCGGCAGGGAGAGGAATTGAGCCTGGGCGACCGCGCCCGGCACGTGGCGCGCCTGGGGGTGCGCCAGACGCTCTACCTGGCGCAGCGCTTTCTGCCCGTCGGCGTGAAGGGCTATCTCAAGCGCTTCACCGGCGCTCACGCCGCCGTCGAGACCTTCATCGACAAGGCTGAGGTGGATTGGGCGCAAACGCTTGCCTACTCGGCCGGCAATCTGGGAAACATCAACCTGAATATCAAAGGGCGCGACCCGATGGGCGTCGTCGACGCGGACGAAGTTGATGCCGTGATCGACGACATTACAGAAGCGCTGCTGGAACTGCGTGACCCCGATACAGGTGAGCGCATGGTGGTTGAGGTTTTGCGCCGCGACGAAGTCTATACTGGTTCTCTTCTCGACCGCGCTCCCGACCTGCTCATCCGCTGGACCGATGACAAGTACCTGGCCACAAAGGACTACGAGGGCAAGCCGGACGGACCCCTTTTCGGAACCAAACAGAAGTTCGGTCGTCACGGCGCCGCCTATGCGCTCGACCAGACCGGCACGCATATCATGGAAGGGATGTGCATCCTCTACGGAAACGCCATCCTGCCCGGGGCCCGTCTGGTGCAGGCACAGTTGATCGACCTGGCTCCAACCATCCTCCATTTGCTTGACGTGCCCATTCCAGGCGCCATCGATGGTCGTGTGCTGACCGAAGTCCTGACCCCGGCTCATGCGCAGCGCCCGATCCGCTACGAGGAAGACGGAGAGCAGATCAGCGGAGAGTCTGACTTCGCGCTGACCGTCGAGGATGAAGCAGAGATACGTGAACGCCTTCAGGGCCTGGGCTATGTGGCCTGACACGGCGTACTCAGCATGGAGACCGACGCGCACCGTGCCGTGACCGCTGCCGGCAGGGCCATCGGCGGCGAGGGGCCGGCGTCCCGGCCCGATGTTTCCGTGGTCATCGTCAACTGGAACGGCGCCGCCTATCTGCCAGCGGCGCTGCACTCGCTGGCGGCGGCCGCTGAGGGGCTGGCCATGGAAGCATGGGTTGTGGACAACGCGTCCACGGATAGCTCGCTGGGCCTTTTGCGCCAGGACTTTCCCTGGGTGCAGGTGCTGGCAAACGGCGAGAACCACGGTTTCGCCGCGGCGAACAACCAGGGTATCGCCCGGTCACAGGGTCGCTACCTGCTGTTGCTCAATCCCGATACCGAGTTGCCGGCAAACAGCCTGGCGCGGATGGTGGCCTATCTCGATCAGCACCCGGAGGTCGGCGTGGCGGGCCCCCACCTCATCGGCCAACGCGGCAAGACCCAGGGGGGCGCGGCAGGCTATGACCCCTCGCCACACACCATTTTCAACTACGCCACCTTTCTCTATCGCCTGTTTCCGCAGCGCTTCCGGGGGCTGTGGCTGCCCCAGGCGGCCTACGAGCGCGGTCAGCCCTTGCGGGTCGATTGGGTGTCGGGCGCCTGTCTGCTGGCGCGCCGCGAGGCGGCGACTGCCGCCGGACCGCTGGATGAGCGCTACTTCATGTATTCTGAGGACGTCGACTGGTGCCGCCGCATCCGCAGGGCAGGTTATGCGGTGGTCTGCGACCCGGCCGTCAGCGTCATTCATCATATTGGCGGCAGCACGCGCCAGCGCGGCGCCGCCTTCCACGCCCTCAACATCGACTCACTTGACCAGGACCTCCGCTCACGCTTTGGAGCGCCCTCGGTGGCGTTGATGCATCTGATAGGCGCGTTTGGCTTTCTCCTACGCTATCTGATCTACGAACTGCTCTGGCTGCGCTGGCGCCTGCCGGTGTTCGCCGAGCTGCGCGATCTGTGGCTCGTCTGCCTGAAAACCAGTCTCCGGCGCACCGTGCGTCGGGCCGACCGGCGACCGCTGACCACCGACCGCTGACGGTCGACCACCGACCGCTGACGGTCAACCACCGACCGCTGACGGTCAACCACCGACCGCTGACGGTCAACCACCGACCGCT